>NYSO01000027.1 GCA_002683015.1 Rhodobiaceae bacterium
TTTAAAATTTGATGGTGTAGGAGGTAATTTCATGGAAAACCATGAATTTAGTTCTATTTTTCCAATGAGCGANCTCACAGTAATGGGAATTCTTCCAGTTCTAATGAAAATAAATAAATTATTGAAAAGGATTAATCAGGTAACAGAGGATATATTNATTAAAAAACCAGATTTGGTGATATTAATCGATAGTCCTGATTTTAATCACAGGGTAGCAAAAAGATTAAAGAAAAAGTCCTTTAAATCACCTGTTATTTGTTATGTTGCTCCAACAGTATGGGCTTGGAGACAAAATAGGGTCAAGTCTATGTCAAAAAACTTTGATCATTTACTTTCATTACTTCCTTTTGAGAAAGATTTTTTTATAAAACATGGATTAGAAACAACTTATGTAGGGCATCCTGTTATTCCAAAGTTAAATGAAGCCTCTAATAAGAATAGTTTTAGGGAAACTTATAATTTAAAGAAAAAACCAATTCTTATATTTCTTCCTGGAAGCAGACAATCTGAAATTAAACGACACATTAAGCCGTTCAAAGATGCTTACAAAGACGTTAAAAAGAAAATCCCTGATATGGTATTAACTATACCTACTGAAGAGAAGAATTATAATTTTATAAAAGATGAATTTCCAGAATCAATAATTATCACTAACGAAAGTGAAAAATTTTGTCTATTTCAAGAAGCTGATGTTGCTTGTGCTTCATCTGGAACCGTAACTTTAGAACTTGGATTGTCTTTAATTCCAATGGTAGTTATCTATAAATTAGATTTCTTGACATGGTCTATAGTAAGCCGACTTGCAAAAGTTCCATTCATATCTTTGATTAATCTTGTATTAAGTAAAAACTCAGTTCAGGAATTAATACAAAGTAATTGCAACAAGAAGAATATATATANGTCAATTTTAAATTTATTCCTCGATAAAGATATTATTGAAAAACAGCTTAGTGATTTAAAGGAGTTTAAAAGAGTTATAATTGGCGATAAAAAAAATCCCTCAGAAAAAGCTGCAANNAAAATTTTNGAATATTTAAAAGATTAANTTATCTANTGCTAATATCTTGATAATCTCTACCAGGGTTCCCTACATATAGTTGTCTTGGTCTTCCAATTCTTTGGCTTTTATCTTCAATCATTTCGTCCCANTGAGAAACCCATCCAACAGTTCTTCCAACAGCAAACAATACAGTAAACATTTCCATAGGGAAGCCCATAGCTTTCATGACTATTCCTGAATAAAAATCTACATTGGGATATAATTTCTTTTCAATAAAATACTCATCTTCCAGAGCAATTTTTTCTAATTCCATTGCAATTGCTAGCTTTGGATCATTTTTTAGACCAAGATGATCGAGAAGCTCATGACACGTTTTTTGCATAACTTTTGCTCTTGGATCATAGTTTTTATATACTCTATGACCAAAACCCATTAGCCTAAATGGATCATTTTTGTCTTTTGCTTTGTTAATAAATTCAGGTATATTTTTGACATTTCCAATTTCATCGAGCATTCTTAGGCATGCTTCATTAGCACCCCCATGGGCAGGCCCCCATAAGCACGCTATTCCTGAAGCTATACAGGCAAAAGGATTTGCCCCAGATGATCCAGCTAGTCTTACTGTTGAGGTTGATGCATTTTGTTCATGATCAGCGTGTAGTATAAGGATTTTATCCATAGCTTTGGACATAGTCTCATCAACACCCTTATCTTCAGTTGGAACACCAAAGCACATATTAAGGAAGTTAGATGCATAGCTAAGTTCATTTTTAGGGTATATAGCCGGCTGACCTAATGAATGTTTATAAGCCATAGCAGCTAATGTTGGCATTTTTGCTATTAATCGGAAACATGCAATTTTTCTCTGTTCTGGGTCATTAATATCTGTGGAGTCATGATAGAAGGCAGATAAAGCTCCAACAACTCCACACATTATAGCCATAGGATGTGCGTCTGGTCTAAAACCACCAAAAAATCTATTCAATTGTTCATGAACCATAGTATGATTTGTAATTATACTATCAAATTCTTCAAATTCTTTCTTATTTGGAAGTTCTCCGTTTAGTAATAAATAGCATGTTTCTAAATAATTACCTTTTTCTGCTAATTGTTCTATTGGGTAGCCTCTGTATAGTAAGGTTCCCTCTTCTCCNTCAATATAAGTAATAGAGGATTTACAGCTTGCTGTTGAAGTAAAACCAGGATCATAGGTGAATTTACCAGTATCAGAGTAAAGTTTNGAAATATCAATTACATCAGGCCCGATAGTTCCTTCGGCAACATTATAATCTATTTCATTATTATTTAATTTTAATTTAGCATTTTCAGAGCTTTTATCTGACATAGTTTATTCCTTATTATTAATTATAGAACATCATCTATACGATTTAATACTTCATCTTTTCCTAAACAATCAAGAACATTATATATACTTGGTGAACTCAGTGTTCCAGTTAAAACNGCTCTTAGAGGCAAGCCTATATCTTTAAACTTTATACCTTTAGAAGAAGAAAAATCTTTTAACAACTGTTCTATATTATTAATGTCCCAAGTATCAAGGGTTTCTATATTTTTTTTAATTTCAGATAATATTTTTTTTGCATCAATTGTTAAAATTTCAGCAGCTTTTTCATTTAACTTTATTGGCCTTTTTTGAAAAATAAATTCTATAGATTCAATTAGCTCATCTATTGTTTTTGTTTTGGTCTTTATTTCCGGTAAAATCTTAAGGATTGATGTTTCGTATTTACTAAATTCTATATTTTTTAATTTTATAAGATCAAATAATTCATTATTATTTTTGTTTTTAATATAAAAGTTATTAACACTTTTTAATTTTTCTATATCTAGCCTTGATGAGGATTTTCTGATGTTCTTGAGATTAAATAGTTTAATCATCTCTTCTTCACTAAATATCTCTTTATCACCATGGCTCCAACCTAATCTTAATAAATAATTTTTAATTGCCTCAGGAAGAAAGCCTTTTTTTTCATAATAATCTATACCCAATGCACCGTGGCGTTTTGAAAGTTTTGAACCATCATCNCCNTGAATAAGAGGAATNTGTGAAAACTTAGGTATTNTCCAGTCCAGCGCGTTATATATNTGAATTTGTTTTGCAGTATTGTTTAAATGATCATCACCTCTAATAATATCGGTAACCATCATATCATGATCATCTACTACAGCAGATAGCATATATGTTGGTGATCCATCAGATCTAAGGATAATAAAATCTTCAATACTATTATTTTGAAACAATACGTCACCTTGAACTTTATCATTAACAATAGTTTCACCATTTTTTTTTGCTTTAAATCTTATTGTATAGGGCTTTCCAAGTTCNTTATTAGTAGGCTCTTTATCGCGCCATAGACCATTGTATCCAATATTAGAGTTATTTTTTTGAGCTATTTTTTTCATTCTCAATAACTCTTCTTCTGAGGCCCAGCATTTATATGCTTTACCCTCATTTAAGAGTTTATTAGCAATTTCTTTATGTCTATTAATATTACTGTTTTGGTANATNGGGATGTCATTATAATTTATGCCAAGCCATTCAAGACCCTCTAAAATTATATTAATAGCATCCAAGCTAGATCTTTTTCGGTCTGTATCTTCAATTCTAAGAAGAAATTTACCATTATTTTTTTTTGCATAAAGCCAATTGAATAAAGCAGTTCTAACACCTCCAATATGCAAATATCCTGTAGGCGACGGTGCAAATCGAGTTACTACTTGAGTTTTATTATTCACTTTAATTAAATTCCAGACTTTTTAACGGTCTCAATTGTTTAGGAAAAGTTACTATTTTTCAAGTAAATTAATATATGAATTAGTATGATCTTAGTATTCCAACTAAAGTACCTTGAACCTGCACTCTATCTGGGCCATATATTTTTGTTTCGTAAGCACTATTTGCTGGTTCAAGCGCAATAGTCTCTCCTTTTTTTCTTAATCTTTTTAATGTTGCTTCTTCACCATCAATTAAAGCAACTATAATTTCACCTGAATATGCATCATCAGCTTTTTTAATTATTGCGGTATCACCATCTAAAATNCCCGCACCNATCATTGAGTCCCCCTCAATTTCNAGNGCATAATGNTCTCCTGATCCAACCATATGATTTGGAACAGATATTTTATTTTTCTCATATTCGATTGCTGCTATAGGTGTACCCGCAGCAATTTTACCCATCATTTTAAGTTCTTGAAGATTTTCAAAAATTTCATCTTTAAATTCTTCNTTTTTGCCATTTATAAGTTCNGGATTNAAATTTGCTTTTTTATTATGAGAGGAGGCTGATGGAAGTTTCGTAACTTCTATAGCTCTAGCTCTATGAGGTAATCTTCTAATAAAGCCTCTTTCTTCGAGTGCGTTTATTAAGCGATGTATTCCTGATTTTGACCTTAGGTCAAGAGCCTCTCTCATTTCCTCGTAAGAGGGGGCAACACCTGTTTCTCTCAGGTTTTGATTAATATAGATTAATAATTCATTTTGCTTTTTTGTTAACATATTCTCAATCCCCATCTTTAATATAAATAAAGAACTAAAGTAGAACGATGTTTTACTTTTGTTCTCTATTTTCGTCAAGTATTATTAAAAATTAATTAAGAATTATAGCCTTCACTAATGAATTTTTTTTAATTTTTCTGGCGTTAGGTTCTCTAATTATAAGTAAATCAGCATTAGCATACGAAGATAAAGATGAACTATCTTGGTTAGAAATTGGCATTGCAACAATCTGATTATTAGTATTTTTTGATATATAGCCCCTTACATAACTTTCTCGCCAATTATTCTTTGGTAGATCTTTGCCCAAACGAAAATCAAAAATATTTTCATTATAATTATGATTTTGAAGTTTATAGATTGATTGTTTTAAAAATAATTGTGCGCATACCATTGATGACACAGGGTTTCCTGGCAAACCAATTATTGGTTTATTTTTTAAGTAGCCAAACATAAGTGGTTTTCCAGGCTTCATTTTTATTTTCCAAAAATTAAGTTTAAAATTCATTTCTTTTAATGATTTGTATACTAAATCATAGTCACCGATTGATGCTCCGCCAATGGTAACGATCATGTCACAAGAAAGACCTTTTTTTAATTTTGATTTAAGAGAATTCACTGTATCTTTTGCAATACCTAAATCAACAGCATCTCCACCCCAGGCATTAACTGATGACATTATTGATGGTTTTGTTGATGCTGGTTGTTTTACTTGTTGATTTTTATTACCAGGTTCAAATAATTCATTTCCATTGGCAATAATTCCTATTCTTGGTTTCCTATAAACCTCAATTAATTTATAATTCATTGCCCCTGCAAGTGCGATATTACCGAAGTCCATGATTGAGGATTTTAGTAAACATTGATCATTTTGAAAAAAATCTTCTCCTTTTTTTCTTATAAAGCTCTCACTATTCACTTCTTTAACACAAACTTTATCTTTATTTCTTTCACAATTTTCTTGAAGAATAACTTTATCACAACCTTCTGGCAAAAATGAGCCTGTAAAAACTCTAACAGCTTGGTCTTTCTTTAATTTAAATTTATTTTTATCGCCTGCTTTTGTTTCTCCAATAATATCCAAACATTTGGGAATTATTTTTAAATAATTTTTTTTGGTTGCATAGCCATCCATAGCAGAAGTATTAAAAGCGGGTTGAGTTCTTTTTGCTTTAATTGATTTTGATAAAATTCTATTTAGAGAGTCTTTTATATTTATTTTTTCAGTTTTATTAATTGGTTTTATTGACTTTAGAATTCTCTCTTTTGCATCCTTTACTGAAATGGGATTATTTTCTTTTCCAGTCACCGGACTTACCCCCACTTTTTTCTAAAAGTTGAATATTGGCAATAAAAGCATTTTTATCTAATCCCTTTAACATATCGTAAATAGTTAGACATGATATAGAAACAGCTGTTAAAGCTTCCATTTCAACACCAGTTTTACCATCACATTTAACCCTGCTTAAAACATAAATATCATTTTTAACTAATTTAATTTCTATTTTTACTGATGATATAAGTAAATTATGACAAAGAGGNATTAATTCAGAAGTTTTTTTTGCAGCCATAATTCCTGCTATTCTTGCAGTTCCAAAAAGATCTCCTTTAGGCAGTTTATCTTTTTTAATTTTTTCAATTGTGGTGCTTTCAACTCTTACTATACCTTCAGCTATCGCACATCTTTTTGATATTTCTTTCTCGCCTATGTTAACCATATGCGCTTCACCTTTTTTATTTAAATGAGATATTCTAGACATTATTCTCCCTTATTGACTAACAGATTGAGATCTTCGCTTATTTTATTTGATTTCATAAGGGACTCGCCTATTAAAAAGTTATTAATATTTTCTTTTCTAAGAAAATTTATATCCTCTGGAGATTTTATTCCAGACTCACTTATTATTAAGACGTCATCAGGGATAATTTTTTTAATTTCGATACTATTATTAATATCTGTTTTGAAGTTTTCAAGATTTCTATTGTTAATACCTATCAAATTAGGATTGAACTTTAGCGCCCTCATAACTTCTTCTTTTGAATGAACTTCGAACAAAATACTCATTTTTAAATCTCTTGCTGTATTTACAAGTTTATCAATTTCTAAGTCACTTAAAATCCTCATTATGATTAAAATACAATCTGAGCCCCATGATCTAGATTCAAATACCTGATAGGTATCAATCATAAAGTCTTTTCTTAAAATTGGTAATTTAACAAATTTTTTAATATCTTTTAGATATTCAGGCGAACCTTGAAAAGATGGGGTATCTGTTAAAATCGATAAGCAAGCGGCTCCACCTTTAACATATTCNTTAGCTATTTCTATGTGATTAAAATTTTTTCTTATTACTCCTTTTGAAGGACTTGCCTTTTTAATTTCAGCAATTATTCCGGCCTTCCCAATNTTATTTTTTTCTTGAAGCTTTTCTTTAAAATCAATTGCGGGATCTATTTCTATAATTTTTTTTTCAATATTTTTTATTGGTGATTGTTTTTTACTATTTTCTACTTCTAACTTTTTATAATCTACAATTTTTTCTAGGATACTTTTCATGAGTTTGAGGTCCTTACTAGATTATTTAGAGCAATTTTAGCACTTCCATTGTCTATAGAATTTTCTGACATAGAAATTCCATCTTTAAGGTTTTTTACTTTGCCATCAACATATAAGGCAGCAGCNGAATTCAATAAAACTATGTCTCTATATGGACCTTTTTCTCCTTCAAGAAGACTAATGATTTTTTTTGCATTTTGCTCTGGATCACCACCAATAAGATCATCAAACCTTGATAATTTTAAGCCTAATTNTTCAGGANTAATTTCGTAGGTTTTTATATTGCCGTNATTTAATTCNGCAACATATGAAACTCCAGTTGTAGTNAGTTCATCAAAACCGTCTGATCCGTTTACTAATAAAGCNCTNTGNGAACCAAGATTNCTNAAAGTTTCAGCCATTGGCTCGAGCCAATTTTTATCGAAAACACCAATTAATTGCTTTTTCACATTCGCAGGATTTGATAGNGGACCAAGAATATTAAAAATTGTCCTTACTTTTAGTTTTTGCCTTACNGGTCCAACATNNNTCATTGCAGGGTGATGNTTTGGCGCAAACATAAAGCCAATATTAGATTTTTCNATGCATTCAGTTATTTTTTTTGGTTCTATATCTAATTTAACACCCAGCTCTTCCAAGACTTGTGATGAACCAGATTTTGATGATAAAGCCCTGTTTCCATGCTTTGCAATAACTGCACCAGCCCCAGCAGCCACCAATGAAGCAGCTGTAGATATATTATATTTGCCAGATCCGCTNCCTCCNGTTCCACAAGTATCAATTGCATTATCAGGNGCAGAAACTTTNGAGGATTTTTCTCTCATTACTTTAGTAGCAGCAGTTATTTCTTCAATTTTTTCTCCTCTCTCTCTCAAACCAAGAAGGAATTTTTCTATTTGTTTCTCACTTGCCTTACCATCTAAAATATAATTAAAGGAAAAATAACTCTCTTCATCAGATAAACCGTCTTTAGATGAAACCTTAGATAATATATTATTAAAGTCTGTCATTTATAGTCCTATAAAGTTTTCAAGTATTTTGTGACCAAAATCAGTNGCAATACTNTCTGGATGGAACTGAATACCTTCCACTCTTGANTCTTTATGTCTTATTCCCATTATTATTCCATCANTNGTCTTTGCAGATATTTCTATATTGTTGGGTAAACTATCATTAGACACAACCAAAGAATGATATCTNGTTGCTTTAAAATTATCAGGNAATCCGTTAAAAATAGTTTTTTGATCATTAAAAATACTGTCTGTTTTTCCATGAATTATTTCATGACACCTAATAATTTCTCCTCCCATGGCTTGAGCAATTGATTGATGACCTAAACAAACACCTAAAAGAGGAATATCATTTTCTATTGCTGCATTAACAAGGTTCATTGATATTCCTGCTGAATTAGGATCGCATGGCCCAGGAGATATAACTATTTGTTTTGGTTTTAATTTTATTACTTCAGAAACAGAAATTTTGTCATTTCTGTGAACTTCAATTTTACAACCTAAGTCACCAAGAAAATGATATAAATTCCATGTAAAGCTATCGTAATTATCTATTAAAATAATCATTTATTTTAAATTTCTCTTAATGGCATCTTTTGCAGCTGAAAAAAGTGCCTGTGATTTATTAACTGTTTCATTATATTCATACTCTTCGTTAGAGTCATAAACAACTCCTCCTCCAGCCTGAACATACATTATATCATCTTTTATAATAGCTGTTCTGAGAGCTATTGCTGTATCCATATCCCCATTTGAGGAGAAATATCCTACAGCTCCGGCATAAATTCCTCTTTTTTCTTTTTCTAATTCATCAATAATTTCCATTGCTCTTATTTTTGGAGCTCCTGAAACAGTACCTGCTGGAAAACCAGCTGATAAAGAAGTTATTTCATTTTCATTATCTCTTAATTCTCCCTCTACTGTAGAAACAATATGAAGCAAATGAGAGGTTTCTTGAATATTGAAAGGGTTTTTGACATTAACGGTTCCTATTTTAGAAACTTTTCCTACATCATTTCTTCCTAGATCTAATAGCATTAAATGTTCAGCTCTTTCTTTGGGGTCTGATAAAAGTTCTTCTGCAATCTCTCTATTAGATCCTTGTATTTTTAATCTTGTACCTGCTATTGGTTTAATAGTAATTTTTCTTTTTTCTTTTTTAACTAGGGTTTCTGGGCTTGATCCAACAATATAGAAATCCTTTAAATTTAAGTAATACATGTAAGGCGAAGGATTTATTTTCCTTAATGATTTATATAATTCAAATGGATGTATTTTGAATGGAGCATAAAATCTCTGACTCGGCACAACCTGAAAAATATCTCCAGCTTTTATATAATTACGTGCCTTTTTAACCATTTCAAAATATTCCTCTTTTGAAGTATTTGACTTTGGTGCTTCAAGAGCTGTTTGACTTGTTTTATTTGTTTTAATAAATTCTTTTTTTTCTAATTTATCATAAAGGTTAAATAAGTTTTTTTTAGCTATTTCGATACTCTCTTCAGCAGAGATATCTTTTTTTGGTCTAGAAAAAGTAATAAGAGAAATTTCTTTCGTTTTATTATCAAAAACAATTACCTGAGATGGTCTAAGTAGAATAGAGTCTGGTAAACCTAAGGTATCTCTATTTTGTTTTGGAAGATCTTCAATATTTCTCACAAAATCATAACCAATATAACCAAAAATTCCTGAAGCTATTGGTGGAAATTTTTCAGAAAATTCAAAAATATTTTCACTTATAAAATTACTAATTATTTGATTAACATTTCCCTCACTTTTAATAACTTCTTTATCATTTTCTTCAATGCTAATAGATTGGTTTTTAAGTTTTAGAATTTTGTCAGGTTTAAGTCCTATAATAGAAAATCTTCCCTTTTCCTCTCCGTCCTCAAGAGACTCAAAAATAAATGAGTTTTCAAGTTTTTCTGCAACTTTTAAATAAGCAGAAATGATAGTTTCTTCTTGATTAATTAGTTTGCTACTAATTATTTGAGTTTTATTTTGATCATAGTTTTTTTTGAAATCAGCAAAATTTTGTTCGATTTTAATTTTTTTCATTTCTTAGAATGACCCTTCAGCCTCTTGATTTTCAAAGAGTAGATTAAGTCTGTCCAAAAATATCTCTGATGATAATTCTTTTTGATGCTCTTCAGCAAGGGATACAATCAGATCGTTTTCAAGTCTTGATTTATTAATCTCATTAATTGCTTCCATTCTTTCTTCAGTTTTTTCTAAAAGATCAATATTACTTACTTTTCCTATTACAATACTATTTCCTATTGCCGCATTAACAATAAAGGATGAACCTTTTTCAGTTTTAAAAATTTCACTTAATGCTTTACTTGTGAATATTTCATTTGAGGATGTTCTGCTTAAAATACCACTTGTTGCTATTGCTAAATCGTTTTCATCAGAAATAAAATCAAGGTTATTATTATACTCTTTTAATCTATCAAAAATTTCTTTGGATTTAGTTTTTACATTTTCTATAGATTTATTTTCTAAAATAGAAAGTCTAATACTTTCCATTGCCTCATTAATAGGGATTTGTTGAGAATAATTAATATTATCTATTCTAAAAAAATTTAAATTACCCTCATTGTCTTCATATGGTTCTAAATCTTCATCAACATCATTAAGAAAAATTAGGTTTATTAGTTCTTCCAGGGATGGATTTTTTATTATAGATCCATCTATTCTTTGCCCAACATCATTTATATTTTGAAAGCTCTCAATTGACAAAGATTTTTCTTCAGCGATTTCCTCAAGGGTTTTTCCTTCAGCCCTAAGATCTTCAATTTCACCATATAAACTATAAACTTTATCTTTTGCTTTATCTTTTTGAATATCGATTATTATTTGATCTTTTATCTCTTCAATTTTTATTTCTTTCTCAGATATTATTTCATTAACATAAATTAAAGATGGACCAAAAGGGCTCTCAGTTGGGCCAGATAGTTGATTTAAAGAAGCATTAAATGCTGTTTCAGAAACACTTTCAGAAATGCCATCATCAAAAGTAATTAATCCTTGATCGACATCGTTAATATTNAAATTTCTATCAATCAAAATTTTCTCTATATCGCCATTGGAGCTATAGTTTTCTAATGCTTTAATTGCATCCTCATTTGAAAAGTAGGGTATTAGGTAATATGAACGTTTTTCTGGTTCATAGTAATTATATTTATTATCCTCATAAAAAATATTTATTTCCTCATCTGATACATTTTCTAGCTTTGATAGGGTTGAAACATTTAAAGAAATTACAGAAAAATCTCTTGTTTCTTCTGTCTTATAGAGATTTATATTTTCATTATAAAATATCTCAATTTCATTTTTATCTACTTCATCCTCTTGAGAAATTTCATCTGGACTAATTATTATATAGTCAACATTTCGTCTTTCAAATTGATATCTAAACAATAAATCATTAAGTGCGCTTGGAGGATTAATATCCTTGAAAACTGACTTAGATAATTGAGAAAGAACATGAGAATCTCTTTCTAAGACTAAAAAGCTGTCCTCAGTTAAACCATTTTGTCTAATTATTTGTTCAAAGATATTTCTATCGAATTGATTGAATGCATTCTTGAATGCGTTTGTTGATAAAATTCTTTTTTTGATTGCATCATCTGATGCTATAAGTCCAATTTCATCAGATGCTGCATTTGCAGAAAGCTCAACTAATGACCTATCAAGAATTTGATAGTGTAAGCCTGAATTAATTGCCTCTTCGGTTGTAACTATTCTCTCTAGTTGATTTGATATTCTATTAACCTCTCTATTAAAGTTAAAAAGGTAGTTTTGAGCGTTTAATTCTCTATTACCAATTTTTGCTAAAATATTTGCATTATATCCTCTAAAAATATCACCAACTCCCCAAATTGAGAAAGCAAAAACCAATAGAATTATTAAGGCTATACCCAAAGGACCGGTTGCATTTTTTCTTAAAAGATCTAACATTTTTTTTAAACCCCAAAATATTTTACTAAAATTTTCTGCATAGTGTATCTTTGATCAATAAAAGGCAAGATTTTGGTATAAACTTTATAAAATTATTTATATAAATATCTAGTTTTTAAATTATCTCAAAGAGGATTTTAAATGAAAAAGAATAAAAAGTTGCTTATTGCAGGAAATTGGAAAATGAATGGATTAAGAAAAAATTCTTTGATGATTTCTAATCTAATGAAATATATAAAAAATAAAAAATTTAAAAATACCGATATTCTAATTTGCCCTCCATTTACAATTGCAAATATTTTTTCAACACTTTCAAAAAAATCAAATTTAATGATAGGCGCTCAAAATTGTTCTGATAAAGTTTCCGGAGCTTTTACAGGTGATATTTCTCCAGAAATGTTAAAAGATATAGATTTAGAAATGGTTATTTTAGGACATTCTGAAAGAAGAGAATATCATAATGAAACAAGCGAGATTGTTAAGTTAAAGGCTATTAACGCATTAAAAAATAAATTAAATGTTATTATTTGTGTTGGAGAGAGTCTTTCACAGAAAAAAAGTGGTAAAACGCTTAGAGTAATAGGTGATCAATTAAAAAAATCTCTTCCAGATAAAATTTCATCAAATAATTTAATTGTAGCTTATGAACCTATATGGGCCATTGGGAGTGGTCTTATTCCAAATAATGAAGATATTTATAAGGTTCACGAATTTATTACAAAAAAACTTGTTGAAAAGTACGGTGCTAAAGGAAAAAGAATAAAAATTTTATATGGCGGATCTGTTAATAAAAAAAATGCTGGGGAAATTTTATCGATAGATTATGTAAATGGGGCTTTAGTTGGTGGGGCAAGTTTAAAATACAAAGATTTCAAATCTATTTTGGATTTTTGTAATTAAGAAGTTTGAATTATTATGTTTCTTCGTATACAAGCTTAAAATAATGAGAGAAATAATATGAATACTTTTATTTTAGTTATACATTTAATTGTTGCTGTTACATTAATTGCCCTTGTTCTTCTTCAGAGATCTGAAGGTGGAGGTCTTGTTGGTGGCACAGGAGACTTTATGTCGAGTCGTTCAGCCGGTAATATTTTAACCAGATTAACATCAATATTTGGTGTTATTTTCTTTTCTACAAGTTTACTTTTAGCTGTTTTATCTAGTGTTAGTGACTCAGATTCTATTGTTAATGATTTAAATGAGGTTGAATTAATTGATCAAATTGAAGATATTGACCTCAATGATTTACCAGATCTAAATTAAAATTTTTCATCTCTTCCATTAATCAATTATATTAGCTATATTGTTATTCCATGACACGGTATATATTTATTACTGGTGGTGTGGCTTCATCCTTAGGAAAGGGTATTGCATCTGCGGCCCTAGGAGCATTACTCCAAGCAAGGGGCTATTCTGTAAAATTAAGAAAATTAGATCCATATCTTAATGTTGANCCTGGAACCATGAGCCCATTTCAACATGGAGAAGTTTTTGTAACTGAGGATGGAACTGAAACTGATTTAGATCTTGGNCACTATGAAAGGTTTACTGATGTTAACTCATCAGTGGAAGATAATATTACTACAGGCCAAATTTACAACAAAGTAATTGAAAGGGAGAGAAGGGGTGATTATTTGGGCGGAACTGTTCAAATTATACCCCATGTCACAGATCAAATTAAAGAATTTGTTTTGAATAATAATAAAGGCGTTGATTTTTGTTTATGTGAAATTGGTGGNACAGTAGGTGATATTGAAGGACTTCCTTTTTTTGAGGCAATTAGGCNNNTGGGAAATGAGCTTCCTGATAATCAAACATGTTTTGTTCACCTAACATTGGTTCCTTATATTGCAGCTGCGGCAGAAATAAAAACAAAACCCACCCAACATTCAGTTAAAGAATTAAGATCAATCGGTATTCAACCTGATGTTTTATTATGCCGAAGTGAAAAAAG
>NYSO01000028.1 GCA_002683015.1 Rhodobiaceae bacterium
GTTGACCCTAAGCACTTAGATGTAATTAATCCTGCCACAGAGGAAACAATTGGTAAAATAGCTATGGGAAATAGCAAGGATGTTGATAAAGCTGTTGCTGCAGCTAAAGAAGCATTTGAAAGTTTTTCTCAAACATCTAAAGAAGAGCGTTTGGCTCTTATGGGAAAAATTCTTGAAGTTTATCAATCGCGTTATGATGAAATTGCAGAAACAATTTCTTCTGAAATGGGTGCTCCTTTATGGCTTTCAAAAGCAGCTCAAGCTGCAACTGGCGCAGGACACTTTGGTACTTTTATGGAAGTCTTAAAAAATTATAACTTTGATGAAGATAAAGGAACAACAAGATTACGAAAGGAACCTGTTGGAGTATGTGGTTTAATTACTCCTTGGAATTGGCCAATTAATCAGATCGCATGTAAAGTTGCTCCTGCAATAGCTGCTGGCTGTACAATGGTTTTGAAACCATCAGAGGTTTCTCCTTTAAATGCTATAATCTTTGCTGAAGTTCTTCATGANGCTGGTGTTCCAGCCGGTGTATTTAACCTTGTNAATGGGGATGGTTTAAGTGTTGGTGAAGCAATGTCNTCACANCCAGATATCGATATGATGTCATTTACTGGATCAACTAGGGCAGGAGTGGCTGTTGCTAAAGCTTCCGCCGATACTGTAAAAAGAGTTTCNCAAGAGTTAGGTGGNAAATCTGCTAATATTATACTTGATGATGCNGATTTTAATCAATCAGTTGCTGGTGGTGTTACAGGNTGTTTTATGAATTCAGGNCAATCTTGTAATGCGCCTACTAGAATGCTTGTACCTGCAGATAGGCAAGATGAAGCTGTTGCTATTGCTAAAGCAACTGCAGAAGCAACTATAGTTGGTGATCCAAAAGAAGTTGCAGCTGGTGGTATTGGACCGGTTGTAAGCGAGGTGCAGTTCAATAAAATTCAAGGATTAATTGAAAAAGGTNTAGAAGAAGGTGCCACATTAGTAGCTGGTGGCCCAGGAAAGCCAGATGGTTTTAATGCTGGNTATTATGTTAAACCAACTATTTTCTCTGACGTTTCTAATGATATGACTATTGCTAGAGAAGAAATATTTGGTCCTGTTTTATCAATTCTTCCTTATAAAAATGAGGATGAAGCTATATCAATTGCTAATGATACTGANTATGGGTTATCAGGTTATGTGTCTGGTAGTCAGGAAAAAGCTCAAAAGTTTGCTGAAAAATTTCGTTCAGGTAATGTTCATGTTAATGGAGCAGGTCCTGACTTTAATGCACCTTTTGGTGGATATAAAAAATCAGGAAATGGAAGAGAGTGGGGTGATCTTGGCTTTGAAGAGTTTTTGGAGATCAAAGCAATTCTAGGCTACAACGCAGCNTAATAGGAAGTAAATTTAATATTAGAAAGGCTGTACTTCTGTGCAGCCTTTTTTTTATTTAATAGGTGGTCTAATTTTTAAAATTGGTTCAATCGAAATATCATCGTGATTTTGAAAATTAAGATTAATTAAGATTTTATCTCCTAATTTTAAATTTTCATCAATTTTAGAAAGCATTATATGAAAACTTCCTGGTTCGAAAAGTACTGTACCATTTGCAGGAATTTTTGTTCCGTCCGAATGATGCTTCATATGAGTCATATTACCTATTCTTTGTGTTTCATGAATCATTACTGACAATGCATTTGGTGAAGATGCATTTATCAGGAAATCATCCTCTGTATTTGTATTTATAATATCAAAAAATACTGCACCCATTCCATTTGGGGTAAGTCTGGCCCATGCATTATCAACTATTATTTTTGCGTCGGCAGTATTCACATTAAAAAAAATTACAAGCGCTAATAAAATTTTTTTCATTTAATTACTAGGTAGTATTTTTTCGACTGCTTTAACAAGACTGCCAGACATAGGTTTCGTTAGGGATGTAAATGATTTATTAAACGATCCGTCAGGTGCAATTAAATATTTGTGAAAATTCCATTTAGGTGAGCCTGCTGATTGCGAGACAAGCCATTTATAAAATGGGTGAGCATCATCACCTTTAACACTAACTTTTGAAGTCATTGGAAAATCAATTCCAAAAGTAGTTTCGCAAAACTCTTTTATTTCTCCGTCGTTACCTGGTTCTTGAGATTTAAAATTATTAGCTGGTACACCAATAACTACCAAACCTTTATCTTTATAACTATCCCATAATTTTTGCAGACCTTCATATTGACCAGTAAAACCACATAATGATGCAGTATTAACAACTAAAAGCGCTTTACCNTTGTATTGATCAAGGTTCAAATCACCACCTTCAATTGACTCAAAACTAAANGAAAAAGCATTTGTATCAGAAGTATTATCAGCAATAACATTGCTTTGGTTAAAACCCAAAAATACTAAAAGTGTTAATAAAAATTTTTTCATAATAATACCTNTAAGTTATTTTTATTTAAAAAATATTAAGGAAATAANAAGATTCTTAATAATGAGGGCAATCTAACTGTTGTTATAATTTTTGTAAAATTAAATTTATTTAATGGGTGCGTTATTTTGACCTTNAATTATNATATTTATNAGAAAATCACATGATTTATATTTAAATTATCTNTATGATNATCNATTAAAAAAGAGAACAANAATGGATTTAAATGCTGGACCAGAATATATTNATTTTAGAAAAAATGTTCTCTCCTTCCTTGAAGAAAATAAACATATGGCAGGNAAAGCTAGAACNCCGGTAAGACCAAGCAATGAAGAACTTAAATGGCAAAAAAAATTAATCGATAATGGTTATGCTGCAAGAACTATTCCTAAGGAATATGGTGGGTACGGTGCCGAGTCTGATGTTTTAAAATCGCGTATAATNGCNGAAGAATTTAGTAAGGCGAATATACCAATGGGTATGGCTAACCAAGGTATTTCAATGTTAGTTCCAACACTTTTAGAACTAGGGTCAGAAGATCAAAAAAATGATTGGATAAGTAAAACTATTTCTGGGGAAGTTATTTGGTGTCAGGGTTATTCTGAACCAGGATCAGGATCTGATCTTGCTTCTTTACAAACAAAAGCAATAGTTGATGGCGATGATTTTGTTATTAATGGTCAGAAAATATGGACNTCGGGAGCCCAAATGTCTGATATGATGTTTTGCTTGGTTAGGACTGAACCTGATGCACCAAAACATAAAGGAATATCATATGTTCTTATTGATATGAATTCACCTGGAATTGAAGTTAGGCCTTTAATNACAATGACAGGCCATGCAGAGTTTAATGAGGTTTTCTTCACTGATGTGAGAGTACCTAAAAATCAGATTGTCGGAAAAAGAGGAGAAGGTTGGTATGTAGCAAACGCNACCTTAACTCATGAAAGAGGAATGCTTGGTGATCCCAACCAGTCAGCTACACGTTTAAATGAAATTATTGAATTAATGCAGCAAGAAACTATTAACGGTGAAAAATTAATCAACAATCCCGTCCATCTTGATAAACTGATGAAGCTTCAAGCAAGAGTATTAAGTATGTCATTTAATAGCTTAAGACTATTAACGGCTTCTCATAAAAAATTAGATGCTAAAATGGCAAAATTAATTGTTAAATTAAATGGCTGTCAGCTAAATCACGATCTTGCTGGCTTTGCGATAGATCTTTTAGGTGAACTAGGAACTATTTATGGTAAGAGCAATCATGATCATGGTTCAGGAAAATGGCAATGGAAGTATATGTTTGATTTAGGGTTAATTATTGGAGGGGGAACTGCTCAAATTCAGAAAAATATTATAAGTGAAGCAGGTTTAGGTATGCCACGTGAACCAAAGTCAGTTANTAATGGAAAAAAATAATGGAATTTGCATTATCAGAAGAGCAAGGAATTCTATCAGAGAGTATTAAAAAGATGTTTGATGAAAATATCAGCGTCGATAACCTTCGCGATCATTCAAAAGGAGATAAATCATTAAGAAAGACTATTCGAAGGTCAATTATTGATATGGGATTACCGGGATTAATGATACCTGAAGAATATGGCGGATCTGGTCTAGGTGTTTTAGAGGCAAGTTTGGTTGCTGAGCAATTAGGGTCTTATGCTGTACCCTCACCCTGGATTGGGAATTCTATTATGGCCCCAACAGCAATTTTATTTGAAAAGGATAATCATTTAGCTGAGAAATGGCTTCCGTTAATTGCATCTGGCGAAATTACAGCTTGCATTTCTATGAGCGAGGTCATTGGTAAAAGAGGTGATTTAGGTCTTACTGCAAATGGCGATAAAGTTTCAGGAATAAATATTTTTGGTGTAGATGGTGAGTTAGATCCAGCGATAATAATTACAGCAGTAGATAACAATTTAATATTAATTGAGACAGATAATAATGGTGTTGAGATTAATGAAATACCTACAATAGACTCGACCCGTCCAGTTGTAGAAATAATTTTTGACTCTTCAAATTATGTAATAATACCTGGTGGGAAAGAAGCTATACAAAAAACAATTGATGTTGGAAGAATTGGCTTAGCAGCAGATTTACTTGGTGCAAGTCAAAATATGCTTAATAAAGCTGTTGAATATTCTCTTGAAAGAAAACAGTTTGAAAGAGTGATAGGATCCTTTCAGGCAGTTAAGCATATGTGTGCAGAAATGGCTGCTGATTTAGAACCTTGTAGATCTTTAATGTGGTATGCTGCGTACTCACAAGATTTTATTTTAGATGANGCAAATCTTTTAGCATGTCATGCTAAGGCGCATTTATCCGAAGTTGGTCAGGATATTGCTAGAACTTCTACACAAGTATTTGGAGGGATGGGCTTTACAGATCTTTTAGGTATGCATTATTGGTTTAAGCGGATAGGTTTATCNAGACAGATTCTTGGCGGTCCGGAAAGAGTTAGGAAAGAGGCTGCCTTAATTCAGGGTTTTGAAATATAGAAATTGGGGGATTTATTAATGAAAAAAATTATACTTATTGCGATATTNTTTATTTTTGCTGGTGTATTTTATTTTTCAGGGGGACTTTATTANGGTTGGACAGGTAAGTTTGAAAGGGCAGGTTCAATAAAAGGTGAGATAGTTCCAAACGAAATCATATCTAAAAGAACAACTATTCAGAAAGACTCTGCTTTAGCGGTTGGTGTTAATGAACCCAAGCAAATTCTATTCGGNGATCTNCATGTNCATACTACATTNTCTACTGATGCTTTTTTATGGACNTTACCAATGCTTAATGGGACAGGGTCAGCNCCAATGGCTGATGCATGTGATTATGCTAGATATTGCTCAGGAATTGATTTTTGGGCCACAACAGATCATGCTGAAGCATCAACACCAAGAAAATGGAAGGAAACCAAAGATCTAATTCGACAGTGTTCTTTTGCCTCTGATCTGGAGGAGAGTACTGATGTTGTCTCTTTTATTGGATTTGAGTGGACTCAAGTTGGTGCATTACCATCTGAGCACTACGGCCATAAAAATGTTATTTTTAAAGATTTAGAAGATGATAAAGTTGCAAAAAGACCTATTGCTGCATCCGGTGTTGCAGTAAATGCTTTGAGAAATAATACTGATAATACCGATAATGATTTTCGATTATTAGGGTTTACAGATCTTAAAAACTGGCAAGAATATGCCAATCTTCAAGCTTTTTTGAAAGAACTTCGGGATGTCCCTTTTTGTGATCCGAATCTATCTTCAGATGAGCTACCCTTAGATTGTTTTGAACAAGCCAAAGATCCTGGTGAGTTGATGCGGCGTTTAGAAGAGCAATCTCTTGATCCATTAGTAATTCCTCATGGTTCATCTTGGGGTTTTTATACACCACCAACTTCAGCATGGGATAAACAACTTAAGAAAGATATGAGACCAGAGTCTTTTCCTATTATTGAAGTTATGTCAGGACATGGAAATACTGAAGAATATAGATCATATAGACAAGTTATTGGTGAAATAGAAAATCCTATATGCCCCAGTCCGACTGAAAATTTTTTACCTTCATGTTGGCGTGCGGGTCAAATTATTGAAACTAGATGTTTAAATTCTGGTTTAGATGAAAAAGAGTGTTCTTCAAGAGCTGAAAAGGCTAGACAAGTAACAGCAAACCTTGGTGTTGGTTTTCATATAGCTGTACCAGGCGAAAATAGTGAAGATTATTTAAATTCTGGTCAATGCCAAGATTGTTTTTTACCAGCGTTTAACCATAATCCAACAACATCGGTTCAGTATGGACTTGCTATTACAAACTTTGATGAAGATGAGCCAATAAATTTTAATTGGGGTTTTATCTCTTCTTCGGACAATCATAGGGCACGCCCTGGAACAGGTTACAAACCGGTTGATAGAAAAACTACCACTGAGTCTGCTGGAGCAAGAAGCGAGTATTATAGAGGATTACTTTTACCAAATCAGGGTCAACTAGCAGATCCAAATATTCTTCCTTTAACACGTGAAGAAATTTTAGCCTCTAATGCCGGTTTTGCTCTAACTGAGCTTGAGAGACAGCAAAGTTTTTGGACTCAAGGAGGTTTAGCAGCTGTTCATTCAGAAGGAAGAAATAGAAATGCAATTTGGGATGCTATGGAAAGGAAAGAAATTTATGGAACCTCAGGTCCTAGAATTTTACTTTGGTTTGATGAAGTTTCAAATCAGGAAATTAACCCAATGGGCTCATCTTTATTCTTATCAAATAATCCAAAATTTATTGTAAAAGCTGTTGGTTCTTTCAAGCAAAAACCTGGTTGTGAAGACTTTGTTATGGATGGTTTATCAAGAGAAAAAATTGATACCTTGTGTGGAGGTGAGTGCTATAATCCATCATCCGAAAGGTTAAATATTACTCGTATTGAAGTTATTAAAATTACTCCTCAAATATCTCCTGA
>NYSO01000029.1 GCA_002683015.1 Rhodobiaceae bacterium
TGAAAAAAGAAAAGAAGAAAGAGGGATTTGGAGGCGGTATTTCATATGAAAACGGTACAATTTTTGTTACGAACGGTTTTGGGAATGTTTTAGCGCTAGATGCAAATTCCGGTGAGGAAATATGGAAAATTAATATAAGAATTCCTATTCGTTCAGCGCCTATTGCTTTTGATAATATAGTCTATGTAATTAGCCATGATAATCAAGTCTTTGCCCTTAATTCTCTAAATGGTGAGGTATTATGGAATCATAGAGGAATCCTTGAGTCAGCGTCAGTTTTATCGTCTAATTCAGTTTCAATAGATGGTGGCCTTGTTTTTGTACCATATTCATCTGGTGAAATTTATGCAATTAGAAGCTTAAATGGATCAGTTGTTTGGACCGACTCTTTGTCAAGGACTGGTTCTTCAACATCCCTCTCAGAAATTAACTCTATCACAGCAAGACCAGTAACAGATAATGGTAGGATGATAGCAATAAGCCATGCCGGGAGAATGATATCAGTTGATATATCAAGTGGAGAGAGATTATGGACGCTGGATATTTCTGGAACAGAAACACCTTGGGTTTCAGGGGATTGGGTTTTTGCATTATCAACAAATTCAGAGTTAGTGGGTGTTTCAAGAAATGCAGGAAAAATCAAGTGGGTTACTCAATTAGAGCAATATATAAATGAAGAAAAAAGAGAAGATCCTATTAGGTGGAGTGGTCCAGTGATGATTTCCGATAAATTATTTGTTATTTCATCCCACGGAGTTGCTGCTTTTATCTCCCCTCAAACGGGTGAAATTATCGAAACTAATAAAATCCCTGGATCTTTTTTTATAGCTCCGGTAATTGTTGACGGTATTATTTACCTATTGAATGACTCGGGTGATTTAATAATTTATAACTAAAATCTGATATGTCAGAAATATTAGCCATAATAGGAAGACCAAATGTCGGTAAATCTACGCTCTTTAATAGACTTATAGGCAAAAGATTGGCTTTAGTTGCTAATGAGCCAGGAATAACTAGAGATTATAGAGCTGAAAAATTAAATATTAAAAATAATTCTTATGAATTAATTGATACTGCTGGAATTGAAGAATTATCAAAAGATAATATCTCAAGGATTACAAAAGAGTCTTCAATCAATGCAATTAATAAATCCGATATTATTTTATTTGTAATTGATGCAAGAAATAGTCTTACACCAGATGATTATTCATTGGCGTCTATAGTTAGAAAAAGTGGAAAAAAAGTTATCCTTATTGCAAATAAATGTGAAGGAAGGAATATTAAGCAGGGTGAAATTGACTCTTATTCACTTGGTTTTGGGGATCCTTTATCAATCTCCTCTGAGCACAATTTGGGAATTTCTGAGCTTCAAAATCTAATAATTGAAAATTCATCAATAAATTCAGAATTTGAAAATGAAGAGAATAATATAAAAAAAATAGCTATATTGGGTAGACCAAACTCAGGTAAATCAACTTTAATTAATCAGTTAATTGGTGAGAATCGGCAAATTGTTGGGCCTGAAGCAGGACTTACAAGAGACTCAATTCCATTATTTTTTAATTGGAATTCTNTTAATTATCAAATATGGGATACCGCTGGTATTAGAAAAAAATCTAAAGTTTTGGATCATGCTGAAAAATTATCAGTTATGAGTTCNTTAAANGCTANCGAGGAATCNCAAATAGTTATTTTAATGATAGACTCAGAAAGNGGGTTTGAAAAGCANGANGCAAATATNGCTAATATNATTGAATCTGAAGGAAAACCTTTTGTANTNGCNGTGAATAAATGGGATTTGGNAAAGAATAAAAAAGAAAAGAAAAAAGAGATCGAAGAAAAAATNGAAGAATTCCTTCCNCAGGTNGGTAAAATAAGTATCGCNTATATNTCNGCTCAAAAGAATCAAGGTATTGATAAATTAATGNAGCTNTCAGAAAGACTTGATAAAATNTGTGATAGAAGGCTNACGACATCTGAGTTAAATGAGTTTTTAATNCAAATATCNAACANNCANCCACATCCCAATAAAAATGGAAGGCCTGTNAAAATAAAATATATTACACAACCAAAAGTAAGNCCTTCGCATTTTATTATTTTCTCTAATTATCCCAATTACATTAAAGANTCNTATAAAAGATACCTAATCAATGAAATAAGAAAAGAATTNGATTTTGATGGTGTNCCAATAAGNATGGATTTTAGGGGCTCAGATAANCCTTATGATTNAAAAAAATAATAAATTAANTNTTTCTAATTAAATTAGTNAGTAAATTAGCCATTTCAGCAGGATTTTTTAAATTTTTNTTTATTTCACCAGGCATAAAACTAGATCTTAAGTGAGTATTCATATCTTGGGGATTAAAAATATGNGCTTTNATATTAGTTAGATTTATTTCTTTTTCCCAGGTTTTAATTAGAGCCTCAAGACCTAATTTAGATATATTGTAAGCTCCCCAATAAGGATCAAGTTTTTTATTTTTTGAGTCTGATACAAAAACTACATCAGCACCTTTTGAAATTTTTAATAAAGGTTCAAATGATCTTATTATTCTGTAATTTACATTTAAATTTAAGTTAATAACTTTATTCCATATTTTTGGATCTAAGTGAGAAATTGGAGTTATATCTCCAACTATACCAGCGCAACTAACTAAAATATCTAATTTTCCCCATTTTTTATGAATTTCGCCACCTAGTAAGTCAATTGACTCATTATCTTCAAGATCTAGAGGAACGATTGTTGAGTTAGATTCTAGTTTCTTTATTTCATCATCTAGGCTCTCTAATGCACTTATTGTTCTAGATACTAAAATTAGTTCAGCTCCATTTTTTGCTAAATTTTTGGCTACTGCTCTACCTAGTCCTCTTGATGCACCTGTAACAAGTGCGATTTTATTTTGAAAAATTTTTGACATTTAAATATTTATATCACCATCAGAAAGGAGAGATAATTGCTCTTGAATTTTTTCATCCTTATAGTCTTTTAGATCAGTTGGATAATCACCTGTAAAACAATGATCTGTAAATTGAGGGTTATTATTATTTCTTCCATCTTTATAGCCCATTGCCTTATATAATCCATCAAGAGATAGGAAGCCTAGACTATCCGCACCTATAAAAGAGCACATATCATTTATTGAATGATTGGCAGCTAAGAGTTGTTCAGTTTCTGGGGTATCTATTCCATAGAAATCAGGGAATTTAATAGGCGGACATGCAATAAGCATATGTACTTTTTTTGCACCTGCGTCTCTCATTAATTGTACTATTTTAACAGAGGTTGTTCCTCTTACAATACTGTCATCAATAAGAATTATATTTTTTCCATCAACAGAACTTTTATTTGGATTATGTTTTAATTTTACTGATGAATGCCTACTTGATTGACTTGGCTGTATAAATGTTCGTCCAACATAATGATTTCTAATAATAGCCAATTCAAAAGGAATCTTTGATTGTTCAGAATAACCTAAAGCAGCTGGAACTCCGGAGTCAGGAACAGGAACAACAATATCAGCATCTACTGGAAATTCCTTTGCCAGAACGTTGCCAAAAGATTTTCGACAATCATATACTGATTTGCCATCTAGAACAGAGTCAGGTCTTGAGAAATAAATGTATTCAAACAAATCTAGNCTTTTTTCAGTTTTTGAAAAAGGATTTATACTTTCAATACCATTTTCTGTAATGATGACAACTTCACCTGGATCAATTTCTCTAACAAAATCAGCACCAATTATATCTAAAGCACATGTTTCTGAACATAAAATATATGAACCATCCAAATTACCCAAAACAAGAGGTCTTATTCCAAAAGGATCCCTTGCGCCAATCAATTTTTTATTAGTTAATATTACTAAAGCATAAGCTCCTTCAATTTGAAGTAATGCGTCAACTAATCTTTTTATTGTTCTATCTGCACTAGAACGGGCTACAAGCTGAAGAATTGTTTCGGTATCAGAAGTGGATTGAAAAATTGACCCATTTTTTACTAAATCATATCTCAGTGATAAAGCATTTGTAATATTACCATTATGTGCAATTGCAAAGCCTCCTCCCCAAAGGTCAGCAAAAAGTGGTTGAATATTTCTATGTACTGTTCCACCAGTTGTAGAGTATCTATTATGACCAACACTATTTCTGCCTTGCAGTCTATTAATAACAGATGGTTTTGAGAAATGATCGCTAACAAGACCTAAATGCTTTTCTGACAGAAATCTGTCACCGTCAAAGGTTACTATTCCTGCAGCTTCTTGTCCCCTGTGCTGTAAAGCATGAAGCCCTAGAGCGGTTAATGCAGCAGCATCAGGGTGGTTATAAACACCAAAAACCCCGCATTCTTCATGTAATTTATCGTCTTCATGATTTTTATATAAATTATTCAATATCCTTATCCCTCTCTTCTTCAGAGATAATATTTTGATTATCATAAGACTGATAATTAAAGCTTTCTAACTCTGGAAAATTACTGAATAAAAAATTATTTGAGCTTTCAATCACTTTTGTTAAATTTGATGATTGAATATATAAAGGTCTTTTTTCTTGCTCAATCTTTTGAATAAAAACTCCAAAAATTATACTCGCTAAAATATAAATTCTAAGAAGTCCAAATAAAAAACCCAAAGTCCTATCGATGTAACCTATAGATGTAAATTTAAATATCTTTCCAATAAATAAACTTAATANTCTCCAANNNAGNAGGGTGACNNTAAAAATTATAGAAATTGTAATNAAATCAGATAATGCTTGGGACTCAAAAAANGGTCTTAAATATTTTCCTGCTTCAGGCATAAATANAATTACTGATACAAATGATANTATCCAACCAATTAATGATAAAATTTCTTTAACAAAACCCTGNGTAAGTGCTAATACCCCNGAAACTAACATGGTNAAAATTATTATTATATCTAGTAAGTTAGGATCCATACATAGCTCTTTTATTAAAAGATANTTATAAATANATGGTTATTGTTAAAATTACTATAACTAATTATTTTGAATTTTAATAGGACCATCAGACTGGCCATTAACAAACTGCAAGATATACTCATTTTTAGTTTTTTCCATTTCCTCGACATTATCGCCCCATATTATATTACCTTCATGAAGCATATATACCTTTGACGCGATAGTTCTTGCACTAGACATATCATGAGTAATAGTTAGCGCTGTTGCTCCTAGGTCATTAACTTTTTCAAGAATAAGTTTATTTATTACATCTGCAGTTATTGGGTCTAAACCGGTAGTTGGTTCATCAAAAAAAATTATATCTGGTTCTGAAAAAATTGCTCTACCAAGNGAAACTCTTTTTTGCATTCCTCCAGATAATTCTGAAGGATATAANTCAGCTACATCTGAATTTAANCCNACTTTCTCAAGTGTCTCAATTGCTATTTTTTTACACTCTTTTTCACTTACTTTATTTTGTAATGATGAAAAGCTAATATTTNTCCATATATTTAAACTATCAAAAAGTGCACCACCCTGAAATAGCATTCCAATTTTTACTGATTCATTNNTAATGTGTTGNAGGTTTTTTCCTAAAATATTTTTATCNNCNATTTTAATAATTCCACTATCAGGCTTAAGCAAACCCAATAAACANTTTAATAAAACTGACTTTCCTGTTCCTGATCTACCAATTACAACGGCAGACTCACCTTTTTCAATTTTGAGGTTTAAATTTTTTAAAACTTCATTTTTATGAAATTTTTTATTTAAATTATTGATTTCTATCATAATTCTCTCTTTATGAAGCAAATAGCAAATTTGTCATTATATAATTTGAACCCAAAATAAGTATTGATGAACTAACAACTGCATTCATTGTGGATCTCCCAACCCCTTGGGCTCCACCTTCGGAGAAAAATCCATGATAACAGCCCATCATTGAAATAATAAAACCAAAAACAGATGCCTTAATTAGGCCCGAAATAATGTCATTTGACTCTAGAAAAATTTCGGTATTTTGAAGATATACAGTACCATTAAAATCTAAACTTTGAACCCCTACAAACCATCCTCCCATTATTCCTATTACATCAGCAAAACCAACAAGAATTGGTAAAACTATTATTCCTGCAATAACTCTTGGAAAAACCAAATATTCAAATGGATCCGTTGATAATGTTCTTAAGGCATCAATTTGTTCTGTTACTTTCATGGTTCCAATTTCAGCTGCAATAGCGGCTGAAACTCTTCCAGCGACCACTATACCACCAAGAACTGGACCAAGTTCACGAGTAATTCCAAGTGCTACAATGGAAGAAACAATCACTTCAGAATTAAATTGATTTCCTCCATAATAAATTTGTATCGCAAGGGCTCCACCAGTAAAAAATGATGTTAGGGCAACAACGGGTAACGACAGGTAACCTATAGATACCATTTGTTGAAAGATATTTTTAAAATACCATTTTGAAATTGAAGATTTTAAAGTTTTAAGAGTAAAAATAAAAAATCTACCAGTTTCCCCTAGGAAGTTAATGACGGAAGAGCCTACATTGGTAAAAATTTTCATAAATTTTAATCCATTCTTTCAGGAAGGTATTGATCTCTTGCAAGATCAGAAAATCTTGTAAATTCTTCAGTAAATTGCATGTCAACAGTTTTAACAGCCCCATGTCTATGTTTTTCAATTAAAACAGATGCCTTGCCATGCGCTGCTTCCATTTTATTTTGCCAATCAATATGCTGTTCAGTACCTGCGTCCGGTTCCTCCCTTCTTAGGTAGTATTCTTCTCGATAAACAAACATAACTATATCTGCATCTTGTTCGATAGCACCGGAATCTCTTAAATCAGCAAGTTGTGGTTTTTTATTATCGCGATTTTCAACATTTCTTGATAATTGGGACAGAGCAATAACAGGGACGTTTAATTCTTTGGCTAGTGCTTTTAATCCTTGGGTAATCTGAGATATTTCTTGAACTACATTACCTCTATATTTGTCTGAACCTGTTGTGGCTAATTGCAGATAGTCTACAACAATAAGTGATAATTCCTGATTTTTTTGTTTTAAAGTTCTCGATAAGCGTCGCGCTCTAGATGATAAAATTCCTATGGGAATAGCTCCTGTTTCATCAATATAAAGGGGTATATTTTTTAGTTCATTTGCAACATTTATATAATTACTAATTTCTCTTTCATCAATTTTCCCTTTTCTAACGTTACTGGAAGACACTCCAGATTGATCAGATATTATTCTGGTACTAAGCTGTTCAGCTGACATTTCTAAAGAAAAGAAGGCAACTGCACCAGGGTTTTTTTCTTCACCATTTGACTGATTTAAGTTATTTTCATTCATTTGGTCGCCAAAGGATTTAGCAATATTAAATGCTATATTTGATGCTAAAGCTGTTTTCCCCATTGAAGGTCTACCTGCTAAAATTATTAAATCTGACTTTTGTAATCCACCCAGTGCTTTATCAAGATCTACAAAACCGGTTGCCAAACCTGCTAAGCCATCATCAGAAGAATAAGCGGCTTCAGCAGCTAAAAGAGACTCAGCAATTGAGTCTTCAAAAGAGTAGAAGCTTTTTCCTGTTTCACCTTTTTGGTCTATCTCATATAATTTTATTTCAGTATTTTCTATTATTTCTGAAACATTTTTATCTTCGTTTAATGCGTATGATGAATGCTCCAAAAACTCAGCAGTATCAATTAGCTGTCTCCTAAGTGAAAGTTCGTAAATTTCATCAGCCACTTCTTTTATAACCAAACTGTGAGCAGCATTTGCAACGAGATTTATGAAGTAACTATCAGAATCAAAATTTTCATTAGACTCAAATAACGTTTTTAAGAATAATATGGTGACAGATTTACCATTATTATTCATTTGTATAATTTTTTCGTAAATTTCTTCATGAAATGGTTCAAAAAAATGAATACCNTTAAGACCATTTTGAGAAACTCGATCAATTAATTCATTATTTTTTATTAAAGCACCTAATAATTGTTGCTCTGCCTCTAAATTATGAGGTAACTCAATATTATTGAGAGTTTTTTGGTCTTGATTTAATGGTATGGGAGATGATTGTTTCATAAAAACAATCTATAACTATAAAGATAATAAAAAAAGAAAATTATCTGTGGATAACTGTGGATATTGGGGTTAACTTTTTAAGTGTCTGATTTCTCTTTAACTTCTTCCTCAGATAAATTTTCATTTGTCTCTGAATTAGTCACTTCTTCCTCGGAAGCTTCATTATCATTTACATCTTCATCTAAGCTAGCCTCATCATCAGTTACAGAATCTGGAACTGCACCTTCATCAAAAATTTCTTCTAGGTTTACTGCTTCTTCTTTTACTGCTTCAGCATTAGTTACTTCGCCTTTAATTAACGATTCAGCTTCTTCCTGACTTCTNGATATATAGATTGAAATATTTGACGTTACCTCTGGATGAAGTTTAACTCTTATTTCATGATGTCCTATTTCCTTAATTGGCCTATCAAGCACAACTTGATTTTTTTCAATTGAAAAACCTTCCTCTTGAAGCTTTTCTTTAATATCTCCAGAGTTAACTGATCCATATAGTTGACCAGTATCACTAGCCTGACGAATTATAATATAATTATTTACGGTAATTTTTTCAGATACAGCCTCAGCTTCAGTTTTTAATTTTAAATTCTTAGCTTCTAAGTTAATTTTTT
Organism: Rhodobiaceae bacterium; assembly: GCA_002683015.1. Classification (GTDB taxonomy): domain Bacteria; phylum Pseudomonadota; class Alphaproteobacteria; order MED-G09; family MED-G09; genus MED-G09. The sequence continues at coordinate 8,660 of NYSO01000029.1, forward strand.
CTTTTTCAAAAAACTCTAAATTTTCTTTATTGGCTCTTAAGGCTTTATTTTTAGGCAGTAGAAAGTTTCTAGCGAAGCCGTCTTTTACAACAACTACATCACCCATTTGGCCAAGACGTTCAATTCTTTCTAATAAGATTACTTCCATTTCGCTTAATCCATTTGATATGGTATTAGAGCAATGTATCTTGATCTTTTAATAGCTCTTGCCAATTCCCTTTGTTTTTTTGCTGAAACCGCAGTAATTCTGCTTGGTATCATCTTTCCCCTCTCAGAAAGATATTTTTTTAATAATTTTGTATCTTTATAATCGATTTTAGGAGATTTATCTCCTGAAAAAGGACAAGTTTTCTTTCTGCGAAGAAAAGGTCTTTTTGTAGGTATTTGAGTAATATTTGGTATTGAATTATTCATAATTAGGCGCCTTTAGAAGAACTATATGAGCCTTCTTTTTTCAATGAGGCTTTCATAATCGGAGATGACTCCTCGCTTAGGTCATCAGTTTTAATGGTTAAATAACGAAGGACATCTTCATTAAGTTTTTGAATTCTTTCCAATTCATGTATTGCAGAGCTTGGGCTATCAATTCTAATTAAGGAGTAATGGCCTCGTTCACTCTTTTTAATTTTGTATGCAAGGTCTCTTAAACCCCAATATTCTGTATAAACCGATTTACCACCGTTATCTTTGATAACTGTCTTAATTTCTTCAACAAGATTTTCTACTTGTTGAGGAGCTATTTCGGGTCTAGTTATAAACACATGCTCGTAATAAGGCATATTATTCCTTCATAAAAATATTTAAATTAAAAACTTAGGAGTTCTTTAATGTATTAAGCTAAAATTTGCAAGCTTGTAATATATTGATTATTTATTTTTAATATATAAAAAAAGGAGGTTTCAAGATGAAAGCATTTGTTTTTCCAGGTCAAGGTAGTCAATATGTTGGTATGGGCTTGGATTTGTCAGAATCCTTTCCAGAAGCAAAACATGTTTTTGAAGAAATCGATGATACTTTAGAACAGAATTTATCTAAAATTATGTTTGAAGGCCCTGAGGAAGAATTAATTTTAACCGAAAACACTCAACCTGCTCTAATGGCTGTAAGCATTGCTATTGTAAAAATTTTAAAAAAGCGTGGTTTCGAAATATCTGGTGTTTTGGCTGGGCATTCTCTAGGTGAATATACAGCTTTAACAGCCTCAAACAGTTTTTCAATAAAAGACGCTGCGTTAACTTTAAAGATAAGGGGGAAAGCTATGCAAAGCTCTGTTGGTAAAAATAAAGGCTCAATGGCAGCAATTCTTGGTTTAAATATTGATCAAATAGAAGAAGTAATTACTAAAAACAAATTACAAGATGACGTTTTTATTGCAAATGATAATGCTGATGGCCAAGTTGTTTTATCCGGCCTAAAAGAAGGTATTGAAAGTTCACTTGAAATTTTTAAAGANAATGGTGCAAGAAAAGCTATGAAACTTGCAGTAAGCGCACCATTCCATTGCCCTTTAATGAGCCCTGCACAAGAAATTATGGAAAAATCATTATCTTCTATTAAACTNAATACGCCTGATGTACCNGTAATATCAAATGTTACNGTCGANTTTTCTAATNATGAAGATCAAATAAAAAATAATCTGGTGAATCAGGTAACCAAAATGGTAAGATGGAGAGAGACAATGATTAAATTTATTGATTTGGGTGTTAAAGAGTTTTACGAAATTGGTAGTGGTTCTGTATTATCCAACCTAGCTAAAAGAAGTTGCCCATCTTTTAAAAGAAAGTCAGCTGGAAATAAAGAATCATTAGAAAGCCTTCTTCTAGAATTAGATAATTAAGGATTATAAATGATAGATCTAAATGGAAAAAAAGTTTTNGTCACAGGTGCAAGTGGTGGAATTGGAANAGCCATTGCCANGGANCTNTCATCTAGTGGAGCAGACTTATGCTTAACAGGAAGGAATAAATCAGAACTTGAGAATTTNCAAAAAATTATNGGCGGAAATTGTCAGATNATTATATCCGACCTTTCAAATTCTGAAGGAATAANNAATCTAGCAGATCAAGCCCAAGANANTATGGGTCAAATTGATATTTTGGTTAATAATGCTGGAATTACNAAAGATAATTTATTTATGAGAATGTCNGAAGATGATTGGAATGAGGTTATAAATATAAATTTAAATTCAATTTTTAAACTTACAAAACAATTGATCAAAGGAATGATCAAAAGAAGATATGGNAGAATTATAAATATAACTTCAGTTATAGGAGTTGCAGGAGGAGCAGGTCAATCAAATTATTCTGCATCAAAAGCTGGTATAATAGCAATGTCCAAATCACT
>NYSO01000030.1 GCA_002683015.1 Rhodobiaceae bacterium
TAATTTATTTAGCTCTCCAATTGCTCTTAATAAATGTTCATCAGCTGTAAAGTGATGGTACATATTAAATTGCATTAAACCTTCGATCTTTCCAAAATCTAGAATAAAGCGTCCAAGAACTCCTGTTTCATTCATCTCTCTTAAGGTTTCCTCAGAATTTTTTTTATTCAATAAAATTTCAAGAAAAATTTCATTTGCTTTTTCATTACCCCTTAAATCTCTGTCAATTAAACTAAGGTTTTTTCTCAAAANCCTAATAGCATTAGGGTGAATTAAAACATCCCTTTTCATAGAGAAATAAAATAATTTTATAATATTCAAAGGATCATTTTTAAAAAAATTNTTATTTGGTATATCAATTCTTCCAGAATTTAATATGAAGCTTTCAACCTTTTTTTCAGAAAAAAACGACAGCGCCTTTGAAATTACTGGTATGTGTTTTTTCTCTTTTTCTTCTAATATAGAACAAATTGATCTTGTTAAATCGCCAACTTCTTTAGCAATTAAAAAATAGTGCCGCATAAACCTCTCAACACCTAGAAGACCTTTCCTATCTTCATATCCAAGCTTTTTTGCCATCTCCCTCTGATCATTGAAATTTATAACTTCCTCGGGTCTATTTGCTATATAATGAAGTTGACATCTAACATGCCATAAAAAATTCTCACATTTTAAAAAAGTTTTTGATTCATCTTTGTTTAAAATTCCATTTTTAAGCATTTCGTCTGGACGAGAACAATTATAACAAAAATTTGTCATCCAGCTTAGCATCTCTAAATCCCTAAGGCCTCCCTTACCATTTTTTATATTTGGCTCAACAAGATATCGAGATTGACCTGCTTTATGCTGCCTCTCTTCGCGCTCATCGAGCTTAGCCTGAATAAAATCCGCTGATGACATTTGTTCCAATTTTTCTCTGTAAGAATGATTAAAATCTTTACTCAGCTGTTCATTGCCCCATAAATGCCTAGCATCGAGCATTGAAGTAGTAATTGTCTGGTCTTTTTCTGCTAATAGAATACTTTCTGAAATTGATCTTGTTGCTTGGCCAACTTTTAAACCTAAATCCCATAAAAAATATAAAGTGTTTTCTATAGCTGTTTCAGACCAGGCAGTTTTCTTATATGGCAATAAAAAAAGAAGATCTATATCTGATCCTGGAGCCAAAAGACCTCTTCCATATCCTCCTGTAGCTAAGACCGAAATCTTTTCTGCTTCAGTAGGGTTGTTGAGTGGGTGTAAATATTTGCTCAGAAAATCAATATATTTCACTATAAGTTTATCATGCATAAATGATAATTGTTGAGCGCATTCCTTTCCTTTATATATGTTATTTTCAAGTCGTCTTTGAGCAACTTTATGTGCATTTTTTAATTGCTCCTTAACATATCGTTTTAGAAGATTATTAATTTCAGACGAATAAATTTGTTTTTCACTAAAAACTTCTTCAAAATTAAAATTACAGTCTTCAGCTAGCGCTTTGGTCTTGGACGTCATATATTTCCTTTTAAACAAAGAGGACAATAGTTAAAAATTAATTACTCTTATAAATACCACTTAATAAAAGAAAAACTAAAAATAATTTTTATTAATTAATTACTAATTTATCTATAAAATAGTAATATTAATTTGAAATATTAATTATTTTTATTATTTTATTATAAAATGCTTGACGCTTTTATTAGATTTGTTTATTTGTCATCAAATTATGAAACAATATTATAGGATTGGTAAAAGATCTTGAAAGATAAAAATGACATAAACGAAACCAGCTATGACGAAAAAGAGGCTCTAAAGTTTCACTCTGAAGGCAGGCCTGGAAAAATAGAAATCAATGCAACTAAACCAATGGCAACTCAAAGAGATTTGGCTTTAGCTTATTCNCCTGGAGTTGCTGCACCTGTGTTGGCAATATCTGATAACCCTGATAGCGCATATGATTATACTGCTAAAGGCAACCTTGTAGCAGTAATATCTAATGGTTCTGCAATCCTTGGATTAGGTGACCTTGGTCCTCTAGCCTCTAAACCAGTAATGGAGGGTAAAGCTGTACTGTTTAAAAGATTTGCCGATGTTGACTCAATTGACATAGAAATAAATGAAAAAGATCCTGATAAAATTTCGGATATAATTGCAAGTCTTGAACCATCTTTTGGTGGAATTAATCTTGAAGATATAAGTGCTCCGGATTGTTTTATAATTGAGAGCAAATTAAGAGAAAGATTAAACATACCCGTTTTTCATGATGATCAACATGGAACTGCTATTATATCAGCAGCTGGTATAATAAATGCTCTCGACCTTACTGGTAAAAATATAGCTGATATGAAAGTTGTTATAAATGGTGCAGGAGCAGCCGGAATTGCATGTTTAGAATTATTAAAAGCTATGGGGCTTCCTCATGACAATGCAATACTCTGTGACTCAAAAGGTCCAATTTACATAGGAAGACAGGACAATATTAATCAATGGAAGTCAGCTCATGCTGTTCAAACGAAAGATAGGACCCTTGCAGACGCAGTAAAAGGATCAGATATTTTTCTTGGTCTTTCTGTTAAAGGAGCATTAACGACTGAAATGATTAAAACCATGAATAAAAATCCTATAATATTTGCAATGGCAAACCCAGATCCTGAAATTGATCCAAAAATTGCAAAAGAAGTAAGGCCTGATTGTATAATGGCAACTGGAAGATCAGATTATGCAAATCAGGTAAACAATGTTCTAGGATTTCCATATATCTTCAGAGGCGCTCTAGATGTAAGGGCAACAACTATAAATGAAGATATGAAAATCGCATGCGCGGAATCATTAGCAAAATTAGCTCGCGAGGATGTACCGGATGAGGTTGCTGCTGCTTATTCTGGAGCAAGGCCAAGATATGGACCTGACTATATAATTCCAGCACCTTTTGATCCAAGATTAATAAGAGATATACCACCTGCTGTTGCAAAAGCTGCAATGAAATCAGGGGTTGCAAAATTACCTATTGTAGATGAAGACGCATATAAAAATAGGTTATCAGCAAGACTTGATCCAACTGCTGATATAATGCAACCAATTTTTTCTAAAGCAAAAAGACTTATGAAAAGAGTTGTTTTTGCTGANGGCGANGAAGAAAAAATAATTAGAGCTGCACTTAATTTTAGAGAACTNGGTTTAGGGATACCTGTTTTAGTGGGCAGACAAGAAAGAATTGAAGATACATTGAAAAAAATAGGTTTAAGGCCTGATACAGATATTGAAATAGTAAATTCAAAAGACTCTGATAAGTCAGAAGAATATGCAGACTTCTTATACAAAAGACTTCAAAGAAAGGGGTATTTGAGAAGAGATTGTCTTAGNATGGTTAATAATGATCGAAATATATTTTCTTCTTGCATGACATCCCTTGGTCATGCAGATGCGATGATTACAGGAACAACTAGAAATTATTCGCTCGCGCTTGAAGATATTACACAAGTTATTGACCCAATAAACAATAAAAGAATAGTGGGAATTTCTGCAATGGTTTCTGGACCAANGACAGTTTTAGTGGCTGATACAAATGTACATGACATGCCNTCGGCAGAAGAAATCGCAGATATTGCAGAGGCAGGCGCAGAGTTAGCTAGAAGACTTGGGTTTGTTCCAAGAGTTGCTCTTCTTGCGTATTCTTCCTTTGGCTACCCCGAAGGAGAAAGATCAACATTTATGAGAGAGGCTGTTAATATTCTAGATAAAAGGAATACTAATTTTGAATATGATGGTGAAATGGCTGCCGATGTTGCACTTAACCCAAAGGCTATGGAGTTATATCCTTTTTGTAGGTTATCAGGACCAGCAAATGTTTTAATTATGCCCGCAATTCATTCTGCTTCTATTTCAACTAAATTGCTTCAAGAACTTGGAGGATCTAATTTAGTTGGACCAATGCTTGTAGGACTGTCAAAGCCAATACAAATTATACCTACTGGATCTAGAGTTTCAGAGATAATTAATCTTGCCGCTATAGCTGCTTGTGATCTTGGACGATAAAATTAATACAGACCCTCGGCATATCTCCAAAACATTTCCGGTATGTCTGGTCCGCCTAAATTTTTTATTTGCCTAACACCTGTTGGGCATGTCACATTAATTTCGGTTAAAAATTTACCAATCACATCGATGCCAACAAAAACAAGATTCATTTCTTTTAAAGTAGGTTTTATTGCATCACATATTTTAATATCACTTTCAGATAATTCAGATAATTTGGGAATGCCCCCAACGCCAAGATTTGATCTAAATTCACCTTTTGCAGGTATTCTATTTAAACACCCAACAGGCTCGCCATCTAATATGATTATTCTTTTATCACCATATTTCACTTCTGGTAAAAATGGTTGAACCATAATAGGTTCATCTTGATCTTTTATAAAATTTTTTACTTCTCCAACTATATCTTCATTTTCTTGTAACCTTATTATGCCCTCTCCACCTTTTCCATAAAGTGGCTTTAGAACGATGTCTTTGTGAATTTTTTGAAATTTTAAAACAGAGTCAGCATCGAGGGAAATTAAAGTTTCTGGCATTAAATCCTTAAAAAAAGTCACTAATAATTTTTCAGGCGCATTTCTAACGCTTGCTGGATTATTTATAACCCGAACATTTTCAGGAAGATGCTCAAGTATATGTGTATATGTAATATAGTGCATGTTAAAAGGGGGCTCTTGTCTCATTAAAACAAAATCTATATCTGTAAAATCCGTTTCGAATGGATCTCCGAGATTAAAATGCTTGCCTTCGTCATCCATAACTTTAAGAGGCTCAATTAGTGATGTCACTTTACCGTTCTTATATGTGAGCTGATCAGGAGTATAATGGAAAATCTTATGCCCTCTTTTCTGTGCCTCTAGACATAGAGCAAATGTGGTATCACCGGATATTGACAAAGTTTCAATGTGATCCATTTGAAAAGCTATATTAAGACTCATTTTTCCTTCCTTTTAAATCTAATGCTGCATTATATACTTCTTTTTTTGAGAAATTAGTATACTTGGATATTTCTTTTGCGGCATCAGATAGTGACATTGATTTAAGGGCATCTCCTAAAATAGCCTCTAAGTTTTGAGGTTTATCTTTTTTTACCTCTCCCTCAATTACAATAATTATTTCACCTTTAATATTGTCTCTTGAAGATAGGTTTTTAATAATTTCGCTTACCTTTAGTGTTAACACTTCCTCAAATTTTTTTGTAAGCTCTCTACATATAGAGATGTTTCTGTCCCCAAGAATTTCTAAAATTAATTCCAANCTTTTAACAAGTCTATTTGAGCTTTCAAAGAAAATCATGGTGGATTCAATGTCTTTTATTTCTAGTAAATAATCTTTTTTTGCCTTTGTCTTTACTGGCAAGAATCCTGAAAAGAAAAATTTATCTGATGGAAGACCTGACAATGTTAAAGCAGTTATAGGGGATGAGGGACCAGGGCATGAAGTGACTGACAGATTTTTTTTCTTTAACTCTTTAACTAGTTTATATCCNGGGTCTGAAATTAAAGGAGTTCCAGCATCAGAAACAAGAGAAATATTTTTTCCTTCACTAATTTGGTCGATTATAAATTTCCTAGTACTTGTGTCACTATGCTCATGATAAGACATCAATTTATTTTTTATATTATAGTGATTTAAGAGCTTAATTGTTATTCTTGTATCTTCACAAAAAATTAAATCAGAGGATTGAAGCTCTTCAAGGGCACGAATGGTGATGTCTTTTAAATTGCCTATTGGAAGAGATACTATGGTTAACTTTCCCTCTTTATTGTTTTTCAATCAGTAACTCCTTTGAAAATAAATTAAAGGCATGGTTTCTGTGAGAAATACTATGTTTAAATTCTGGTTCCATCTCTCCAAATGTATGTGTGTAACCCAATGGAGTGAAGATAGGATCATAACCAAAGCCGTTATCTCCGCGAGGAGGAAATGAAAGGGTACCATCAACTCTTCCTTTAAAAACTTTATGATCGCCATCGGGCCAAGACACCGCAAGAACACAAATAAAATATGCTGAATAATCATCTGCCCCTTTTTCTAAAAGGTTTTCGTGTATCTTTTCTGCGGCGTACAAAAAGTCTTTATCTGGACCAGCCCACCTAGCTGAATAAATACCGGGCTGTCCACCTAAAGCATTAACACACAAACCAGAATCATCTGAAAGAGATACAGTCTTCGATAATGCTGAAGTTACAGATGATTTAATAATAGCATTTTCCTCAAAAGAAGAACCATTCTCTTCAGGTTCCTCAATTCCTAAATCACTAGAAGATAATATTTTAAGATCATAATTTTTTAAAAGGTCCTTAATTTCTGAAACCTTCCCTTTGTTATGACTTGCAATTACAATTTCTTCATTATCAATTTTTTTTTTCATTTAAGTTTCAAACATTTTTTTTGAATAATATTAATTTCACCAATACCTTTCTTGGCTAGAGCAAAAAGTTCAGAATATTTTTCTTGAGAAAATGGAATAGTTTCAGCTGTTGCTTGAATCTCAACAATGCCCCCATAATCAGTTAACACAAAATTTGCATCTGCATCAGCTTTTGAGTCTTCATCATAATCAAGATCAAGTATTGAGGTATTTTCATAAATTCCGCATGAAACTGCTCCTATACAACCAATAATAGGATCTGTTAGAAGGTCCCTTGTGCTCAAAAGATTATTAATTGATTGTCTTAAAGCTACCCAAGCACCAGAAATTGAAGCAGTTCTTGTTCCTCCATCAGCCTGGATCACGTCACAATCGATGTTAATTTGATATTCACCTAATTTTTTTAAATCAATTATCGATCTTAGAGATCTACCAATTAACCTTTGGATTTCTTGTGTTCTTCCGCTTTGTTTTCCATTGGAAGATTCTCTCCTCATCCTTTCAGAGGTTGATCTTGGCAGCATTCCATATTCAGCAGTAACCCAACCAGTTCCGGAATTTCTTAACCAAGGGGGAACTNTATTTTCAACTGATGCTGTGCATAATACATGTGTATCACCGAATTTTACAAANCATGACCCCTCTGCATGTTTTGAAACACCNATATCAATTTCTACTTTTCTAAGTTCATCATAGTTTCTTCCGGAGGGTCTTTTCATAGTTTATCTCAAAAAAATTAATATTTATTTTTATTTATGGGTTGAAAAATAATCTTATATATCACACATAACACAATATAACGCTATGATTTTCAACTGTGTTGTTGTTAAAGCATATTTATTAGGGGCATAAAATGGAAGAAGAAAAGGAAGAGCAAGAAAACAAAGTGGATGAGAGCTTAGTNGAAGAAGAAAATGAGGCNAACAATNAACCTGAAGAAATTTCATTGGAAGATAAGGTTAAAGAATTAGAGGATAGACTTTTAAGATCGGCTGCTGAAGTTGAAAATATAAGAAAGCGCTCAGAAAAAGAAAGGTCTGAAGCCTATAAAATTGGTATAAGTCTTTTCGTAAAAGATTTTGTTCCTGTCTTAGATAATATTGAAAGAGCTCTTGCATCTTTAAGAGACTCTGATGAGATAAACTATNAGTCTTTTGTAGAGGGTATTTCTGCTACTGAAAAAGATATTATTAGCTTACTTGAAAAACATGGCATTCAGCAAATCAACCCTATTAATGAAAAATTTGATCCTCTCTTTCATGAAGCTCTTTTTGAGGCTGAGTCTGATGATCATGAGCCTGGTTTTGTTACTCAGGTAATCGAAGTTGGTTACGTAATTGATAAAAGACTTATTAGGGCTGCAAAAGTAGGTGTTGCGTCAAAAAAATAATTTTTTTAAATACNCTCTTGTAAGAAAAAAAACAGTAACCATATAAGCAAAGTATTNAATTTATATCCAAACAAAAGGGAGTATTGTCATGGGTAGAGTTATAGGTATCGACTTAGGAACCACTAATAGTTGTGTTTCCATTATGGAAGGATCACAACCGAAAGTTTTAGAAAATGCTGAAGGGGCTAGAACTACCCCATCCATGGTTTCTTTTGATGAAGAAAAGAAAAGATTAATTGGACAACCTGCTAAGAGACAAGCAGTAACAAACCCAACAAATACTCTTTTTGCTGTAAAACGACTAATTGGCAGATCTTTTGATGATCCAGCTACTAAAGAAGATCAGGGCATGGTTCCATATAACATTGTCAAAGGTGACAATGGCGATGCTTATGTTGAGGCTGAAGGAGAAAAATATTCTCCTGCACAAATTTCAGCCTTCATACTTCAAAAAATGAAAGAAACAGCCGAAGATTATCTTGGAGAAAAAGTTGATCAAGCTGTAATTACAGTCCCAGCATATTTTAATGATGCACAGAGACAAGCCACAAAAGATGCTGGTAAAATAGCTGGACTTGAAGTTCTAAGGATAATTAACGAGCCTACTGCAGCGGCACTTTCTTATGGTTTAGAAAAAAAAGAAGGTAAATTAATTGCTGTTTACGATTTAGGTGGAGGAACATTTGATATTTCCATTCTTGAAATTGGAGATGGTGTTTTTGAAGTTAAATCAACAAATGGCGATACATTTTTAGGAGGTGAAGATTTTGATACCCTCCTTGTTAATCATCTTGCTGACGAATTTAAAAAAGAAAATAATGTTGACTTGAGAGAGGATAAACTGGCGCTTCAAAGACTAAAAGAAGCAGCTGAAAAAGCAAAAATAGAATTATCGTCTGCCTCACAAACTGAGGTTAATCTTCCTTTCATCACTGCAGACCAAACTGGTCCAAAACATTTAACCCAAAAACTTACTAGGGCTTCCTTGGAAAGCTTNGTTGAAAAGCTTATTGAAAGAACAATTATACCTTGCAAAGCTGCGCTTAAAGATGCTGGCATTGATGCATCAAAAATTGATGANGTTGTTTTGGTGGGTGGNCAAACCAGAATGCCGAAAATAAGAGAAGCGGTAAAAGANTTTTTTAATAAAGAACCTAATATGTCTGTTAATCCNGATGAGGTTGTTGCAATGGGAGCNGCAATTCAAGCTGGTGTCCTTCAAGGTGACGTAAAAGATGTATTACTTCTTGATGTTACACCGCTGTCATTAGGTATCGAAACATTAGGGGGTGTATTTACAAGACTAATTGATAAAAACACAACTATTCCAACAAAAAAATCTCAAGTCTTTTCAACAGCTGAGGACAATCAATCGGCTGTAACTATAAGAGTATTTCAAGGCGAAAGAGAAATGGCTAATGATAACAAGCTATTGGGCCAATTCAATTTAGAAGGTATAAGCCCTGCTCCTAGAGGAATACCGCAAATTGATGTTGCTTTCGATATAGACGCTAACGGTATTGTCTCTGTTTCTGCAACTGATAAAGCAACAGGNAAAGAACAAAAAATAACAATCGAAGCATCAGGCGGTCTTAGTGATGATGAGATTGAAAATATGATTAAAGAGGCAGAAGCAAATGCTGAAGCTGATAAAAAAGTTAGAGAGCTTGTTGATGCTAAAAATCAAGCGGAGGCAATTATCCATTCCGCAGAAAAAGGTATTGTTGATGCCGGTGATAAAATTACAGATGAGGAAAAAGATCCTGTTGAGTCAGCAATAAAAGACCTTAAAGAAGTTTTAGACAGTGAAGACTTGGCAGCTATTCAAGAAAAAACGGCTACGCTATCACAGGCGGCAATGAAAATTGGCGAAAAACTATATCAACAGGAACAGGAAAGTTCCGGTGATGAAAATCAAGGTGATAATAAAACCGAAGATGCTGATATAGTTGATGCCGACTTTGAGGAAGTTAAGGAAGAGGAAGAAACTGTTAAAGAAGAAGAAAAAAATTAACATTAAAGATTAACAACCGGATCGCTTTAAATGGCAAAAAGAGATTACTATGATGTGTTGGGTGTTCAAAAAAATGCATCAGATGCTGAGATAAAAAAAGCATTTAGAAACTTGGCAAAAGAAAACCATCCCGATAGTAATCGAGGTGATGAAGGGGCAGAAGCTCGCTTTAAAGAAATCAATGAAGCCTATGAAAATTTAAAAGATCCTCAAACGAGAGCAGCGTATGATCAATTTGGCCATGCTGGAACGCAAGCCGGTGGNATGGGTGGTGGCTTTGGCGGTGGAGGATTTGGCGGAAATTTTTCTGATATTTTTGAGGATTTATTTGGTGATTTTGCCGGAAGATCAGGACAAAACTCAAGGCAACAAAGACAATCACGCGGCTCAGACTTAAGAGCTGAAATAAAAATAGATCTTAAGGATGCTTACTTTGGAACAACAAGAGAGTTAGCAATAAATTCAGCAACTGGTTGTGATGACTGCGATAGCACAGGGGCTGCTTCAGGAAGTGGCAGGTCAACCTGTCAACACTGCGGTGGCTCGGGAAGCGTAAGATCAACACAAGGATTTTTTACGCTAGAAAGAACCTGTAGTGTATGTAGTGGAAAAGGCTCTCTAATAGAAAATCCATGCAGAAGTTGTTCAGGAAGTGGAAGAGTAAGAAAGAAAAGAAAGCTGTCTGTAAATATCCCTCGCGGAGTTGATGAGGGAACAAGAATAAGGCTTGGAGGAGAGGGCGAGGCTGGAGAAAACGGAGGTCCGTTTGGCGATCTTTATGTTTTTGTCTCAATAAACGAAAANGAATTTTTTAAAAGAAGTGAGGCAGACCTATTAAGCGAGGTCCCAATAGATTTTGTTACTGCTGCTCTTGGCGGTCAAATTGAGGTGCCTACCCCTGATGGGAAAAAAATAAGAATTTCAATACCAGAGGGCTGCCAAAATAATAGGCAATTTCGTTTAAAAGGAAAAGGAATGCCTGTATTACAGACCAATAGGTTGGGGGACCTTTATGTTGAAATAAGAGTTGAAGTTCCAACAAAGCTTAATGAAAAACAAAAGGGAATCCTGAAGGAATTCTCAGAAATTAATAAAAAAAATACTAGCCCAGAAACAAATAGTTATCTTGATAGTTTAAAAAGAATTTTCACTGGCTAAGGCTTTTTGTGAATAAATTTTCTTTTCCTTCCTGGGTTACAAGCCTTGCATATTTTACATTCTAATCCCCAACATGATCGAGCGGTACAAAACTCCCTGCCCCAAAAAATTATCTGCAAATGTAATTTATTCCAATGCTTTTTATCAAATGAATTTTTAAGATCTTTCTCAGTTTGTTTTACATTTTTTCCACTAGTTAGCCCCCATCTTTGTGCCAATCTATGTATATGTGTATCCACTGGAAAAGACGGAATATTAAATGCCTGACTTACAACAACTGAAGCTGTTTTATGACCTACTCCAGGTAATTTTTCTAATAGAGAAATATCACTCGGAACAGTTGAATTGAACTGATCTACTAGTATTAAGGAAAGCTCTAATATAGCTCTTGATTTTTTTGGACCTAATCCACAAGGTTTAATTATAGAATAAACCTCTTCATATGATAACTTAATCATTTTCTTTGGTGTTTTTGCTTTTTTGAATAAATGTGGTGTAACTTTATTTACTCTCTCATCTGTACATTGTGCGGACAAAAGTACTGCTATTAAAAGAGTGTACGGATCGTCATGATCAAGCGGAACAGGGGTGCTTTTATAAGTTTGATTTAAAATGGAATAGACTTTTTTGGCTTTTTCTTTTCTGTTCATATAAAGTTATAATTTTTATAAGTTAAATTTACCATTAGAAAACTCATATGATATGGGCTGTCCTGTAGCAATTTCTCTTTGTAAAATTTCCTCAGGAGAAAGACCTTCAATGTGCATGACTAAAGCCCTTAGAGAATTACCATGGGCGCTTACTAATATATTGTTGTCTTCAAAAAGTAATGGCAAAATTTTATTCTCATAATAAGGAATAACCCTATCAGCCGTATCTTTGAGACTTTCTCCCCCTGGAGGAGGAATATCAAACGATCTTCTCCATATGTGAACCTGATCTTCTCCCCATTTTTCTCTAGCATCATCCTTATTGAGACCAGTTAATTCACCATAATCTCGTTCATTTAATGCTTCGTCCCTAACTACATTAATTCCATTTAGATCAAGCTCTTCTAAGATAATATTTGCTGTATTGATTGCCCTATCAAGAAGAGAGGTAAAAAGATAAGAATATATTTTACTTTGTTTTTTTAAAAGAAGACCAGTAGCATGAGCTTCATCAATACCTTTACTAGTAAGGTCTGGGTTTTCCCAACCAGTAAAAAGGTTTTTGTTGTTCCAGTCACTTTGTCCGTGTCGGACCAATGTAAAATCAGTCATTGAGTCTTCCTTTTAATTTTCTATTCCAAGAACATCTAATGCAGAAAAAAGACCTGGTCCCTTGCCTACCCCCCATTCTGCCGACTTTAGGGCGCCGGTTACAAAAATATTTCTATTTTCAGCAAAATGAGAAACGACTATACGTTCACCTTGCCCTGCAAAAACGACAGAGTGATCACCAATAACTGTTCCGCCTCTAAGAGAAACGATACCAATATCGCCTTTCTTTCTTGATAGTTCCGATCCATTTCTTGAAATGTCTAAAGATGAGTCAAGATCAATTTCTCTGCCCTTGGCAGCTGCACTAGCAAGTTCTAATGCTGTACCAGAAGGGGAATCAACCTTATCCTTATGATGCATATCGGATATTTCTATATCCCAATCACTATCTAGTGATTTTGCGAGATTTTTTACTGTCCCAAGCAAAGCATTAACACCGAGGCTCATATTTCCAGACTTAATTATTGTGGCATGTCTTGCTGCAGCCTTTATCTTCTCTTCCTCACCCACATTGAATCCGGTCGTACCTATTACATGCACCTTTCTAGCTTGAGCAACAAGCTCGCAAATTTCGATAGTAGAGGATGGAGAGCTAAAATCTATAATAGCATCTGATTTCAGAATACATTCTAAGGGGTCATCGGTTACTAAAATACCTGTTTCTTTACCACCAATGAAAGATGAAATGTCATTACTTAAACAACTAGAGCCTTTTGCTTCAATGGCCCCAACTAAAGTAAACTTATCTGATGCTTGGGCTTGGGACATTATTTGTTGACCCATTTTTCCTGCGGCACCTATAATTGATATTTTTGTATTCTGTCCCATATTTTTATCTTATCACAATTAAGTATTTCTTAACCATATTTCATTAATCTCATGATTAATATTTTTTTTTAAAATTAAGTTAGCCCTTTTTTTTGTAGGAAGAATATTTTCATTTAAATTAACTAAATTTATTTTTTCCCAGATAGAATGAGCTATTTCTTTTGCCTGATCATCATTTATAGATGAAAATCTATTAAAAAAATCCTCTTCATTGTTTAGTGCGGCTTGCCTTAGAGATAAAAATCTATCGGTATACCAGGTTCTCAAGGAAGGCTCCTCAGCATCAATATAAATTGAAAAATCAAGAAAATCTGAAATTATTAAAGGCATATTGTTGTCTTTTGAAATAATTGGTTGAAGAACATTTATGCCCTCTATAATTAAAATGTCTGGGTCAATTATCTCTAATTTTTCATCTGGTATAACATCATATAAAATATGAGAATATACTGGAGCAGAGTTCTTTGACTCACCTAACTTGACACTAGATAAAAAATTTAAAAGAGACTCTGTATCATAACTCTCAGGAAACCCTTTCTTTTCCATCAAATTATTCTCTTCTAAAAATGAATTAGGATACAAAAAACCGTCAGTTGTAACCAACTCTAATGTTAATTCTTTGAATAATTTCTTTAGTAACGACTTAATTGTCTCCGAAAAAGTTGACTTTCCAGAGGCAACAGAGCCTGTAACACCTATAACGAAAGGAAGTTTCTTTTGTTCAATATCATTTGAGCTTTTATGTTTTAAATTTAAATAATTATAATTTTTTATATTAGTGCATAAAAGATTGGCTATAAAAGGATAGGCCCCATCTAGANTCTCAAAAAAAGATTTTTCATTAATCCCATTCAATAAATTAATTTCTTTTTTATTTAATGGTGACCAGTCTTTAAAGCTAAGTTTTGTGAATTTTTCTCCTNAATCAGGCATGATTTTTATAAGGACATTCTGTTTTTTAACTCTTGATAAATTTCTTCTGGTTTAATATCTAATTTTTTCATAAGCAACAACCAGTGATATATTAAATCAGCACTTTCGTTCACAGTATCTTTTTTAGTCTGGCCTATAGCTGCCACAATTGTTTCTATGGCTTCTTCNCCCATTTTTCTTGCTACATNATTTATATCTTTATTNAGCATAGTTTTNGTATAAGAGCTCTCATCATCACCTACAGATTTTTCTTCTATTATTAGCCAAAGCTCATCAAGAATATTTTGTTTTTCTGACATATTTAAACCTCGTAAATTTATACTAATTAAAGTCTTACAGAAATACCAGCCTTACTCATTGCTAGCTTTGTGTCTTGAATAGATATTTCACCAAAATGAAAAATAGANGCTGCAAGAACTGCGCTTGCGCCACCTATTCTGACACCATCGATTAAGTCNCCAATTTTTCCAACCCCGCCTGATGCAATTACAGGTANTGATACCTCTTCTGATACAGCNTTAAGAAGNTCATTGTCATATCCGGACTTTGTCCCATCTTTGTCCATAGATGTTAATAAAATTTCACCAGCACCTAAAATGGTTACTTTTTTTGCAAATTCTACAGCATTAATACCGGTTGAAGTTCTNCCTCCGTGTGTAAATATTTCCCAATTATTTTCTGAANCAAGTTTTGCATCTATTGCAACAACTATGCATTGGCTACCAAATATTGAACTAGCCTCATAAATTAAATTTGGATCATCAACTGCAGCGGTATTAATTGAAACTTTATCAGCCCCAGAGGACAAAAGAACCTGAATATCCGATACAGACCTAACACCACCGCCAACCGTTAATGGCATAAAACATTGTTCAGCTGTNTTTCTAACGACATCAAGTAAAATGGGTCTTTTTTCATGGCTTGCGGTTATGTCTAAAAAACATAGCTCATCAGCGCCGCTTCTATCGTAAATTTTTGCAACCTCAATAGGGTCTCCNGCATCAATTAAATCGACAAAATTTATGCCCTTTACAACTCTTCCATCTTTAACATCAAGACATGGTATTATTCTAGTTTTTAACATTACAGCTTAACGATATTTAACGCTTCCCTTATATCAACCTTTTTATCATATACGGCTCTTCCGCAAATCATTCCGCCAATCCCTGATTTCTCATTATTTTTTATTTGGAGAACATCTTCAATTGATGAAACACCTCCTGAAACTATAACTGGTATATTAACAGATTTTGCAATTTCAAGTGTTGAACCAATATTCGGGCCTTCCATTACCCCATCTTTATCAATATCCGTAAAAATAATCGCACACACTCCTTTGCTTTCAGCAATTACAGCAAATTCATTCGCGCTCACGCCTGAGTCTTTTGTCCACCCCTCAATTGAAACCTTTCCTTTCCTTGCATCAATTCCTATAGCAATCTTATTTGGAAAATCTTTACAAGCTTCTTCTAAGAATGAGATATCNTCTATGGCTTTGGTCCCAATGATAACTCTCTCAATTCCGCTGTTTATTAAAGAACTTATCTTTGATGAAGTCCTTACGCCTCCACCAAATTGTATTTTTAAGTCTGTCTTTAATGCTATTTCCTTNACTATATCAAAGTTATCTGAATTTCCGTTTTTTGCTCCATCAAGGTCAACAATATGTATCCAGTCACAGCCCATATCTTGAAAAATTTTTGCTTGATCAAGAGGGTTTTTATTGAAAATAGTTTTTTTTTCAAAATCACCCTTTTCAAGCCTTACGCAAAAACCTTCATATATGTCGATAGCAGGGAAAAAAATCATGGCGACCACTCAATGAAATTTTTTAAAAGATTAACACCGGCTTCTTGGCTTTTCTCAGGATGAAATTGGGTTCCTAAAATATTGTCCTTACCCAATGAGGATGGGAAATCCTCTCCATAATTAGTTGAAGAAATTATTGTTTCTTTATCTAGAGGGGAGAATTTATAAGAGTGAACAAAA
This sequence comes from Rhodobiaceae bacterium, assembly GCA_002683015.1. GTDB lineage: Bacteria > Pseudomonadota > Alphaproteobacteria > MED-G09 > MED-G09 > MED-G09. The sequence continues at coordinate 15,966 of NYSO01000030.1, forward strand.
TAATAATCACTGCTCTTAATATCATTGAAAACTGGATGATTTTTCTTTGCATCAATATTGTTCCAGCCCATATGTGGAACCTTTAATTTTTTATCGNTTGGCTCCAGAGGGATGACATCCCCTTCAATCCAGTTTAAACCACTATGTTTACCGCCCTCAAAACCTGATGTAGCCATCAGTTGTAAGCCTATACATATTCCTAAAATAGGTTTTGCCTTCACTAAAACCGCCTCATCTAAAGCTTCTTTAAGTCCATCAATGCCCGTTAATTTTTTAATACAAGATTCAAAGGCTCCTACACCTGGCAAAACGATTTTNTCAGATTTTATAATTTCTTCGGGATCTTTAGTGAGGCTTACAGAACCATTTTCATTAGATTCACTCATTGCAAGCTCAATCGCCTTTGTAGCAGAATGAATATTCCCACAATCATAATCAACTACTGCAATAGATATATTTTTCATAAAGACTTAGCTTCCCAGCGACCCTTTGCTTGAAGGGGACCTCCCTAACTCTCTTGGGTCAACTACCATTGCATCACGAAGGGACCTTGCTAGACCTTTGAAACAGGACTCAGCAATATGGTGATTATTCTCGCCATATAGGTTCTCTATATGAACATTTGCTCCTAAATTTTGTGAAAAAGCAGCAAACCATTCATGGAAAAGCTCTGTATCCATTTCGCCCAAGACCGCCTTTGAAAAAGAGACCTTCCAAATTAAACTTGGTCTTTTTGAGATATCAATTGCTACCCTTGTTAAAGTCTCATCCATAGGGATAACTGCACTTCCAAAGCGTTTTATACCTGAAAAATCTCCTAAAGCCTTAGCAATCGCAGAACCGATAACAATACCAGTATCTTCAGTAGTGTGATGTTGGTCAACATGAAGATCTCCTTCGGCCTTAAGTTTAAGATCTATTAATGAGTGTCTTGAAAAACTTTCGAGCATGTGATCAAGAAAGCCAATGCCTGTTTCAATTTCTGATTCACCTGACCCATCAATATTTAGGTCAACAAAGATTTTTGTTTCTCGAGTCTCTCTCTCAATTTGAGCTTTTCTATTTTTTTCTTTAGCATTCATATTTAAGCCTCAGCATAAAAAATTTTATTTTATCGTTTTCTAAGATGCAAAACAAAAGCGCCTTCACCCCCTTGTAACCTGTGGGCATTAGAATATCCAACTATTAAAGGAAAAATTTCATCTTCCTTTAACCACCCAATAAGTGCATTTTTTATTATTCCTTTACCTTTTCCTGTAATAATAAGCACATAACTATACTTATATTTCCAGCATGTGTCTAAAAAAGAAAGAAAAGCTACTCTAGCTTTTTCAATATTTAACCCATGCAAATCAAGGGTTGCATTTGTTTTAATTTTTCTCGTTGCTAATTTTTTTATTGTTCTTTTAGTTAATAAGCCAGGTAAAGGTAATTTTTTTTTCTTTTTAATTATCTGACTTCGATTATCATCATTTAGCTCAGCATTACTAAAGCTGGCATCCTTATTTTCGACCCTAAATTCTTTTTTTATAAAATCATTCCAAACACTTAAATCNTCTTTATCGTTCATAACTAATCATCAGGATTTGTTGAAATTAACTCCCAGGCTGGAGTTCTGCTTTTTATAGGTCTTTGGAAAATCCAAATATCCTTTATCACTTGAGGAGAATCTTTGTTACCCTCAATAACGTTNCCGGTTGAGTCTTCACCATAACTAATCATTTTGGCTTCAAACATTACTTTTAGTTGAATAATATTTGTTTCTAATGTTGCGTCAATTATTTCCACTGAATTAAATTCCACAACCTCATTGTGTAGCTTCTGCTTTAACTCACCCCTTGACGAAATTGCCTCAGAAAATCCGTCATAAACTTCTTTACTTATAAAGCCTTCAATTGGCTCTAGATTCCCAGAAGCATAATTTTCAACAATCATTTTATATGCATTTTTTGAACCATCTAGGAAAATTTCTTTGCTAAAATTTTTATCGTTTGAGCTCATGTAGTCTAGAATTTCCTCCTTAGATTGAGGAATAAATTTATCGTTAAGATCTACGTCATTAACGTTTTTCGTGTTTTTTGGCTGAAAAACACTTCTGCTGTCTAGAGGGTCTTCATTGCCCGTTCTTTTGCCTAATGTTGCTCTCAGCCTTATAAAAGCTACTACAGCAAACACCAGCAGTATTATATTCATTGGATCAAAAGGGTTGCCCATTTTATTTGTCCTTTCTATAGTGTTTTATTATAGGAATATACATTAACTTTAAATAAATATTTATTTTTTTTGGAGAAAACTTGTTTTATCCATTTGTAATCTTTTTTTTGATTTTACCTATTATTGAAATATGGGCGCTAATAAAACTTGGAAGTTATTTTGGCTTTTTTGGAACCTTAACTCTTATAATCGGCACAGCAGTAATAGGTATTTATATTGCCAAGCAACAAGGGCTTGGCATAATTTTTTCTCTTCAATCTAAGCTAGCCCAAGGAAGGCAGGCCCTTCCTGAAATTGTTGAGGGAATAGCTTTACTTTTAGGGGCGTTGTTCTTCATCATCCCAGGGGCAATAACTGATTTATTTGGAATTGTTTTGATTATACCAAGCTTAAGACGATACTTGTTAAAGCTAGCAGTAAATAAAATAATAGACGAATTAAGAAAAAGAGAAAAAAGACACTAAGTATTTTTTAGCCAAAGAGATTCTTTTGGAAGAGAGGCTAAGAAATCTCTATGATTTTTTTCATCAATGTTTGTAATTCTTGTTTTTAGCTTATTTTTTCTTGCAGATACATTTGAGGTTCTATTTTGACTGTTATTATCTTTTTTTATCGTGTTCGTTGAGAGTTCAAGATCAGGTTCTTTTCCACCCACAAGCTCGAGATAAACCTCCGCTAAGAGCTCTGAGTCTAGTAATGCTCCGTGAAGGCTTCTATTCGAATTATCTACAAAAAATCTTTTACAGAGAGCATCAAGGCTGTTTCTGGCACCCGGGAATTTGCTCCTTGCTATTTTTAGTGTATCAACAACCCTATCATTATTTATTTTGTCTTTTTTTGCTCTTACAAGCTCGCTATTTAAGAAGTTAATGTCAAAATCAGCATTATGAGCAATTAAATTACTGTCACCAATAAATTCTAAAAAACTGTCAGCAATTTCTATAAATTTTGGTTTATCCAATAAAAATTCATTTGTTAGTCCATGAACTTTTTCAGCCCCAGGGTCCATATCTTTTTCCGGATTTAGATATACTTGATAAGTATTGTTAGTAGGCACATGATTTATAAGCTCAACGCATCCTATCTCGACAATTCTGTCTCCATTGTCAGGGCTTAATCCTGTAGTCTCTGTATCAAGTACAATTTCTCTCATTAGGCTTCGATCTTTTTTAAAATATTTAAAACTTGTTTTTTTGCGTCGTCAATACTAATTGATGTATCAATTATAAAATCTGCTTTTTTACATTTAGCTTCATTTGGCATTTGAGAAAGTAATATTTTTTCGAACTTATCTTCGGTCATGTCTGGTCGCTCTAAAACCCTTTGCTTTTGTATATTATCTGATGTGGATACAACCACAACATAATCTACTTGGCTCTCTCCTTTTGTTTCAAACAAAAGAGGNATATCTAAAACTACGATTTTCTCATTTATGTTCTTTTCAAAAAAATCTAATCTNTCATTTTTTAGAAGAGGATGAATTATGTCTTCTAGTTTTTTAATATTAGTTTTATTGCCGACAACTATACCACCNAATATCTTGCGGTCTACCGATCCNTCANCTGATATTGCTTCGGGGAATATTTTTTTTATTGCTATGGCACCAGTTTTTCCAGACTCATAAAGTTTGTGTACTGAAGCATCAGCATCATAAACAGGAATTCCAAGGCNACTAAAAATCCTTGCNGTTTCGCTTTTGCCCATTCCTATAGATCCTGTCAGGCCAATCTTTATCATTTTCCAACTCTCAAAATATGTTCAGCAATATGCCTTCTTAAGCCAACTGATACATTTGGCTTTTTACCATAAAATGCTTCGAAAGCAGGTACAGCTTGGTACAAAAGCATTCCTAAGCCGCCCATAGTTTTAATATTTTGCTTTTCCGCCAAAAACATATTCTTAGTTTTTTCTGGATTATAAACAATGTCTGCAAAAAAATTTAACCCTCTAATATTTTTAAAATCAAAAGTATCTAAATTNTTGGTACTTGCCATACCTAACGGTGTTGCATTTATTAGCAAGTCATAAGACCGCTCAGTGTTTTTTAGCTCACTAACGTGCAGTGGTTCAGCATATATTTTTAATTTTTTTACTAATTCGACAGCTCTATCAAGATTTCTATTAAAAACCGATATTTTTTTTGGTTTATGCTCGCTAAGAGAGAGAGCTATACTTTTTGCGGCCCCGCCAGCGCCAAAAATAGCAATTTTTAGTTTTGATATATCNATTTCTGGAAATGATTCTTTCAAACTTTCTAAAAACCCGTCACCATCAGTATTGNATCCATAAGCAATGTTATTTTTAAAAGTAACTAAATTTACAGCCTGAAGTTTTTTTGCATTTTCACTTAGTTGATCGCAAATTTTAGCAACACTTTCTTTATGGGGTATTGTTACATTTAATCCCGTAAATTCAGTGTCATTTTTTTTATCAACGATAAAGGTTTTTAAGTCAGCAGGCTTTACTTCGATTTTTTCATATCCACCAGGCAAATTATATTCTTTCAACCAGTAATTGTGTATTATAGGTGACCAACTATGNTTAATCGGGAATCCTATAACAGCAGCTTTTTTCATTATTTAATAACCGCAATAGAGTTAAGTTTTCTTAATTTTTCTAATAAAGGTAAAATGGGTAAGCCTATAATTGTAAAAAAATCTCCTTCAACTTTAGAGAACATTTGGACACCATCCTTTTCAATAGAATAGCCTCCAGCAGAATAGGTTACGTTCGNACCATTTGTTTTTAAATAGTTTTTTAAAAATTTATCGGAGAAATTTCTAACTTTCATTTTTGGTGACTGTTCGTTTCGCCAAATTATTTTATCATTATATGCAATAACTGTTGCCGAGTCTAAATAGTGGGTCTTGTTTCTAAATAATTTAAAATTTTTTTCAGCTTCTTTTATTGTTTTTGGTTTATTAAAAACTTTTCCTTTAAANGATAAAACTTGGTCAGCGCCAATAACAATTGTATTCTTATATTTTTTTGAAACAGATAGGGCTTTTTCTTCAGCAAGCATAAGTGCTAACTTTTTTGTNGAGCCCTTAAACCCTTTCTTTAAANTTTCCTCATCCACAAATGGNTTGATTGACCTGTATTGCACACCTGCACTATTTAATATTTTTCTTCTTGAGCGAGAAGATGAGGCTAAGATAATCTTACTTCCTTTCAACATTTTCTTCTTCCTTTAGTGATAAGATGTTCATTATNGCAGANGCTGTTTCTTCTACGGATCTTCTTGTAATATCAATTACTGGCCATCCTTTATTTGCAAATATCCGCTTCGCCGTTGTAATTTCTTCTTCAACTTTATGAATGTCAATATAGTCATTNTCTGTGTTATTTAAACCAAGCTCAATNGACCTTTTCCTCCTTATTTCTACTAATGTATGAGCAGAGGTTATTAGAGCAACAACTTGTGTATTTTTAACATTTTCTAGCTCCTCAGAAATNCCNACATGAGGAACTAATGGGTANTTCGCTGCCTTTATTCCTTGATTTGCCAAATAGATACATGTTGGAGTTTTAGAAGTTCGACTTACTCCAACAACAATAACATCAGCATTTTCAAGNTTTAATTGTCCTTGGCCATCATCATGTTCAAGGGTNTAGTTTATTGCTTCAATTCTTTTAAAATAATCATCGTTTAGGATATGCTGTCCGCCTGGTTTATTGATGGCTTCAAAACCTGTGTATTCCTCAAGAACACTAACTATATTCTCCATTACAGGTAAATATAAGATATTNTGTTTTTTACAAAATTNTTCAAGTTTTTCTCTNACTTCTTCTTCAACAAGAGTACAAAANACTACCCCTTTTTCTTCCTTTATGTTTTTAAAGACNCTTTCTAGCTGGGTTACTGTTCTGACCATTGGATAAGTTTTTTGTTGATATTCAAGTTCTGAAAATTGAGCAGCAGCTGCGGAAGAAACAGCTTTAAGAGTTTCNCCNGTTGAATCTGAAACTAAATGTAGTGTTAAGGTGTTTTTTGTATTTTTTTTCATATTAATAATATCTTGTTAATAACATGTTAGCTTTTCTATCATTTAATAAATTTAGCTTAAAGTATACATTTAGACAGTTTTTAATAAATATATTTCAACAAGTAT
>NYSO01000031.1 GCA_002683015.1 Rhodobiaceae bacterium
TGTAAATATTATTACTAAAGATAATTTTGAGGGTTTAAACGCATCCTTCCAAAGAGGTGAATATTTTGATGGTGGCGGTATGGCTGATAGCTATGATTTGTCTCTTGGAGTCACTTCTGATAAAGGCTCTATTTTACTGGGGGCATCCTATGTTGATATTAAGGCGCTTGGTAATGGTGATAGGGCTGAAACTGCCGCTAGACCAAGTTTCGGAGGATCTTCTGGAACACCTCAAGGACGTTTAGCATATGGCGGTGTTGTTGGTGATTGTTCAAATTTTCAACCATCTGAGGGTACAAATGGTTCAAGCCCTTCCGATTTTAGATGTTGGACCAGTCCAGATGATAGATTTAACTACAATCCCTATAATTATATTGAAACTCCTAACGAAAGAAAGAATTTTTATGCAAAAGGTAGATATTCAGTTACTGAAAATACTGATGTAACTCTTTTTGGTGTTTATCAAAATAGAATCTCTGATCAATTGTTAGCACCTACGCCATTATTTTATGGTTTTGGTGATTTTGGAGGTAGTGANGGTATTTCAAGGAACAANCCTTATAATCCTTTTGGAATAGAATTTTGTGATTTAAACGGAGAGTCNGTTGANGGTAAGGCNTGTAATGATGCAAATTATCCTGGNGGATANGCAAATGGCTGGTTTGGTAGAAGATTACTTGAAGCTGGTGAGAGAAACTNNATTCAAGATACNGAAACTTATAGAGTTGCTCTTGGTNTCGAGTCTAGTATTGGTAAATGGGATGTCGATGCTTATTTAATTTGGGCACAAAATAAAAATACAACAACCACTTACGGATTATTGAATACAGGAAATATCAGAAAAGGTCTTAGTGGAGACGATTGTAAAGGTGATTGTGTTGCATTAAACGTCTTTGGTGGTCAAGGTTCTGATGGCTCATACCTTGGTGANGGTTTATGGGATGGTTCAGGAACAATTACACAAGAAATGGTTGATTATATTACTTTTATTGCTCATGACACCGGTATGAATGAAATGAAAAATTATGGTTTCGATGTAAGTGGAACAGTTATGGAATTACCATCTGGTCCACTAGGGCTTGCATTTGGAATTGAGCACAGAAAGGAAGAAGGTAAATATGATCCNGATGCATTTATAGCTGCAGGTCTATCTTCAGGTAATGCTTCAAGCCCTGTTGCAGGTGAATTTGAGGTTGATGAGGGTTATATTGAATTAGCNGTTCCTGTAACAGAGACGATCGACCTTAGTCTAGCTGTACGTCATTCTGATTACTCAAGTTTTGGTACAACCACTAATNCTAAATATGGTGCAACNTGGTCTCCAANTGAAATAGTAACTTTTAGAGCTACTTTTGCTGAGGGTTTTAGAGCTCCAGCTATTGGTACGCTTTATGGTGGACAATTGGACTCATATCCAGATCTTCAAGATCCATGTGATGCATTATCTGATAACTTTACAGGTANTGCAGACGGATCCCAACTTGGTCAGTGTGCAAATGATGCAGTTCCAACTGGTTTTACACAACCAAATACTCAAATAAGAATTACACAAGGTGGAAATCCTGACATTCAGCCTGAAGAATCTGAGGGAATAAATTTTGGTGTTATTATTAAACCAATTGAAGGCTTGTCTATTTATGCTGATTATTATGAAGTTGAGATAACAAACACTATTTCCTCAATTGGAGCACAACTTATCTTAAATGGTTGTTATCAAGAAAATAACCAAAGATATTGTTCTTTAATTGATAGAAATTCTACCGGTTTTATTACTGATCTCAGAGATCTGTCAAATAATATTGGATTAGCAGAAACATCCGGTGCTGAACTTTCTGTTATTTATGAATGGGATGATCAGTATGGGTCTTGGATTTTTTCATCTGAAATAGCTTTCTTGGATAGTTATGATGTTACTCGTGCTGACGGTTCAGTTGAGCATAGAGCAGGAATTGTTAACGGAAGTGATAGAGATCAATACAAAGAGGTAAAAGGTAATCTCGGTATAATATGGTCAGATAATTCATGGAGCGCTTCATTATCCGCTCAATATCATGGAGAAGTAGATGGTATTGCCTCTGCTTATCCAAAAACTTTAAGTGATGGATCGGCAGCTATAGGTGATGACGTTACTAAGTTAGATGCAACTTGGTATCTTGATGGTCAGGTTTCATATAACTTTGATCAATTTAGTACAAGAGTTACTCTTGGTGTAGATAACTTACTGGATGAGGATCCACCATTATTTACAGATAGTTTTGCTAACGATTTTGACCCTTCATACAGAACATGGGGATCACAATTTTGGTATGCTAGAGTTTCATCAAGATTTTAGTTTTTAAGTTAGCCTCTTTAGTTTTAGTTATATCTAAAGAGGCTATTTTCTTTTTAAAAATCTCGACGCATGAAATGAGGATGGATTTTCTATCCAACCTTCAATATCTTCTTGAACAAGGTGTCTACTTATTCCAAATAATATTGGAGCCAATGGCATATCATTCATAAGTATTACTTCAGCTTGTTTTAGAATTTTTGATCTTTCTAAAACATTAATTTCATTTTTTGCTTTTGACATTAAATTATCAAAAATATTATTTGAATATCTTCCATAATTTAATCCTCCAGATGATGTTTCGAATAAAAATAAAAAATTTGATGCATCGTTAAAATCAGCTATCCAGCCAGCATCCCCAACCTGAAAATCTCCTGTTCTGAGATAATTGTATAAAACTTTTGGTTCAGAGGCCTCTAGGTTAACAGAAATATTAGCTTTACTAAGCATTGATTGAATAGCAACCATATGTTTTTTTTGATCTCCACCGCTTCTGTACTTAAGAGTAAATCTAAGAGGATTACTTTTTGAGTAACCTCTATCAGAAAGTATATCTTTTGCTAAATTATATCTTTCATCTTGAGTTAAATTTTGTTCTTCAATAATGTTTGAGAATTCATAATTNGCTATTCCTTTGGGGACTAGTGACCATGCAATTGTTTCATTGAAGTTTCTTATTTTATTAACAATAACATCCCTNTCNATTGCTAATGATACTGCTCTTCTAATATCTTTATCATTAAAGGGTGATGTTTTAGAATTAAATACTAAGTATGAAATTACCCTAATATTATCATGTTTAATATTTTTAGGCATATTCTTCTTTAACCATTGAGATTTATTTTCAGGATAGCCATTATTNGTATCTAGTTCGCCAGCTCTAAATTTTCTCAAAGCAGACTCATTATCATCAATTGGATAAAAAATAACNTCATCAAACCAGACATTTTTATTATCGTAAAATAAANCGTTTCTTTTNAGNTGAATATTATCGTGNGGTCTCCAATTGAATAAGGTGTATGGNCCATTAGTTTGTATGTTTTGGGGTTTAATCCAGTCTTTTCCGAATTTATTTAAAATATGTCTAGGAATTGGATAGGTTGTATAATGAGTAAGAAGCTCTATNAGATATGGGGCGGGGTAATTTAAAGTTATTTCTAATTCATAATCATTTATTGCTCTGANTCCTANCAAGTTAATATCTAATTTTCCTGTATTAATCTCTTTTGCATTTTTAATTAAATATAACAATGAAGCGTATTGAGACGCTGTTTCTGGGTTCATAACTCGTTTAAAGCCCTCAGCATAGTCATGCGCGGTCACTNTTTCACCATCAGACCAAAAATGATCTTTTCTAAGAAAAAAATTATACACAAGACCATCTTCAGACTTTTTATAATCTAAAGCTGAACCATTTATTGGNTCTCCATACTCATCTTTAGTGTAAAGACCAATAAAAAGNTCATTTATAACATTCCCTTCCCAAGACCCTGTGGCTAAATGAGGATCTAGGGTATCAGGTTCGGTTCCATTGCCCCTATATAAGGTTTTATTATTCTCAGCATGTAAACCAGAGGAAATAATTATTAGTATTATAATAAAGGCAAAAGAACTTATTCTTTTTAAATTTTTAATCATTTATTTATCCTCATTTATTTTATAATTATTTTTCTTTGCTAATTGTCAAAGGAATACGAATTATTTTACTTACCAGATTTTAATTTATTTAAAAAAGTCTTTTCTATAGATGTTGCTATTAATAAGGCGGATAAAGCCAGGCAAATTGATATTATCCCTANCCTCATAATTTCATTATTATTATCCGAGGTTTCTATTAATAACCATAGTGCTANAGGTAAAGTTTGAGTTTCTCCTGGAATATTTCCAACAAAAGCTATTGTTGCTCCAAATTCACCAATCGATCTAGCAAATGACAAAACAAAACCAGCTAATATACCCGGATACGCAAGAGGAAGCGTTATAGTAAAAAATATTTTAATATCTGACGAGCCAAGTGTTTTTGCAGCAACTTCTAGTTTACTATCTTGAGCCTCAATTAAAACTCTAATTGGTCTAACAAGAAGAGGAAAGGACATTATNGAACAAGCAAGTGCAGCTCCAATCCAAGAAAAAGAAAAGTTTATACCAAAATTTTCAAAGAAAAAATTTCCTAAAAGAGTTTCATTACCAAAGGTAATTAATAGAATATAGCCAATACCAATAGGAGGTATAACTAATGGTAAATGGATTAATGCATCGATTATTGTTTTTCCNAAAAAGTTTTTCTTAGCTAAAATCCAAGCAATCAAAATTCCAGGAATTAAAATAATNAAAGTTGATGCTAACCCAATTTTAATACTTAAGAGCAATGCGTTTAATTCAAAATCAGTCAATCATTTTCCTCTGAATAAATTGTTTCAAACCCATAATTTTTGAATATCTCTTGGCTTTTTTGACTTTCTAGCCATTGTAAAAAATTAAAATCATTATTTTTATTACCCTTATTAATTTTCGCTGCCCAGTAAGTTGGTTTATCATAATTGAATTTTTTATTATCAATATAAGAAATTATTTTTACTTTTGATGAGAGTATTGCGTCAGAAAGATATGATATACCAATATTTACTTCACCTTGAGAAATAAATTTTAAATTTGATTGTGCTGATGATGTGAAAACTAGTTTGTCCTGAATTAACGACCATGCACCTAAGGATTTTAGNGCCTGTTTAGAATAAATACCTAATGGAACTGATGAGGGGTGAGGCATAGAAATCTTTGATGACGAGATCTGTTCAATTAAATCATCTTTAAATTTTAATGAATTTATATCTAGGTGAATATTTTTATTTATTCCAGTAATAAAGACTAAAGAGTTCTTAGCTATTTTTTTGATAGAATTTTCCTCAATTAAATTTCTATCAATCATCCATTTTAGCCATGAATAATTAGCTGTTATAATTATATCAGACTTTTGCCCTCTTTCTATTTGTCTGGCAAGTAAAGAGGTAGATCCGGTTATAGTTATTATTTTTTTGTTATTAGTCTTTTCCCACTCTTTAGTTAATTCCTTACTAACGTTATAAAGGCTTGATGCNACTGAAATGGTATATTTATCTTCTGCATAAACATTACTTATTAAAATAATTATTACAAACGAAGTGATTAATATATTTTTCATCATTTAATTCACTGAATAAATAATATTCTTAGTTTCTTCCGCAAATACTTTAAAGCCATATTTTTCATAAAAAGGAAGCGCTCTGTCATGATCAAGGGAATTCGTTTGCAAAATAATTTTATTTATACCTAGATCGCATATTCTTGTTATAGCATTATTCATTAATTCCAAGCCAAAACCTNTTGCAATATATTCATCAATTAAACCAAAATGAACAATTCTAATTTCTTTTTCTTTTANATAATCATTTCTATAATCTAATTCAAAAAAACCTATATTTTTTTCATTTTTTTTCATTATGTGTATTTCAACTTTTGANTCGTGAATAATTTTTTTTAACTCATTATCTTTTATATTTAATCTTCCTAACCAATTATATTTTTTACCAACATCATTATAAATTCTTTTATATTCATCTAANTTCATATTTTTATGATGATAAATTTCATAATTATTTTTTTTAGGTTTTTTTTCAATTGAACCACAAAATTCAAGCCATTTTATATTTATAGATTTTGATTTCATAATAATATTAATAACGTTAAAAATTTAATATATAGTAAAGTTTAAATTTTTGTTTTAACACAAAAAAAGAGNATTTATATGTCGATATTATTAATTGGTTTTGGTGGTTTTACTGGTGCTGTATCAAGGTATTTAGTTNGTGTTTTTATTAACGATATTGGATTAAGTTCAAATATATCAACTATGCTAGTCAATNTTATAGGGTCATTCTTTATGGGGTTACTNTTTTATTTCTTTTCAACNAACTCATCAGATTTTTACAAGATGTTTTTTGTTGTTGGTTTTTTAGGAAGTTTTACAACATTTTCAGCATTTTCTCTTGATGCAATGAACTTATTTTTTGCAAGTGAATATTTTAATTTTTTTATTTACATAACTTTATCAGTTATTTTATCCATAGCTTTTATTTTCCTTGGCTTTATTCTTGCTAAATTTATTTACTAATGAAAGATTATACTGAACATACAATTGATGAAGATTTTTCAAATACCAGGCTCGATAGATGGTTTCGTCAATACTTTAAAGGTCTNTCACACAATGATTTGGAGAAATATTTAAGAAANGGNTTTATCAGAGTTAATNAGAAAAAGATAAAATCTAGCTATAGATTGAGTGAAGGTGACATAATAAGAATTTCAGACTTTCTTAATAGTTTTTTTTCTAAAAATAGAAAAGATATAAAGATTTATGGATCAGAAGATTTTATAAAAAAAAATACACTCCATATTGATGATGATCTTCTAGTAATTAATAAACCCTATGATTTAGCTGTGCAGGGAGGAACTGGTATAAAAAGGCATCTGGATGGTTTATTATTATCTGCTTTCTCATCAAAAAAAATAACTCCAAGACTTGTTCACAGGCTAGATAAAGAAACATCGGGTGTAATGCTTATAGCTTTAAATAGAAAAATGGCATCACATCTNTCAAGTTTGTTTAAAAATAAGGATATCTATAAGACTTATTGGGCTATTACCGAGGGTTCACCAGAAAAAATAAGAGGAGAAATTAATTTAACTATTGAAGATAATGAGAAAAAAGAAAAATATAATTCTTTGACCAAATATAATAAAGTACTCAAAATTAATGATGATTTATGTTGGATAGCTTTTAGGCCTGTTACTGGAAGNACTCATCAAATAAGAAAACATGCATCAATGTCAAATTTTCCAATAGTTGGCGATAAAAAATATGGAAATAAAAATCAAAAATTAATAAAATTTAATAAATTACATCTTCATAGTCATAGTGTTGACTTTAAGGGCTTAAATGGCGACATATTACATTTTGAGGCTCCGCTTCCTGATCATATGATGGAAACTTGGATTAAATATAATTTGCCATTAAAGCCAGATAATGATTTTTTTATCGGTGATTGAGGGATCTAATGGACGATATTATTAAAGAATTAGAANCAAGAAGACTTAATGCAAAACTTGGTGGGGGTCAAAAAAGAATTGACGCTCAACATAAAAAGGGNAAGCTTACTGCNCGTGAGAGAATTTCTCTTCTTTTGGACGANGACTCTTTTGAGGAATATGACATGTTTGTTGAGCATGACTCTCATGAATTTGATATGCAAAANCAAAAAATACCTGGTGATGGTGTTGTTATTGGTTCAGGTTTAATTAATGGCAGAACAGTTTTTGTTTATGTTAAAGATTTTACTGTTTTTGGGGGTTCGCTATCATTAGCTCATTCAAAAAAGATCAACAAAATTCAAGATATGGCTCTTAAAAATAATGCTCCTTTAATTGGTGTTTTAGACGCTGGTGGAGCGAGAATTCAGGAAGGAATTGACTCCTTAGGTGGTTACGCAGAGGTTTTTCAAAGAAATGTTTTAGCATCTGGAGTGATTCCTCAAATTTCAATTATTATGGGACCATGTGCAGGTGGAGATGTCTATTCACCAGCGTTAACTGATTTTATCTTTATGGTTAAAGATACCTCTTACATGTTTGTTACTGGACCTGATGTTGTAAAAACAGTTACAAATGAAGAAGTAACCTCTGAGCAACTTGGAGGTTCAGAGATTCATACAACAGTCTCTTCTGTGGCTGATGGTGCTTATGAAAATGATTTGGAAATGATGGAGCAAATTAGAGAATTAATTGATTTTCTGCCTTCAAGTAATATTAGCCAAGCACCTATTAAAAATACCGATGATCCTATTGATAGAGTAGAGGATAGTCTTGATACTCTTGTTCCAGATAATTCAAATACTCCTTACGATATTAAAGAGCTTATTTTAAAGGTTATAGACGAGAATGATTTTTTTGAAATACAAGAAAAATTTGCTCAAAATATTGTTACTGGTTTTGGTAGATTTGATGGCTTTACTGCAGGCATTATTGGTAACCAGCCTATGCATTTAGCGGGTGTTCTCGACTCCGATGCTAGCAGAAAAGCTGCACGATTCGTTAGATTTTGTGATGCATTCTCAATTCCGTTAGTTACATTTGTTGATGTACCAGGATTTTTACCTGGAACATCTCAGGAGTATGGTGGTTTAATCAAAAATGGTGCAAAACTCCTTTATGCATATGCTGAAGCAACGGTTCCTAAAGTTACTATTATAACTAGAAAAGCTTATGGTGGAGCCTATTGTGTCATGGCACCAAAACATTTAAGAGGTGATATTAATTATGCATGGCCGAGTGCAGAGATTGCTGTTATGGGAGCTAAAGGTGCTGTTGAAATCATTTATAGAAGTGATCTTGATGATTCTAAGAAAATTGCTGAATATACAGAAGCCTATGAAGATCGTTTCTTAAATCCTTTTGTTGCTGCTGAAAGAGGGTATGTAGATGATGTTATTATGCCTCATAACTCTAGAAATAGAATTATAAAAGCTTTAAAAATGCTTAGAAATAAGAAATTATCAAATCCATGGAAAAAACACGATAACCTACCCTTGTGAGAATTAAATGTTTAAGAAAATTTTAATTGCAAATAGAGGTGAAATTGCTTGCAGAATAATATCCTCATGTAAAAAACTTTCTATTCCAACAGTAGCGGTTTATTCTGATGCAGATGAGAGGGCATTGCATGTAAAGCTTGCTGATGAGGCAGTAAATATTGGACCAGCTCCGTCATCAGAGTCATATTTATCAATTGATAAAATTATTTCAGCTTGTAAACAGACTAATGCCGATGCAGTACATCCTGGATATGGTTTTTTATCTGAGAACCATCTTTTTATGAGTAGACTTGAAAAAGAGGACATTACTTTTATTGGACCATCTGCTGAACCAATTCGGGTAATGGGTGATAAAATAGAATCTAAAATATTTGCTATTGAAGCTGGAGTTAATACTGTTCCGGGATATCAAGATATAATTAAAACATCGGATGAGGCTATTCAAATTGCTAAAAATGTCGGATTTCCAGTAATGATTAAAGCCTCTGCTGGTGGAGGAGGTAAGGGAATGAGAATTGCTTTCAATGAAGGTGATATTCCTGATGCTTATACCTCTTCAATAAATGAAGCTAAATCAAGTTTTGGTGATGATCGAGTATTTATTGAAAAATTTATTGTTAAGCCTAGACATATTGAAATTCAAATTCTTGCTGATAATCATGGAAATGTTATTCATTTAGGAGAAAGGGAGTGTTCAATTCAAAGAAGGAACCAAAAAATTATTGAGGAGTCCCCAAGTCCATTTGTTGATAATGAGTTAAGGGAAGCAATGGGTGCCCAAGCTGTTCAATTAGCAAAAAAAGTAGGTTATCAAAGCGCAGGAACAGTTGAATTTATAGTTGATCAAGAGAGAAATTTTTATTTTTTAGAGATGAACACAAGACTTCAGGTTGAACACCCCGTTACAGAGTTAGTAACAGGTTTTGATTTAGTTGAAGAGATGATAAAAATTGCTGCTGGTGAAAAATTAAATATTTCTCAAAAAGATGTTAAGTTTAGTGGTTGGGCAATTGAATCTAGAATTTATGCTGAAGATCCAGAAAGAAATTTTATGCCCTCAACTGGCAGATTAATCACTTACAAACCTCCAACCTCTATTGATAATATAAGAAATGATACCGGTGTTTATGAGGGCGGAGAAATTTCAATGTTTTATGATCCGATGATTTCTAAACTTTGTTCTTATGGCGAAAATAGAAAGAAAGCATGTGAATTAATGCAAGAAGCTCTTAATAATTATGAAATTTCAGGAATTCAGAATAATTTAAATTTACTGTCTTCAATTATTAAAAATGAGAAATTTATTTCTGGAGATATTAATACAGGTTTTATTGCCGAAGAGTATCCTGACGGCTTTAATTCCAAAGTGGTTCATAAAAAAGACTCTTTAAATTTTTCATTGGCAAGTATTTTTGCTTTTTTAAAAATTAAAAATAGAAATAAAAATATTGATTTAATGAATAATTCTAAATTCAATGAAAGAACTCTTTTTGCTCATATAAATAAAGATGTGTTCGAATTTAAAACCTACAATTCTCAAAAAAATAGCGTTATCGAATATGATGGGAATGTGATCACATTAGAGTCTGATTGGTGTATTGGTGATAAAGTAATGAAAATCAAAATTGACGAAGTTGATTTTACTTTTCAAATTAATAAAACCTTAAAAGGCTATCATATTCAAGGCTATGGTATGTCAGGACTTGTTAAAATTAGATCAAAAATTGCTAATGATCTATCCTCTTACATGATAGAGAAAATTATAACTAAAGATACTAAAATTATAAAATGTCCTATGCCGGGTTTAATTGTTTCAATTGATATCGAAGAGGGTCAATCTGTGGAGGACGGAGATAAACTATGTGTTGTTGAGGCAATGAAAATGGAAAATATCATTAGGTCTGAAACATCTGGTGTGATAAAGAAAATTCATTGTAAAGAGGGGGATAGTCTAGCAACAGATGAGGTTATGATAGAGTTTGAGTAGGAATTATTTTTACTTCAAAAGTCTTTTTAAAATTTGATATTAAAATTTTATCTATTTCTTTTTTTTTAATATTTAAACCAATTTTTTCTATACTTGTGACTCCACTATTTTCGTTACCACAAGGAATTATTCCTGAAAAATGTTCTAAATTTGGATTAATATTTAAACTTATCCCGTGAAAACTTATGCCTTTTCTTATTCGTAGTCCAAGAGATGCAATTTTTTCTTCGTTATTTACCCAAATGCCTACTTTGCCTTTTATTAAAAATGATTTTATACCAATATCCATTAAAGAGTTCATTATCCATTGCTCTAAAAGTCTTATAAAGGATTTTACATTATAATCTCTATCTCGAACATTTAACATAACATATGCAACTCTCTGACCTGGACCATGGTATGTAAACTGACCACCTCTATTCGTTCTAAAAACTGGAAATAAATTTTCGTTTAATAAATCTTTGTCATTTGAGCTTGTTCCAGCAGTATAAATAGATGGATGTTCTAGAAACCAAAGTAATTCAGAGGCTTTATCTTCATTAATGCCTTCAACTCTTTTTTCCATTAATTCAATACTTTTTTTATAGTCGACTAATTCACTTGAATTGAAAAACTCTATTACATTTTTATTCATAATTATTTATTTTTAAAAACTCTTTTGATAAATTCTATTTAAAGTAAATTATTATATTAACTCTTTTTGCATAAGGCTATATGATAAATAATATTGCGGCCGTGGCGGAACTGGTAGACGCGCAGCGTTGAGGTCGCTGTGGGATAAAACCCGTGGAAGTTCGAGTCTTCTCGGCCGCACCAACTTTTTACAGAGAAATCATTATGAGTGATTATAAATTAGATAATAAAAGTACGGACTTTATACCTTTTGATCCTTCTATTATTTCAGAAATTATGGATGCACTTGATTCATCTGACAGAATTAAAGTTATAAAAATTACAAAGGATTTATCAGCTGCTGATATTGCTGACATCATTAACTTGCTACCAAGAACCGAAATTAAAAATTTTATTGAATATATAGAAAATGATTTTAATCCTGAAATTTTATCAGAATTAGAAGAACATATTAGAGAAGAGGTAATAAATTACCTGGGACCAACTCATGTTGCTGAGTTTCTTCAGGAGCTTGAGACCGATGACGCTGTTCATGTGATCGAGGATTTAGGTGAAAGTGATAAAAATATTATTCTTAATAAAATACCTGACATAGATAGAAAAGATCTTGAGCTATCATTAAATTATCCTGAGGATAGTGCTGGTAGACTTATGTCAGTTGATTTTGTCTCTCTAACGCCAAATATGAATGTTGGTGAAGCTATAGATAGTTTTAGAATTAGCGATGATTTACCAATTGAGTTTTATGAAATTTATCTGGTTGATGGCTCAAGCAAGCCTATTGCGGCTATTTCTTTATCAAACATAATAAGATCCTCAAGAGATAAAAGTTTAAAAGATTTAGAGTCTCATGAATTAATTAAGATTTCTGCTGAAATGGACAGGGAGTTGGTTGCGTATCAATTTGAAAGGTTTGATCTTGTTTCAGCTCCAGTTATAGATGAAAAAGGAAGTTTAATTGGTGTTATTACAGCTGATGATATTGTTGAAGTTTTTAAAGATGAAGCTGGTGAGGATATAAGATTATTAGGTGGTGTAGGGGATGAAGATATTACTGATAGTGTGATTGAAACATCAAGGAGCCGTTTTTCATGGCTTTTTGTTAATTTAATTACTGCAGTAATTGCCTCTATCGTAATTGGAATCTTTGANAGAACAATTGAAGAAATGGTTGCATTAGCAATTTTAATGCCAATTGTTGCCTCTATGGGAGGGAATGCCGGAACTCAAACCCTAACTGTAACAGTAAGATCTCTATCNACTAGAGATTTAATACCTTTAAACTACAAAAGAATTATTAATAGAGAAGTTCTTGTAAGTTTTTTAAATGGCCTTTTATTTGCAATTATAATAGGGATTCTAAGTGCACTATGGTTTTCAAATCCTGCTCTTGGATTAGTTTTAGCTATTGCTATGATCCTTAATATGGTAACCGCTGGTTTCGCAGGAATAATAATACCTCTAATTCTAAATAAGGTTGGTATAGATCCAGCCTTAGCTTCAAGCGTTTTTGTAACAACTGTTACTGATGTTGTTGGATTTTTGGTATTTTTAGGTCTTGCAGCTTTATTTTTGGTGTAAATTTTGACTTTAAATATAAAAAAATTATGCGTTGGAGCTCAATCTCACTATGACCTTTATGTTAGACAAGAATATATTAGAGAAAAATATAAAAAAACAATTCATATCACTAGAATGTATCCAAAAAGATCTAAAGAATTAATTGATGGAGGATCTTTATACTGGGTAATAAAGGGAAAGTTGTGCATTAGGCAGAAAATATTAAAAATTGAAAGATTTATCGATATCAACAATATTAAGAGATGTAAATTTGAGCTTGATGAAGAATTATTTTTAACTATTCCTTTCAAAGAAAGGCCTTTTCAAGGTTGGCGATATCTTGAAAAAAAAGATACACCTGAAGATATAAAAAAACTTAACATAAATAATCTTGATGATGAAAATCAAATTATTTCAGAACTTCATGAGTTAGGGCTTGTTTAGAACATGATTTTTTTTCTTGGTATTATTTTTTTAGTTTTAATTATTTTTTTTCTCGATTGGCTTTCTACAAACAATAAGAAACAATTAAATAAAAAAATAAATCTTNTTATTATTTTTATATCATTANGTATAGGTATTATTCTCNTAATAGGAGGNCTTTATNTATANTCACCNNTATTNTTTTCNATTGCNGCNTGGTTTCTGAGAAAAAAAATNATTTTTGATTTACTTTTAAATTTTTTTAGAAAAAANGAGAAAATAAATCAAAATGATTATAAACAAAAAATGTCATTAAGAGAATCATATGAGTTATTAGGTATTGACGAAAATGCACCATTAGAGGTTATAATCAAATCACATAAAGAATTGATTAGAAAGCTACATCCTGATAAAGGTGGATCTTCATATTTAAGCGCAAGAGTTAATGAAGCAAGAGATATTATTTTAGCTGAGAAAGAGAAAAGAGAATAANATGGTTGATAATAATAAATTTGATGACAATGATTCATTAATTAAAACTCAAACTAAAAATAAATTAAAGAAACCTTCTTTATACAAAGTTTTGATTTTAAATGATGATTACACTCCAATGGAATTTGTTGTATATTTACTTAAAAGTTTTTTCAATAAGAGNAATGAAGAGGCCACAAAAATTATGCTTCATGTCCACCAAAATGGAATAGGTGTNTGTGGAATTTTCTCATATGAAATTGCTGAAACAAAGGTTATTCAGGTTCTTGATACGTCTAGAAAAAATAATCATCCCTTACAATGCACTATGGAAAAAGTTTAAAATGACATCATTCTCACAAACATTAGAAGAAACCCTTCAAAGATCGATAGATTATGCATCTCAAAAAAAACATGAGCATGTTACAATTGAACATCTTCTCCTTTCATTAACAGACGATAAAGATGCTCAAAAAGTTTTTCTAGCTTGTGATCTCGATATAAATATTCTCAAAAATGACCTAGTTGAATTTATTGATGATCAAGATTATTTAATTGTGGATAAAGAAGACTTAATTCCCGAACCAACAGCAGGGTATAGAACAGTTATAACTCGAGCAGCTATCCATGTTCAGCAATCAGGTAATCAAGAGGTAAATGGCGGAAATGTCTTGGTTGCAATTTTTTCACAACAAGAAAGTCAATCTGTTTATTTTTTAGAAAAACAAGAAATGAGTAGATATGACGCTGTTCAATACATGGCTCACGGTATTAAGAAAAATCAAAATTATTCAAATATTAGTTCAAATGAGAATTTTTCTAATTACGATAATGAAGATTCCGAAACTAGTAAAGAGAGTGCGCTTGAGTCATTTTGTGAAGACTTAAACATAAAGGCTAAGAAACAATTAATTGATCCTTTAATTGGAAGATCAAGTGAAGTTAATAGATTAATACAGATTTTAAGTAGAAGAAGAAAAAATAATCCAATTCTTGTTGGAGATCCAGGAGTTGGAAAAACAGCTATTGTAGAGGGTCTTGCTTTTAGGATTATCGAAGGGGATGTTCCCGATGTAATTTCTCAAACAAAAATTTTCTCTTTAGACATGGGTGCTATTTTAGCNGGAACAAGATACAGAGGTGATTTCGAAGAAAGAATTAAGGCNGTTTTAAAGGAAATTGAAGAACAAGAAGATGCAGTACTTTTTATCGATGAAATTCATACTGTTATTGGGGCAGGTTCTACATCTGGAGGTTCTATGGATGCCTCTAATTTATTAAAACCTTCATTACAAGGTCAGCAACTTAGATGCATTGGATCAACTACATATAAAGAATATAGACAGTTTTTTGACAAAGATAGGGCTTTATCAAGAAGATTTCAAAAGATAGATGTAGATGAACCAAGCATTGCTGATACAATAAAAATATTGATGGGTTTAAAAACAAGATTTGAAGATTTTCATGGTTTAAAATATTCAAATGAAGCTATAAAAACNGCTGTTGAATTATCTTCTAGATACATGAATGATAAAAAACTTCCTGACAAAGCTATAGATGTTATCGACGAAACAGGCGCTTCACAAAAATTAAAACCTATTAACAAAAGAAAAAAATTAATAAGTCAAAAAGATATTGAAGCAACAATATCTAAAATGGCAAAAATCCCNTCGAAGCATGTTACGAGAGACGATAGTCAGAAATTAAAAGATTTAGATAAGTCCCTTAAAAGATTTATTTTTGGGCAAGATAAAGCAATTGATGAGATTGTAGCGTCAATAAGATTATCTAGAGCAGGATTAAGAGANCTACAAAAACCAATAGGATCATATTTGTTTGCTGGTCCAACTGGTGTTGGTAAAACAGAATTGGTTAGACAGTTATCTTCGGTTTTAAGTGTCGAATTATTGAGATTTGATATGTCAGAGTATATGGAGCGTCATGCTGTTTCCCGATTAATAGGAGCTCCCCCAGGTTATGTTGGATTTGATCAGGGTGGTTTACTTACTGATGGTGTTGATCAAAACCCATACAGTATTATTTTATTAGATGAAATTGAGAAAGCTCATCCAGATATTTTTAATATTTTGTTACAAATTATGGATCATGGAACTCTTACAGATCAAAATGGACGGAAGGTAGATTTCCGAAATACAATAATAGTTTTAACAACAAATGCCGGAGCATCAGATNTAGCNAAACCTGCCTTAGGCTTTAATAGAGATGAAAGAGAGGGCGAAGATAAAGAAGCAATAGATAAATTATTTAATCCAGAATTTAGAAATAGATTAGACTCTATAATTTCCTTTAACTCTCTTCCAGATAAAGTTATTCAAAAAGTTGTAGAGAAGTTCATTCTTGAACTTGAGTCTCAATTAGACAATAAGAATGTATTTATTAATATTTCACCTGAGGCGGCAAATTGGCTTGGAAAAAAAGGATATGATAAAAATATGGGNGCGAGACCGCTTTCAAGNCTAATTCAAGAAAAAGTTAAAAAGCCTATAGCTGAAGAAATTTTATATGGTGTATTAGAGAANGGCGGAACTGTCGATGTTTCTCTAAAAAAAGATGATTTAGATTTTTTATATAAACCATTGAAAAAAAATAATAAAATAAAAAAAGAGTTAATTAANAANTAATTAGTCAAAGCCATTTTTTGATTTTTTCTGCCTCTTTTTCTANTTCTTTAAAGTTTACAACTTCAGAGGAATGAAATTTATAATTTAATCCCTCTTTTCTTGGAATAATGTGAAAGTGTAAATGAAATACTGTTTGTCCNGCTTCTTTACCATTTAATTGCATAATCATTACTCCGGTTGGTNCNTAGGCATTTTTTATAGCNTTTGCAATTCTTTGTTTTGCATCCATTAAATGNATGAAGTAGTCTTTAGGAAGGTTAAAAATATCTTCAGTTCCGTATTTTGGTATTAAAAGTGTATGCCCAGGAGCTTGAGGCATTACGTCCATAAATGATAAAATATGGTCATTTTCTAATATTTTTACACACTCAGCTTCACCTTTTATAATTTTTGCAAAAATATTTTCTTTATTATAGGTCATTTTATTATTCATTTTTTATAAGGTAGATAATTCTCAAGTATTTTTTTACTTTTTTCAACCTCTAAAACTTCATAATCTAAGTATTTTTTAACNGCCTCATGAAAATTTCTTTCCTTCATCCAATGTGCGGAATATGTAATTACCGGTGAGTAACCTCTTGATATTTTGTGTGTTCCTTGAGCACCTGCCTCAACTATTTTTATTTTATTTTTAATGGCATATTCAATTGCTTGGTAATAACATAATTCAAAATGNAGAAATTTATAATCAACTAGGGANCCCCAATTTCTGCCATATATAGTGTTTTTACCCAAGAAATTAAGAGCACCTGCAATATATTGATTATCTTTTTTTGCCATAATTAAAAGAATTTCATTTTTCATTGTACTTCCTATGTTATTGAAAAACTCTTTTTTTAAATAATCTTGTCCCCATTTTCTTGTGGTTGTATCAATATAAAATTCATAAAAATAATCCCAATGTTCGTCATTTATTTTGTCTTTTGTTAGATGTTCAATCTTGATATCACTATCTATAAATTTTGATCTCTCTTTTTTTATATTTTTTCTTTTTCTCGAGGAAAGTGTACTGAGGAAATCAGAAAAAGTATTATAANTCTTATTCTCCCAATGAAATTGTTGATCTTTTCTTATTAGCCATCCAAGTTTTTCTAATTTTTGAGACTCTTTTTTTGTTAAAAAAGTAATATGAGCAGATGAAGCTTCAATTTTAGGGCAAATTGAAATAATTTCTGAAGAAATATATTCCAGTATCTCATCATAATTATATGTCTCATCTATTAAGAATCTACTACCAGTAACTGGAGTATATGGAATTGATATTTGAAGTTTTGGGTAATATTGTCCACCAGCCCTATGATAAGCATTTGCCCATTCATAATCAAAAACATATTCTCCTGAGGAATTAGTCTTAAGGTATGAAGGGACAAAAGCAACAGCTTCATTCTTATTATTTTCAATAATTATATATGCAGAATTCCATCCAGAATTATTATTTATAGAATTACTTGACTCAAGGGCTTTCAGAAATTGATAACTGTTGAAGGGATTAAAATCTTTGTTATTGGAGGCACAAANATTCCATCTCTTTTCATCAATATTATTTAATGAAGTTTCTATCTTGAAAGAAAATTTTTTCATTTAATTACGTTTTGATTTCAAAAATAGCATCTATCTCAACTGACATTCCCAATGGAAGGGAGTTTGANCCTACAGCATATCTTGAGTGCCAACCATTATCTTCAAAAATATTAATCATTAATTCTGAAGCTCCTTCAATTACTAATGCTTGATCTGTAAAATTAGGATCGCAATTAACAAAACCTCCAAGTTTTATGCATCTATGGATTTTATCTAAATTTCCACATGCTTTCTGAGCTTGTGCAAGAATCATTTTACCGCATTCTCTTGCNGCTTCCTTTCCTTCNTCTAAAGTTAAATCTAAGCCAACCTTTCCAGTAATTAANCCATTTTNATTGAAGGGNCCTTGCCCAGAAATAAACAAGAGATTNCCTGAAATAACATAAGGTAAATAGCTGGCAACAGGATCAGCTGGCTTTGGAAGTTTTATTCCTAAATCTATTAATTTATTTTTTATTTTCTCTGACATCTTTACCTCTCTTATATTGATCGACCTTTTTTNATGAGATTAGTTCCAAATTTATCTCTAATGATATCCATAGCAAATTCTATTTTTTTATCTCTATTGCTATCAATATTAATTAAATCGTATAAATCGCATATTTCAGCCTCTTTAAGATTACTCAATCCTACACCCAGTAAACGAAATTTATTAGTATTAATTTCTCTTAATAATAATAATTTAGCTGCTTGAAAAATAATTTCTGCAATTTGAGTTGGTTCATCAATAGTAATTGACCTTGAAATTAATTTAAAATCTTTAGTTTTTATTTTTAGATTAATCGTATTACCACCCAAGCCTTTATTTTTAGATCTANTAGATACTTTTTCNCATAGGCTCCAGAGTGTTTTTTTTAAAAAATCTTCATCATTAGTGTCTTTTTCAAAAGTTGTTTCGTGACTGATACTTTTTACTTTTCTAAATGGTTTAATTACTCTGTTATCTTCAGCATTAGATAATTTATGAATATGAGAGCCAATAGCTCCATATTTAGTAATAACTTCATTAATCTCCATTTCTTTGATTTGGCCNATAGTTTTTATACCATCATTATTAAGTTTATTTTTNAGTGTTTTGCCAACGCCCCATAAAACTTCAACTGGTTTATCTTTAAGAAAATTTGATGCCTCTTTTTTGTTAATAATCGAAAAACCTCTAGGTTTATCAATATCAGAACAAATTTTTGCTAAGAATTTATTATAAGAAAGGCCTACTGAAACAGATATTCCAACTTTTTCTATAATTTTTTTTGATAATTCGGCCAANATAACTGCAGGNATTTTTTTATGAAGCCTTGTTGTGCCTGANAAATCGAGAAACGCCTCATCAAGAGANAATGGTTCAACTAAAGGTGTCATTTCTNTCATAATTTTAATAATTTTATCAGATGCTATTTTGTATTTTTGCATATTTGGNTTAATGATAATTGCTTCAGGACATAATTTAAGNGCCTTATACATNGGCATAGCTGACTTTACTCCTTTNGTTCTTGCAATATAACAAGCNGTAGCAACGACACCTCTTTTGCCGCCACCTATAATTATAGGAGNATTTTTATAATTTGGNTTATCTCTTTTTTCAATTGAAGCATAAAAAGCATCACAATCAACATGCGCTATATTTAAATCTTCAATTTCATAATTACTTATAATATTAACTGAGTAGCATTTATCGCAAAATTCTTTTTTTATATTAAAAGTTTTAAAACATTCTCTGCATATAGATACTATCTTAATATCTTCATTCTTTATTTTCATAAAATAAAATTTCTTTATTTATTAATTTTTCAACTTCAAGCCAATTCGTTAATCTATGTTTAATATTGGTNGGAGTCATCATTAATTTTTGAAGTCTTGTATCTTGTAAGAAATGAATACAGATAGCTTTTTTATATTCNTTTNTTACTGACTCTANATTTTGACCTAAATCATCAATAAAAAAAACAGGAGCTTTCATTTTTTCACAAATTTTTGAAACAACCGGCCCTTTAAGGCCTGAATTAGTAATTACAGGATAATTCATATTATATTTTTTTAATGCATCAACTCTACTTTTTTTATCTTTGAATGGAATATTTGTTAAAATAATAATTTGCGNTTTNTTTGACAAACTNTTTAGNCAATTTTCAGCATCAATAACTGGCTCTAATTTTTTTGTTTCTTTNAGAAAAAACTCAGGCAAAAGCCTGCTCATTGTATCATCTGGTACTGGAGTATTGTCTGAAATTTTTTTAATATTTCCTGTTAATCTTGCTTTTGCCAAATCAAGATACAAATCTTTTGATCTTAGGAATTTTTCAAAACCTTTTAAAAATAAGAAAAGAACTTCGTCTGCATCACTAATTATTAAAGGAATATTTACTTTTAAACTTAGAGATTTAATTTGATCAANTGTTTCGGTTGGTATGTTATTTTTCATAACTTAAAAGAAAGAAAATATAAAAGTTATTTAATCTTTCCTTCTTTAAATTCAACGTGTTTTCTAACAACTGGATCATACTTCTTTACAACCATTTTATCAGTCATTGTTCGTGAATTTTTTTTTGCAACATAATAGTAACCAGTACCTGCAGTACTATTAAGTTTAATTTTTATTGTTGCTGCTTTTGCCATAATTAATACCTTTAATGAGGGAAATTAAGTAAAATTAACAATTAGTCAAGTTTTTTAATTTCTGTTATTAATCTATGATGTTTTCGATATCTCCAGAAAACAGGATTGCTATTTATTTCGTTACCTTTTTCAATTCTCACTTTTATTTCNTTTAAAATAAATTCTGTAATATCAAACATAGGTAATTTTANAGCATCATTTATATTTACATATTCTAATTTATCCAGTTCACCATTTCCTTTAACCTTTCCAGTAAAGCATGAAGAGGGAGCTACAAAAAATTTTGTATCAAATCTCATATGTCTGTTNACAGGNGTAATTGCACGTGCAAGAACCCATATTTTTTTTAAATTNTTACTTGATATTGTTAGGTTAGTTTCTTCTTCAGTTTCTCTTATGGCTGTATGAATAAGTGCCTCACCAATAGGAGGTTCAGCCTTTAAGAGTTTTAAATAATTTAAAATATTTTTATTTAATTTATATTTATTTTTATGATCAATATCATTTTTATCAAGTTTGCCGCCAGGGAACACCCACATACCTGGAGCAAATCTTGCCTCTTCAGGTCTTTTGCCCATTAAGATAAATAAGTCATTATTAATTTTTTTAGTAATAATTAGGGTTGCNGCAGGTTTAGGNTTTAGAATTGCNGCCATTATNTTTATTTCTTCTTTTTGGGNTTATTAAGAAGATCAATTGCTATGTCAATATCAACATCATCGATATTTTTTTCTTTTGGAACACTTACATTAAGCTTTCCGTGTTTAACATATGGGCCATATTTTCCATCCATAAGCTTTATAGGTTTTTTATCTTTTGGATGATTTCCNAGCTCTTTTATTACTTTACTTCCTCTNCCACGACCTGGGTTTGCTCTTTTTTCTTCAATAAGATCAACAGCCCTATTAAGCCCTATTGTAAATAATTCATCAACATTTTGAAGATTNGCATAAACACCCTCNTGTAATAGATAAGGGCCATATGGACCAATTGCCCCTGTTATTTCTTTACTGTCATTAGGATGAATACCAATNACTTTTGGCAAGGANAGTAAATCAATAGCTTTTTCGATNGTTAGGTCTGATGGATCTATGGTTTTCGGAATAGAGGATCTTTTNGGTTTTTTATCTTTATCCTCATTAAGGCCGATTTGAACATAAGGNCCATATCTNCCAATTAAAAGATGAATATCTTCACCACTAGANGGNTCTTTACCAAGAATTTTTTCTTCAACATTCCTCTCAGATGNACCAAAAGATCTAGTATATTTGCAATCAGGATATTTCGAGCAACCAACAAAAGCACCATTTCTACTTGTTTTTAAGCTAAGTTCACCTTCACTGCATTTTGGACACTGTCTATTAACTTCGCCATTTTCATCTTTAAAAACATGACTTCCAATACTTTCATTTAATTTATCTAAAATTTCTCTTGTTCTTAATTCGAGGGCAGAGTCAGCGCATACACTAAATTCATTCCAAAAATTATTTAAAAAATCTTTCCAATTAATCTCACCGTTAGAGACCTTATCAAGGTTTTTTTCCAAGTCAGCTGTAAAGTTATAGCTCACATATTGTGTAAAGAAATTTTCAAGAAAAGAGGATAATAATCTACCTTTTGCCTCTGGTTTAAAATATCTATTTTCAATAATTACATATTGGCGATCTTGAAGAACAGATATGATTGATGCATAAGTGGAGGGTCTGCCTATGCCTTTTTCTTCTAATGATTTTACTAATGTCGCCTCAGAATACCTTGGAGGTGCTTTTGTAAAATGTTGATTTGTTTCAGTGTTTATTAATTTTAGCAATTGACCTTTTTCAAGTTTCGGAAGTTCTTGACTATCTTTTGGATTATCTTCTTTTCTACCTTCCTCGTATAAAGTTCTGTATCCATCAAAAACAGTTACTGTCCCAGATACCCTAAGATAAATATCTTTTTCATTATTTGAAATATTTATCGTAGTTCTTAAGCCTCTCCAATTTTCCATTTGACTGGCTATGGTTCTTTTCCATATCAATCCATAGAGATCTTTTTCTTCTTTAGAAAATTCTGATCCAATTCTTTCAGGTGACATGCTTGCATCTGTAGGACGAATTGCTTCATGAGCTTCTTGAGCATTTGTTATTTTGCTTTTATATTCATTTGATTTTGAAGGTAGATATTCATCACCATATATCTTATTAATTGATGATCTTATTTCGTTAACACCTTCTTCTCCAATTTGAACGCCGTCAGTTCTCATATATGTGATTAATCCATTTTGATATAACCTTTGAGCAACTTGCATTGTATTTTTTGCTGACATTCCNAGCTTTCTGGATGCTTCCATTTGCATAGATGAGGTTATGAATGGTGGTGAGGGTTTTCTAGATACTTCTTTTTCATCGATTTCTTCAACAACAAAATTTGAGGTTTCTAGTATTTTTTTAATTTTTTCTGCTTCATCAGAGGTTTTAATATCAAATTGATCAAGTTTTTTACTATCAAAATGAGTTAAAGAAGCCTTAAAAGTAGGGTTATCTTCAAATGTTAAAAAAGAATTAATTGACCAATATTCTTTTGGGATAAAGGACTCTATTTCTATTTCTCTTTCACATAACAACCTTAATGCAACTGATTGTACTCTTCCTGCAGATCTTGCCCCAGGTAATTTTCTCCATAAGACAGGTGATAAAGTAAAGCCTACTAAATAATCCAATGCTCTCCTTGCTAGGTAAGCATCAATTAATTCTGTATCAAGTTCTCTTGGATTTTCTATGGCCTCTGTAACAGTTTTTTTAGTTATTGCATTAAATGTTACACGAGAAACCTCTTTATCCTTAAGNCCGCCTTTTTCATTTAAGGCTTGTAGAACATGCCACGCAATTGCTTCTCCTTCACGATCAGGGTCAGTAGCAAGAATTAATGAATTAGCACTTTTAAGAGCATCTTGAATGATTTTTGTTTGTTTTTTTCCTTTGGTGTCCATCTCCCATGACATCTCAAAATTATCATCAGGTTTTACTGAACCTTCAGAAGAGGGAAGATCTCTTATATGGCCAAAGGATGCTATTACCTTGTAGCTTGAACCAAGATAGCTCTCAATTGTTTTAGCTTTAGCTGGGGATTCAACAACAACTACATGCATTTATAAACTCCCTAATTGAAAAAAAATCAATTTCAGTCACTCAATTAGTCAAAATTAATATCATAATTCAAGATTTTTTTTATTTTAAAATTATTAAATATTAATTTTTGGTTCACTTCCCTTGATAATTCTTTTTATATTTTCCTTATGTCTATAAAACGAAATAAAAGTTAAAATTAAAAAAAGCAATGAAATTAATTTATTATCTACAATTAAAAAAGAAAGAAAAGGAATCAAAAGAATAGATAACAGTGAAGATGTTGAAGAAGTTTTAGAAATCAATGCAGTAATCAACCATATTATAATAAATGAAAATCCTAGCTTTAAAGATATGGCAAAACTAATTCCTAAATATGTAGCTATACCTTTACCACCCTTAAACTTAAGCCATATTGGGTAATTATGACCAATAAACGCTGATAAACTAGCCAAAATTATTGAATAAGTTGAATTATAAAAAATTAATATTGGTAAAACACCTTTGAATGCATCGAATAGTAAAGTTATGAGCGCTAGTTTTTTTGATCCAGACCTTAAAACATTTGTAGCACCAATATTACCTGAGCCTTCTTTTGTAATATCAATTTTACTAAAATATTTACTTAAAATATACCCACTTGGAATTGAACCAATAATGTAACTTATTAAAATAATAAAAAAATTTAAAAATATAAGGTTTAAAATTGTCATTTTAATATATAAGTAATCTGAAAGGGANAAACGTGCAACATCTTCTGTCAGTAGACGATATGAAAGAAAGTTATATATTTGATCTTTGGTCAAAAGCTATTGATCAAAAAAGTAACTATTCAAATGCTTTAAAGAATAAAATTTTAACAAATTTATTTTACGAACCTTCAACCAGAACTTCGTCGTCTTTTTATAGCGCGATGGTTAGACAGGGTGGATCAGTTATACCTATTAACAATGTAAAATTTTCAAGTGCCATAAAAGGTGAAAGTCTTGAGGATACAGTAATGACAATGGCGACAATGAGTGATTGCATAGTTTTAAGGCACCCTTTAACCGGTTCTGTTGCTAAAGCTGCTAATGTAAGTCAAGTACCAATAATAAATGCGGGTGATGGTGAGGGTGAACACCCTACGCAAACCTTACTTGATGGATTTACTATTTTTTATAATAATAATGAAAAAATAGATAATTTAAGAATTACAATGATTGGTGATCTAAAAAATGGAAGAACAGTTAAAAGTCTTGTAAAATTTTTATCGAGGTATTCTGGAAATCATTTCAACTTTGTAAGCCCAAAAGAATTATCCTTTCCAAAAGAATCATTACCAAAAAATTCATTTGAAACCACCAAAATAGATGAGGTTATTAATGAAACAGATGTTTTGTATGTAACTAGGGTTCAAACTGAAAGAGGCAGTGATCATCAGTATTCACTCTCTCTAGAGAAATTAAATTTACTTCCAAAAAAATCAATCGTTATGCATCCACTTCCCAGAGTTTCTGAAATTCCAAGAGAGTTTGATAGTGACCCAAGAGCAAAATATTTTGATCAAATGCGTTATGGCTTGTGGTGTAGAATGGTTCTTCTTAAGGATATTATTGTTTAGTATTAAGGTAGTCTAAAAAATTCTGNAATATTATTGAGGCAGCAATTTTATCTATTATTTGTTGCCTTTTTTTTCTTGAAATATCGGCTTCTAATAGAGATCTCTCTGCAGAAACTGTAGTGAGTCTTTCGTCCCATAATAAAATTGGAATATCTAACTCCTTCGATAAATTTTTAATAAAAGATCTACTTGATTGTGATTTTGGACCAATTGATCCATCCATATTGATTGGATCACCAACTACAATTGCACAGATATTTCTTTCATTTACAATTCTTTCTAAAATATTTAAGATTTCATTAAACTTCATGTTTTCGATTACTTTTAAAGGCGATGCAATTTTTTGATTTATATCGGAAACTGCAATGCCTGTTCTTTTTTTTCCTAAATCAATACCTAAAATTGAACTTTTAAGTGGTATTATTTCTCGAAATTGTTTTGAATCATTAATCATCATGTTTATAAGTATCAATTGTTAGTGTTGCGATGCAAGTAAGACTTTGCTATTTGTGAATTTAATTTTGGAGGAACTATGTCAGTAGATAAAGATAATGTAATTAAAATAGCTAATTTATCAAAAATTTCCTTTAAAGATCATGAAATTGAAAAAATTTTAGAAGATTTAAATCAAATTATTGATTGGGTGGACCAGCTTACAGAGGTAAATACTGATAAAGTTTCGCCAACTTTTTCATCTTTTGATAATGATAAGGGAATGAAAAAAAGGGAAGATATAATTAATGATGGTGATTACAGGGAAGATATAACAAAGAACGCACCTAACTCTGAAGAAGGTTTTTTTCTTGTACCAAAGGTTATAGATTAATGAAAAAACTTACTGAATTATGTCTCCATGAAGCAAGAGAGGGTCTTTTAAATAAAGATTTTACATCTAAAGAACTTGCACTAGATCATATTGAGGCTATGGAATCTTCAAGATTATTAAATGCCTTTATCACTGAAACTCCTGAAATTGCAATCAAATCAGCAGAAGAATCTGATTCAAGGTTAAGTAATGGGACAAATAGAGAGTTAGAGGGAATTCCAATAGGCGTTAAAGATATGTTTTGTACAAAAGGTGTATTAACCACCGCCTCAAGTAAAATGCTCTCAAATTTTATTCCACCATATGAATCAACTGTCACAGAAAATTTATGGAATGAGGGCGCATTATTATTAGGAAAACTTAACAATGATGAATTCGCAATGGGATCTTCAAATGAAACAAGTTTTTATGGACCTGTTATAAATCCATGGAAAAGAGAAAATGAAAAAATTGATCTAGTTCCAGGGGGTTCGTCCGGGGGTTCGTCTGCATCCGTAGCTGCGAAAATAGGTTTAGGAGCCCTTGGAACAGATACTGGTGGTTCAATAAGACAACCGGCTTCTTTTACAGGAACAGTAGGATTAAAGCCAACTTACGGAAGATGTTCGAGATGGGGAATAATTGCTTTTGCTTCATCATTAGATCAAGCAGGTCCTATAACTAGAAATGTAAGAGATAATTCTATCTTATTAAAAAACATGTGTAGTCATGACCCAAAAGATACTACTAGCTCTTTAAAAGAAGTTCCAAATTTTGAAGACTCTATAGGAAAAAGTGTAAAAGGTTTAAAAGTAGGTATTCCTAATGAATTTTTTCAAGAAGATATGCCAAATGAAATTATTGAAATTTGGAACATGGGAAAGGAATGGTTAAAAAAATCAGGAGCAGAAATTATTGATGTTTCCCTACCTAATACAAAATATGCTCTTCCCTGTTATTATATAATCGCTCCAGCTGAGGCATCGTCAAACTTAGCTAGATATGATGGTGTAAGATTTGGTCATTCAGTTCATTCCTCTGACATAAATGATCTCTATAAATTAACAAGATCTGAAGGTTTTGGAGACGAAGTTAAAAGAAGGATTATNATAGGAACATACGTACTTTCGTCAGGTTATTATGACGCATACTATTTAAAGGCTCAAAAAGTAAGATCTTTAATAACAGAGGATTATAACAAGGTATTTAATAATGTTGATGTTATATTAACTCCATCTACTCCAAATTCAGCATTTGGTTTGAATGAAAAATCAGATGATCCTCTATCAATGTATTTGAATGATATTTTTACTGTTCCAGTAAATTTAGCAGGTTTACCAGCTATTTCAGTTCCTGCTGCTCNAGATTCAAATGGNTTACCTCTTGGGCTTCAGTTGATCGGAAGNCCTTTTGAGGAGGAGACCATTTATTCATTTGCAAAAATATTAGANGAGTCTGCAAATTTCAAAAATATTGAAAATCAATGGTGGATCAAATGAATAATTTGATTAAAGGAAGTACTGGTGATTGGGAGNTGGTTATTGGAATTGAAGTGCATGCTCAAATAATTTCAAATTCAAAACTTTTTTCTGGATCTTCGACATCTTTTGGCTCGGATCATAATACGCAAGTTAGTTTTGTTGATGCTGGAATGCCTGGAATGTTGCCGGTTATTAATTCAGTTTGTGTTGAGCAAGCAATTAAAACTGGTTTAGGACTGAACGCTAAAATTAATAATTTTTCTATTTTTGATCGAAAGAATTATTTTTATCCTGATCTGCCTCAAGGTTATCAAATTTCACAATTTGAACAGCCTATNGTAGGNAATGGAATGATAACAATTGATNTGGATANTGGTGANTCAAAAAATGTNGGAATTGAGAGACTNCACTTAGAGCAAGATGCAGGAAAATCACTTCATGATCAGCATCCAAGTTATTCATTTGTAGATCTAAATAGNTCTGGTGTAGCATTAATGGAAATAGTATCAATGCCTGATATGAGGTCACCAGAGGAGGCCCAAGCATATGTTAAAAAATTAAGAAATATCATGAAGTATTTACAAACCTGTGATGGAAATATGGANGANGGNTCCTTAAGGGCTGATATAAATGTCTCAGTTAGAAAACCTGGNGATGAACTTGGAACTAGATGTGAAATAAAAAATGTCAACTCTATTAAGTTTATTGGACAAGCTATTGTTTATGAAGCGAAAAGACAGATAGATTTAATCGAAAAAGGTAATTTAGTTGAACAACAAACAAGACTTTTTGATCCTAAAAAAGGTCAAACAAGATCAATGAGAAGCAAAGAAGAATCCCATGACTACAGATATTTTCCCGACCCCGATTTATTGCCTTTAACATTTACTGATAAATTTGTTGATGAAATAAAAAAAACATTACCGGAACTACCGGATGTTAGAAGAAAAAGGTTTATAGATGAATATGGATTATCACCCTATGACTCTAATATTTTAGTTTCTGAGAAAGAAACTGCAGATTACTTTGAAGAAGCTACTAAAAATAGTAATCCTAAATTAGTTTGTAACTGGATAATAGGTGAATTATTTTCTGTTTTAAATAAAATGAATAAAACTATTGAAGATTGTCCAATAAGGGCTGGGGATTTGGGAGAATTAATTAATTTAATTGATGATGAGACTATTACAGGCAGAATTGCAAAAGACGTTTTTGAAATAATGCTTGAAACAGGAAATAATCCAAAAACCATTGTAGATGAAAACAATATGGAACAAGTGAATGATTTAAGTGAAATCGAGTCAATTATTGATAAAATAATAGAAAACAACCCTGATCAGGTTGAAGCATTAGCAGAAAAACCAAACCTGATAGGATGGTTTGTTG
>NYSO01000004.1 GCA_002683015.1 Rhodobiaceae bacterium
ATTATTCTTTTGTTGATTGATTTTTATATTTATCGACAAAAGATTACTCAACTGAAGTATATATATTCTAGGGTGATTATAACAATTCTTGTTGTATTATGTTTAATTATACCTGTAATTATTTAGATCTTATTTTTTTAAGAATACCGCTAAATGTAGATATTTTTTTATTTTGATTATTAAAAATTTTGCCCTTAACAAAAATCATAGACTTAGTTTCTTGAGTAATTTCACCATCACCATAAATTATTTCATCATTTATTGAAGGGTTTAAAAATTCAGTTGAACACGATACTGTCACAAATGATTGTTTTTTTATGGCCTCAAGACAAACTACAAACATTGTATAATCTATAAAAGACATAATCATACCACCGTGAAGAGTTCCCATGGCGTTAAGATGATGATCTTTGCATTCAAAAGCAGAAATATAATTATTTTTATTTTTTTTGTAAAAAAAGGGACCAACAAAATCTTCGAATGGTTCTGTTTCATACCATTTTTCAAATTTTTCTAGATCTTTATTTATGTTCATAAGTTAAGCTATCAGAAAATGATATTCTTTGAAATATTAAGAAAAATATTTTATTATTATTTTATGAAAAACAAAAGTAATGATTGGAAGTCAATAATTGAAAGTCCAGGTGTGGTAGAAACATCATTTGGCTCTATATCTTTTTTACCTCCTGTACAAAATATTAAAAAGGATTTTATTCATCCACCAGTTAAAGTATCTTCAGTAGGTAAGGCTAAGTATCAACAATATTCCGAAGGAGAAAGAGATGAGTAATGAAGAAAATTTAACATCAGAGGAAATTAAATCTTTAAGAAATTTACTTGATATTGAAAAAATTAAAGAATTGAGATTAAGGTATTCTTATCATATGGATGCAAGAGATCTTGATAAATTGATGGATGTTTTTGCTGAAGGTGCAGTCTGTGGTTATGGTCCATACGGTGACTGGGTTGGAAAAGAAGTAATTCACAATAATTATAAAGAAACTTTTAAGGATACGTTAGATACACCATTTGTAAGTATGCATGTAAATACTAATCATCTTATAAAAATTACTGGACCTGGCTCAGCCAAGGGAAGGGTTTATCTTCTTGATGGTATAACTAAAAATATGGATGGATCAGACATAGAGCCAGGATCTAGTAACTTTTTATGGTTTGCTCTTTATGATGAAGAGTACGTAAAAGTTAACGGTGAATGGAAAATTAAAAATATGAATTTAGAATTTTTCTGGCCTGAACGTCATGTTTCTGACGGTTTTTCTACAGATTTTTAAGGATATTAAATGTTTAAAAAATTTATAACATTTTCTTTTTTGATTTTTTTAGGTTCAAGTAATTTGAATGCTGCAATTACTGTTGTTGGAAGCAGTGATGCCCATATTTGCTATAAGAATGCTAAATATGGATATACTACTCAGTCATCTATTTTTACCTGCTTAAAAGCAATATCTGAAAAGATAATTTCAAAAAAAGATCTTGATGCCACAAGAATTAATCTTGGTATTATATATAACAATAAATCAAAGCCAAGAATGGCTTTAGAGCAATTTGAAATTGCTTTTAAAAATGAGAGCATGAGAGCTGAGGTCCTTTTAAACCAAGGAAATAGTTTATTATTATTAAAAGATTATAATGGTGCATTAGAGAAATATCAGGATTCCTATGAAAATAATTTAGAGGATATTTCTGCTATATATTTTAATAAAGGAATGGCTCATGAATACCTTGGAAATATTGATGAAGCAGTAAGTTTTTACAAAAAAGCGGTTACCTTAAATCCATCTTTAATTGATTATTTTGAGAATAAAAGAAGAAAGTTAAAAGAAGCTGGTCTTTGGAACGCAAGCAATGAAAGAGAAAAATCCTAAAAAACCAAGAGTTATTAGACAAAAACAAGCAACTTATCAAAGAGTTGTAAAAAATAAAAAGATTTATAATAGAAAAAAGGAAAAAATTTGTGATTAAATTTTTAATTGGTTTTCTTTTAGGTGTTTTTGTTACTTTTTATATTACACCCGAATTTAAAAATTTAATTTCAGAATACTTTAATTTACTAATATATTATATTGAAAATTAATAACTATTTAATATTCAAAACTAAATTTTATACCATAAAATGAATTCGATTCATCTGTATTTGGAGGAGGAGATGAGTCATAAGTGTTTTCATAAGAAATTATTGAGGAAAATTTTTCAGTTATTCTTAATCTTAATCCAGCCACAAAAAAAGACCTTAACTCTGAAAAGTCATCAATATCAGGTTGAATATAAAGAGTTGACTCAAATGTTGCCGTATCTGATATTTTAAAATCATTAGTAATATAGGTATTTAAACGAGTTGTTTTTCTTGTTTCTGACAAAATTCTTTCTTCATTTTCATCAAATAAGCCTAATCCTACTCTAAGAGATTTATATGGGCTTAATCTTATACCTGCCCCAAATAGCTCTCTTCTCTTGATTTTTTGCAAAGGTTTCTCGCTAAGTTGCGAAAATATCTCCCAAGAAACCAGGTTGTTAACTTTTCTAACAGCTCTTAAGTGAAAAAAGGTATTATTAGAAGTAATTGAGTCATCCTTTTCTTCTCTTTTATATGAAAAAACACCAAATCTCTGCCATTTATCAGAGTTATAGTCCAATCTCGTCTCAACAGAATAATTAGTTCTATCGACGGTACCGCTTGAGCCATTTAATCCTAAATTTGCTTGAAAGTGAAAGCCTGATAAGTTTTCCTTCCTAGCAGATTCCATATTTACTATTTGCGCAAATAAAATATTGTTTGAAAAAATTAATNNAAAACACAAAAAGATAATATTTTTAANTTTTAGCATTATTTATTTTTACTCTCTTTTATATGAATATCTCTTTGAGGGTATGGAATTTCTATATTATTTTCTTTAAATTTTTCCCAAATCGAAAATAAAACATCNCTTTGTGGTCCATAGCGTCCATCTATCACATCATTAATCCAAAATAGTANNAGGAANTTTACTGAACTATCGGCAAACTCTCTTAAAAAACACAAAGGTTNTGGATTTTTAGCTGTCTTTGGATGTTCATTANCAGCTTCTAATATCAATTCTTGAGCTTTTTTNATATCACAGTCATAAGAAACACCAATATTTATTGTTATTCTGGCTTTTTTATTGCTGTGAGTATAATTTATAACTCTATTTGTAATTAGGTCCTCATTGGGAACCATAACCTCTTTTCCATCATATGTTTCGATAAGGGATGCCCTTGAGCCTGTATTTCTAATAAAACCCAATGTTCCNTCGTTTAACTCAATTAAATCGTCATTTTGTACAGTTTTTTCAAATAAAATAATTATTCCACTAATGAAATTNGATGTAATTTTTTGAAGACCAAAACCTATNCCAATACCCAANGCACCACTAAATACNGCTAAAGCAGTAAGNTCTATACCAAGAAAATTCATTCCAATTTGAAATGCTATAAAATAAATTAAAATTTGTAATGCTTTGGTTATAAGATTTCTGTTATTTGAATTAATTCCAGGAATTTTTTTAACAAATTTCGCTGCAATATCCGATAGAATTCCGGTTAACCATAATAATGTGGCTATTATCAAAGTTCCTTGAATTATAAGATAAGCAGAAAATTTAGACTCCCCAATGCTTACTGAGAGTTCATCAGCATCTAAAAATTGTTTAATAGGTTCAAGAAAGGGTAAAAACTCTAANGAAAAGAAAAAAAGCACAAAGGCAATTAAAAGGAATTTAGCTGAACCTGATTCAGGTTTTAATAAATTTTTAAAAAAATTAGCCATTTAAAATCATTATCAGATTCGTTTCTTTATCTATAAATACAAATTTTTTAATCTTAAGAAAAAAAATTAAATAAACTCTTTATTTTTTGATTTTGTAATGCATTAATATTTTCTCATTTTATTTATTGGAGGTTAAAAATGGCAACAGACATAATAATTACTGCAACTTTTGATGTGGATCCTGANCAGATTGATGATTTAATGAAAAGATGTAAACCTCTGATTGATGGTGCGCTAACTGAAGAGGGGTGTCAGGATTACAGTTGGACATTAGATCCATACGTGCCAGGTAGAATATGGGTTATGGAAAGATGGGAGAGCGAAGATTCTCTAAGAAAACATTTTGAAGATGATTGGTATAAAAATATGGGAGCAACGCTTAATGAAGTTGGTTTATTAAGCGCTTTTTCTGCAAAATATAAAATTGCAAAGGAAGAACCTGTTTATGATGAAACAGGTGTTGCTAGAGCCGAATTTTCATAAGGAATATAAAAATGAGCGATAAAGAAGAAATTAGAAATTTAGTAGAAAAATATGCTGATGCTGTATGTCGTCGTGATGAAAAGGATTGGTCTTCAACTTGGTCTG
Source organism: Rhodobiaceae bacterium (assembly GCA_002683015.1). Lineage (GTDB taxonomy): Bacteria > Pseudomonadota > Alphaproteobacteria > MED-G09 > MED-G09 > MED-G09. The sequence continues at coordinate 4,394 of NYSO01000004.1, forward strand.
AGGATGCAATATGGGATCTTGGAAGCATGCCACCAGTAAAAGGAAAAAAAGAAATAGTTGCTCTGTGGGTTCAAGCAATGTCAGGTTTTCCATTTGCAGGACAATTAATTCAAAACGGTACGGTAGAAGTTGATGGTGATAAGGCATCTGGAAGGTGGTACATTACAGAGCACCTTCAGTTCGCAGAGAAGGATGAACAGGGTAATCCAACTGGTATGTTTAATATTGGTGTTTATCAGGATAAATATATAAAAGAGAATGGCGAGTGGTTATTTTCTGAGAGACATTATGGAGTTCTATATAATGATGGTGGCTCAGGAAATATGTCTGGGACAGTAAATCCTTACCCTGATTTAATTGATTAATTTAAAACTCTTTAAAATCTTTGCCTAATGGAACATCTTTTGATTTCCAAACAGGATTTATTTTATATGTAGTATTTCTGAGATATTCAGATAATTCAGTATTAGATAAATTTTCATCAATATCTGAGTAACTTATTGGATCACCAATAATAACTGGAACTTTTGTATTTATTCTTCTTTTTACTTCATGAAAAAGAAGAGAAGAGCGCAATGTTTCGCTTAAATGGCTTGCGGTTTGGAATAAAAAACTATTTTGACCAGTAAAATGTAATGGAAGAATTGTTGGTTGCGATCTTTTTATAAGTCTCGAAGTAAAATTTCTCCAGCTAGGATCAAGAGCNGTCTTGTTATAGAATCTTTTTGTTGTTGATACAGTGCCTCCAGGAAAAACAACAATTGTTCCTTCTTCATCAAGAATTTTTCTAGCTGTTTTTCTGGTTTCAAGGTTTGTAATCATTGCGTTTTTATTTTCACTAAAATCAATGGGTAAAAGAAAGTCTTTTGTTTCTGATGCTCTGAGAAGAAGAGAGTGAGTAAGAACTTTGAACTCCGACCTAATCTTACTTGTTAACCAGCAAATTACTAAACCGTCAAGAACGCCAAAAGGGTGGTTTGCTACTATCATTAAAGGGCCTTTAGATGGAATTTTTTTTATTTTTTCCTCGTCAAAATCAATATCTAATTGCAATAAATCAACACATCCATCCCAGAAACTATCCCATCTATCAGGATTTTTTTGATATTCTCTATATATATTATAAAGATATGGTTGACCGGAAACNAATTCAATAGACCTTATTANNGCTTTTCTATGTATNGGNTCGTTTGGATCTGCATAACTAAAATATTTTGTATCAAGGTATTCCATTTATAAATCCCACGGATTTTTCTTTGATTTTTCTTTTTTCTTGTTTGAAGGCATATGTCGNAGAATACTATCTTTATCTAATTCANTCGATATATCCCTGGAAATATAAGGTTTATTTGNNTCNTGTGTAAAGATTTTTGTAGTATTTTTTTTAAAAATTGGGGTTAAAATTAATCCTGTAAAAAANCCCCCAATNTGAGCAGAATAAGCAANACCTGANGATCCTTGGTCAAAAACATTCATAAATTGAAGGCCTATCCATATACTNATAACTATAAANGCAGGAACTTTTATAAGTTTTACAAANATAATAANCCANGCAAAAACATATATCTTTGCNTTTGGGTGAAGAACTANNTATGAACCTAAAAGNCCAGCTATTGCTCCGCTTGCACCTATCATNGGAACNTTACTTTGTGGATCAAGNAATATTTGAGCAATTACNGCACCTATACCGCATAAAATATAAAAAACTATAAAATTAAATTTACCAAATTCATCCTCTATATTATCACCAAATATCCACAAATANACTAGATTNCCCNNTAAATGCATTAAACTNCCGTGAAGAAACATNGAGCTTAAGATGGAATACCAATNTTGGAATAANTCATTTGTAAGTAAATANGGNGTTNCTCCAAAAACTTTTATTANTGAATAACCNTCTTCAGAAGATAANCTAAATTGAAATAAGTAGATNAAACAGCATAAAAAAATAATAAAATATGANATAAAAGGTNTATTTTTNGTAGGGTTGTCATCTTTNAATGGAAAAAAAAACATTTTATATCAACTATTTATTTTAAAATTTTAATTAATTTTCTAAGTTACATAATGAAACAAGAGTTTATTTCAAATTAGTATCAATTCATTGGATATTAGACACTAATTTAAAAGGCGCCTTTCTACTATGAGTAAAAAAAATATAGCTATAATACTTGCTGCTGGCAAGGGTTCTAGAATGAACTCNAATATTCCTAAGCCTTTACATAAAATTGCNGGTAAAACTATTATTGAGCATATTTTATATAATATAAATGAAGCCGGTTATGATGAGTCAATCATAGTTTTAAATAAGGAAAATGAAAATTTCTTTAGATATTTAAAGGAGAATAATACAGGTTTAATTTTCGCATTTCAAAAAAATCAATTAGGAACTGGTGATGCCGTCAAAGAAGGTGTTATGGATGTGGACCTTTCTTCTGTTGAGAATGTATTGGTTGTATTTGGTGATACACCTTTATTATCGTCAAAAACATTAAGTAATTTAATTAATTTTAATAGTAATAATGATATTACCGTCCTGGGTTTTGAAACAAANAATCCAGGNNGATATGGCAGGCTTTTGGTTAAAGATACTAAGCTTTTGAAAATANTTGAGGCATTGGATGCNAATGAGGATGANAAAAAAATAACATTATGTAATGGCGGAATAATGATTATAAAAGCTGATNGCNTTAAAGAAAATCTTAATCTTTTAAACAATAATAATGCAAAAAAAGAATTCATTCTTTCTGATTTAATTGAAATTAATAATAATANAGGTGGTGTATCATCCTTTGTAGAGTGCGATCATGAGGAGACAATTGGTATTGATAGTAAAAAAGGCTTAAGTANAGCCGAAAAAATCTATCAAAATAAACTTAGAAATAATTTTATGGAAGCTGGTACAACAATTTTAGACCCTGAAACAGTTTTTTTCTCNCATGATACTGAGATTGGAAAAGATGTTGAGATAGGTTCTAATATAGTTTTTGGAGAGAATGTATTAATTAAAGATAATGTTGTAATCAAATCATTTTGTTCAATTGAAAATTCAATTATTAATGATGGTGCATCTATAGGACCTTTTGCAAGATTAAGAAATAATGTTGATATTGGTAAAGACTCAAAGATAGGAAATTTCGTTGAACTTAAAAACTCGAGGCTTGAGCAAGAAGTCAAGGTTAGCCATTTATCCTACATTGGCGATGCCNAAATTGATGAGTCTGNAAATATTGGAGCTGGAACCATTACTTGTAATTATGATGGAGTTAATAAACATAAAACAATTATTGGTAAAAGAGCATTTATAGGTTCAAATTCATCCTTAATAGCTCCTATTAATATTGGTGATGATGCTAATGTTGCTGCAGGATCCTCGATTTCAAAAAATGTGGACTCAAACTCTCTTGCAATAACAAGAGCCCCTATAAGATTTATAAGTAATTGGTCTAAAAAATTCAAAAAAACTAATAAAGAGGAAGAACAATGTGCGGAATAATTGGTTTAGTTAGTAAAAAAGAGGTTTCTTCTACTCTATTAGAGGGATTAAAGAGATTAGAATACAGGGGTTATGACTCTTCTGGCATAGCGACAATTAATGATAAAAAAATAGAAAGAGTAAGATCAAAAGGTAATTTAAGCTTTTTGGAAGAAAAACTTACAAATACCACCTTACCCGGGAATATAGGTATTGGTCATACTCGTTGGGCTACGCATGGCTCACCAGAAGAAAAAAACGCTCACCCTCATATTACCGATAAGGTCGCGGTTGTTCATAACGGTATTATAGAAAATAATAATCAACTCAGAAATCAATTAATTGAGGCCGGTGTTAAATTTTCTAGCGATACTGATACTGAGGTCGTTTGTCATATTATAACCTCATATATTAATTCAGGATTAAGCGCTTATGACTCCATAAGGGCTACCATGAATGATGTAAGGGGCACTTATGCCTTTGGTGTTTTAATATTAAATGAACCTAATAAATTATTTGCTGTAAGAGGGGGGAGTCCTCTTGCCATTGGATCAGCCAATAATGAAAATTTCATTGGGTCAGATACTTATTCTTTAAGTGCTTATTCAGATAACATTACTTATTTAAAAGATGGTGATGTAGCTGAAATTGAAAATGATTCTTATCGTGTATTTGATCACTCCAACTCTTTGGTTGAAAGAGAAAAGCAGAGTATTATTGAGAGCGTTACCTTATCCGAAAAAGGTATTTTCAAACATTTTATGTCTAAAGAAATTCATGAACAACCTGAAGTTATTGCCAAATCATTATCAAATTACATTGATATGGATAATGGCGTTTTAAGTATTCCTAGCTTACCCTATGACCTTTCTACAATTACTAATATTACCCTGGTCGCTTGCGGTAGTTCTTATTACGCTGGTTTAATTGCCAGAGATTGGTTTGAAAAATTCACAAATGTTAAGGTTGATGTTGAGATAGCCTCTGAGTTTAGATATCGAGAGCCCCCAATGGTCTCTAATGGATTAACAATCTTTATATCTCAATCTGGTGAAACTGCTGATACACTCGCAGCATTAAAGCATTGTAAGTCTTTAGGTCAGAAAACAATATCAATTGTTAATGTAGGTGATTCATCAATGTGCAGAAATTCAGATGCATCTTTAAAAATATACGCTGGTCCAGAAATTGGAGTTGCATCTACTAAAGCTTTTACTTGTCAGCTTGGTGTTCTAGCTTGTTTAGCTATAAAAATTGGTACTTCAAATGGGTCTTTAACAAAAGAGCAGGAAAAAGAATATGTTAAATCCCTTCTATCTATACCTAGATTGATTTCGAATACTTTGGATAAAGAGAATGAAATTATTGATCTAGCTCATGATCTTTCAAATATAACAACAACATTATATCTTGGAAGGGGGCAAATGTACCCAGTAGCTATGGAAGGTGCCTTAAAATTAAAAGAAATTTCTTATGTTCATGCGGAGGGCTATCCTGCTGGAGAAATGAAGCATGGACCTATAGCATTATTGGAAAAAGATTTGCCTGTATTTATGATGGCTCCGAGTAATAATTTATACGAGAAGACAGTTTCAAATCTTAATGAAGTAATTGCTAGAGACGCTTCTGTGATCCTTCTTACTGATGATGAGGGATTAGATAATATTGGTTTATTAAAAAATAAAATTAAAGTTTTTATTTTAGATAAAACCGACATTATTTCAGCTCCTTTTGTTTATACTCTTCCTAATCAGTTGATTGCTTATCATATCGCTTTATTAAAAGGCACAGATGTTGATCAGCCAAGAAATTTAGCAAAGTCCGTAACGGTAGAGTAGTTTATGATTCGTATTGATAAAAAGTAAAATGGATTATTGGTTTCTGATGATTGCGGCTTTTCTTTCTTTAGCAGGAATGTTGTTTCATGGGTTCATCGGGGGAAAAATTTATATTAGCAA
>NYSO01000032.1 GCA_002683015.1 Rhodobiaceae bacterium
TTGTCCAAAGCGTTTTTTTATATATGGAAGTTATGCATTAAATAAACCAGTTATATGGAATTACAAAGAAATCTCGTATTATCCTCACATAATTAGCACCAAAAAGAGAATGTTAACCTCTTTTCATGACGCGAACTATTTAACCACAGCACCAAAACATTGAAATAATTTGAATGATAAAATAAATTTTAATGATGAGAAATAGTCTTCAAAAAAAATTATATGAGAATGGGTACTTGATTGTTAAAAATGTACTCAACTTTAGAAGAGACTTAAAACCAATTCTAAATGACATGGAATTTGTCATGGATTGTCTCATCCAAAAATATGCAAAAAAAAGAGAGGTTAAAAAAGCTCTTAATTTTGATTTTAAAAAAAAATACTCTTATATTTCAAGACTTAATATTTATGATTTGGATCAGTATTTTAATACTCGATTACCAAGAGACCACGTAAAAAAAGATAGTGATTATTTTGCTACTCAATCATTATGGAATTTAATTACTAATAAAAAAATTTTGGATGTTGTAGAAAAAATTTTGGGTAAAGAAATAATGTCTAACCCTGTTCAAAATACTAGAATCAAACAACCTGAAAAAAAGTTACCAGAAGGTTCAATTCATGATGGTTTGAGTGGTAGAACACCATGGCATCAAGATGCTGCTGTTTTAAATACAAAAGGACAAAAATTAACTGACATGGTTACTGTATGGATCCCTTTTACTAAAACTACTAAGAAAAATGGATGCATGATTACTGTTAAAAAAATAAATAAAATGGGATTATTAAATCATGTATCAGGTTACAGAGGACAAGTGGAATTAAAAAATAGTAAATTACTTGATGACATGGAGCATGTTTATTTGGAAGCAAATGTTGGTGATATAATATTATTGCATAAACATTCTATACACTGCTCTTTGCCAAATAGGTCAAATAATTTTAGAATAAGTGCTGATCTGAGATATAATGTTGCTGGACAACCATCAGGTAGGGAGCCACTCCCAAATTTTTATGTAAGAAGTAAAAATAAAAAAAATCTTAAAGTTGAAAACTTTAAACAATGGTTATCTCTTTGGGAAAAGGCTAAAAATAAACGTATTGGAAAATATGCCTTTAAATATCCTCTACCAACATATAAGAACAATAAAAGAGACTTGTCATATTTAGTTTAATATTTAAAAATTAATGACCAAAATTTTAATCACAGAGTTTATTNACCAGAATAGTTTAGATAATTTAAAAAAAAAATTTGAAGTTTTNTATGACGAAAAGTTATGTNANAACAAAATTGAGCTAGAAAAAACAATTAAAGACTATGATGCATTAATTGTAAGAAATAAAACCCAGGTAAATTCTGAAGTGTTAAAAAATGCATCTAACCTTAAATTTATAGGAAGATTAGGTGTTGGTTTAGATAATATTGATACAGAATATTGTAAAAATAAAGATATTCATGTTCAACCAGCTACAGGNATGAATGCNGACTCTGTTGCTGAATATGTTGTTTCTTCATCTATGTCTCTTATAAAAAAAATTCCAATGTTTCATAATGGAACTATTAAAGGTGAATGGCCAAGAACAACTATTANGTCAACAGAAATAAACCAAAAGTATTTAGGNATAATAGGATTTGGTACAATTGGAAAAAAAGTGGCTNAATATTCTTCAAAGAATGGTTTAAATATTTTAGCTTACGATCCCTATATTAAAGAAATAAATGATAAAGAAATTGATGCTAAATTATCAAGTTTAAATGAGATATATGAAAAATCAGATATTNTTTCTATACANTTNCCTTTAACAGATGAAACAAAAAANATGATAAATAAATCNTCATTTTCTCAAATGAAAAATAAACCAATTATAATAAATACCTCTAGAGGAGGCATCNTAAATGAGAGNGATTTAATTGAAGCTTACCATAAAAATATTATTTCTGGCTTTGCTCTAGACGTGTTTGAAAAGGAACCAATAGAGAGTGAATTTTATAAAAAAATTAAACAAGGTATGAATTGTATTTTAACACCTCATATCTCTGGAGTAACAACAGAGTCAAACATAAGAGTGAGTGATTTTATAGTTAAAAAAATTACAGATTTTTTTAATTAATTATTTCCTCTATATTTATTAATCGACCTTGTTTTATTGATTGTTCTGCAGCCTCTCCCACAGCAACTGCAATTAAACCATCTTCTAATGAAACTTCTGGGTCTGAATTATTTTCAATAGCTTTCAAAAAAGCTAAATGTTCGTAGTAAGTNGATCCATGATGNTGACCAGCCTCAATAATTTTTTTATCTACCTCAACGTTTTCGATGTGTGTTTTGCCATCCCTCATACCAATCCTTAAATTCGAAGAGGTNTTACCTGAGTCATTAGAGGGAACTGAGGTTTCTATTTTTCCTTTATTTCCTGTAGCGACAAGCTCTTCTTGCATATCAGAATTTTCAGCAAACATGCATAGCTCAAGTAAACTTCTCGATCCATTTTCAAAATTTACAATTACATATGCATTGTCAATTATATCTGGTTTTTTGCCGTTATATTCCTCATTAAGATGGTTTACATCTTGTCCACCACTTGCGTAAACGCTTACTGGTTTGCTTCCAACTATCAACCGCATCAAATCAAAAAAATGACAACACTTCTCAACCAATGTACCACCAGTATTTTTTTCAAAACGATTCCAATCATTTACTTTTTTCAAAAAAGGAAATCTATGTTCTCTTATAGATAAAGTTTTTAAATCACCGATTTTGTCATTTTGAATTTCATTAATAAACTTTGAAACTGGTGGCATATATCTATACTCCATCGCAATCCATAATACTGAAGGATATCCTTTTGTAAGATTTTTTATTTCTAAGCAATCTTTTGTATTAGTGCATAATGGTTTTTCTACTAATATATGTTTNTTAGTTTTAATTACATCTTTCAAAATTTCAATATGAGTAAAGTTAGGTGANGAAATCAAATATACATCNACAATATTTTCTTCAATCATTTCTAAATGATTTTTAAAACAAGAAACTTCTGTATTTAAAATTTTTTTACATTGATTTAATGATTCTTCATGAGGGTCAGCAAGAGCAACCACTTCAGCNTTTTCAATTAAAGATATATTTAAAATATGTTCTTGAGCCATTGTTCCTGCTCCAATAATTCCATATTTTATTTTTTTCATANNCTNTTTNTATCAGTTTAATTTTAAAACTTAATCNATACTTAATCCACTTGGNACTTTATCTGGTTTACCAAGTGGTCTCTGATTTCCACTTCTACCAGTTAAAGACTCTAAAAAAGAAACAAGTTGATTAATTTCATTTTCATTCAATTCTATTGGATGAATATCAATGCTTGATATTATTCTATCTTGCTCTCTTTTGTCTGAAAACGTTACAAAATCGATTTTCTCTAACCATGGAGCATTAGGTAAATTTGCATATTCAGGTTTCCAATTCTTATTCATTTTTATTGGATTTAAATGATGTTTTATTATTGATTTTAGAGTTGGATAAGCACCATTATGACCATAAGGAGCTGTTAAAGAAACATTTCTTAATGCAGGTGTTTTAAATTTATACATGTCGTTTATATTGTCTGTTTCAACCATACGTCCTACATCACGCGCATATGGATCAAAAGGTCGAGTTCGTCCAGGTCCAAACTGTGGAATTCCTATTGAGTGAAATTTTTGATCTGACAACAAAGATCCTGAATGACATGAACTACAATTTGCTTTTCCATAAAATAAATTCATTCCTTGAATTTGTTCTAGATTTAACGCCTTTTTATTACCATTCAAATATTCATCAAAAGGAGANTCNAAAGATGTCCANTCATGAATTTCAAATGCAGCAATNGAATTTACAATATGTGTAATTTTAATATCTAAAGCACCATCAATATCATCAAAAGCATTTTTAAATAATTTAACGTATTCAGGTATTCCTCTTATTCTGTGTGTTATTACTGGCCAAACTCTATCTATTCTCATGCTATCTTTTCCAACTTTTGAAACTAAACCTATAATCTCATTTTCACCTGGATTTCCTGCCATCTCAAATTGTCTAGTCATTGGAAATAATGCTTGAACAGCAACAATATTATCGAGACCTTTTGGAAGCGCTTCTTGAGCAGGTGTATTAAAACCATTACCAAATATATTTGATTTAGTTACTCTTCCATCATGTAGCAAAGTGGTAATATCTTTAAATCCTAGGTTCCATAAAGCTAAAGAGTTTCTAGGAATTCTCTTTTTTATTTTATCATCCCCAGTTCCAGCAGTNCTTTCTAATCCTATTCCTTGCCCTCCTTCACCAATACCTAATGAAAGTCCATCTGAACCACCCAAATCATGACTATGGCATGTTGCACAAGAAATATTGCGATTTGCNGATAAAATTTTATCATGAAACAAAAGTCTACCAATTTTAACTTTTTTCATATCAACTTCATGAAAATCTTCACTTGTCAAAGGTTTTGGTAATTCAGTTGCGTATGTTTTATTTACTGAAATTAAAAATGGAACTATAAATAAAATAATTTTTAAATGATTAAGTATATTTTTATAATTTTTTTTATCCCTTCTATAGTTTTTGCTGAAATAGAAAATGCTAGAGATTTGATGGAACAGGGAAAATTTAAAGAAGCAATGGAAGAACTTATGCCAGCTGCTAGATCTGGTAATGCTGATGCTGAAGAGCTTATTGGCATTATGTACGCTATGGGACTTGGTGTTGAAAGAGATGATGTTAGAGCTTTTGAATGGTATCTCAGATCTTCTATGAAAGGGCATCCTGGCGCTCAATCTGGTGTTGGATGGTATTACGAAATTGGTAGAGGACTTCCTGCTCCCGATCTTGTTAGAGCTTACATGTGGTATGGTTTGTCTGCTATTGGTGGAGATCCTGATGCAGCAATTTCTCAAGAAGAAGTGGTTAAGAAAATGACCCCTGAACAAATTGAAAAAGCTCATATACTCATAAAAGATTATAAATCTTGGATATATCCTTTTAGATAACAGGGCGAATTAGAAATCCGCCCCGCTCAAATTTATTTAAAATTACAAGTCTTTTTTATAAGCACTAGATGCTGATTTTTCAGCACTTGCTACTGCTTTAGTTAAAGCTTTGAAAATTTCTTTTCCACCTTTAACATTTGACTTAAACCAATCATAAACTGGACTTGCAGCTGTTTTGAAACCTGCTTTTTGATCAGGTGTTGGAACATATAAATCTCCACCGCCAGCTACAAAATCTTCATAAGCTTTGATTGATTTTCTCTTAGGAGAAGCAAAAGTTGCTTGTTGCAAAGCATAAAAACCATCCGTCACAACTCTCTTAAGATCTGTTGGCATAGACTCATATTTGGCGTTATTCATCCACCAAAGCGCTCCCATGTATGCATGTCCATCTAATGTTACATATTTAAGACCTGCATCTGGAAACTTCATGTTCATGATATCAGTTATTCCATTTTTTGAACCTTCAACTACACCTGTTTGAAAAGATGTAAATAATTCAGGCCAAGGAATCGGTGTTGGTGATGCTCCCAAAGCTTTTACAAGCTCTTGAGGTAAATCAGCTACTACAGTTCTAATTTTAAGACCTTTCATGTCAGATGGTTCTGCAATTCTTCTTTTTGTATTCGCAAAATTTCTCCAACCACCAGTATTACCAATGGTCATAAGTCTTATTGAATCGTTTGAATCTTTCAGTGCCATTTTTCTCATAGTTCTAACAAAATCACCTTGCATAACATCTTCAGCAATTCTGTCATTAGCCATTAGATAAGGTAAATCTAAAACTTGAACATATGGGAATACACCTGCAGCACCGCCAGAAGTAGAAATGTAAATATCTATACTTCCATCAGATACACCTTGTAAACACTCAGCNCCTTTTGAACAAAGCTGNGTACCTACAAATAGTTCTACAGCTATTTTTCCATTTGAAGCTGCTTCTACGTAGTTTTTAAATACTACAGCGCCATCATAATCTTCATCTTGATCATTAGANTTCATTGTCATTCTTAAGTTATAATCTGCAGCTGAAACAGNTGCAGTAAAACTGATTAAGAATAATAATGAAAAAAATGATTTTATTAATTTACTCATAATTATTTCCCTCTCTTAATATTTATGTANTAAAACTATACTTAAATTGAATTAGAGAGTCTATGGAGTAGTAAAAAAAATTTAGATTTATTTTGCGAATCCTGTAAGCAAAGGAATAGTCATCGATATTGATGGAAAATANGTTATTAAAAAAATAACTATAGCTTCTACTGCTAAGAATGGCAATATAGCTTTTGCTATTGTTTCAACTCTTTCCCCTGAAACAGAAGAGGCAACAAATAACACAAGACCCATTGGTGGGGTTGCTAAACCTACAGTTAAATTAACAGACATAATAATTGCAAAGTGCACAGGATGAACTCCNAACTCAACAAAAACTGGCCCTAGAATTGGCCCTAAAATAATTATCGCTGGACCTGCATCCAAAAACATTCCAACAATAAATAATAAAATATTAATTAAGAATAATAATACATATGGATTTTCACTTAATCCTAATACAAATTGCGCAAGATATTCTGGTGCATGCGATAAACTTACAACTGTTTTGAAAGCCATTGCAGCACCTACTAAAAGAAGCACAACTGAAGATACCATCGCAGCTTTTGTCATAACCTTTGGTATCTCTTTCCATTCTAATGATTTTAAAACAAACAACCCAATAAACATTGCATAAGCAGCAGCTACTGCAGAAGCCTCTGTTGGAGTAAAAATTCCTCCCAGTATTCCTCCAAGTATTATGACCGGTGTCATTAAAGGAAAAAAAGCTTTTAGAGAAGCTTTGCCTCTTTGGCTCCATGTTGTTTTTTCAGTTACTGGAGGAAAATTATATCTCTTTGCCATAAATTTAATTGTAATCATCAAACTAACGCCAACTAAAATTCCAGGAACTATTCCTGCCAAAAATAAAGCTGCTACACTCTCCCCCATTACATAAGCATAAATTATCATTATTCCCGATGGTGGAATTATTGGACCTATAACAGAACTTGCAGCCGTAATTGCTGCTGCAAATTTTTTTGTATAACCTTGTTTTTCCATTGCTGGAATTAACATAGAACCTATTGCAGAAGTATCTGCTACTGCAGAGCCTGATAAGCCCGCGAATAACATGGAAGTTAAAACGTTTACATGAGCTAAACCACCTTTTAGATGTCCCATCATAGCTTGGCTAAATTCTACTAACCTAAGAGTAATTCCTCCTCTATTCATTAACTCACCTGCCAACATAAAGAATGGAATAGCCATTAAAGGAAAGCTATCAATACCGTTATAAATATTTCTATATAACATTGCTCCATCTCTAGCTTGATCATTTAAAAAAAGTAAAATGCCTGGTGCAGCTAATAGACCAAAAAATACTGGCAATCCTATTAATAGAAATAATAAAAATAATGGAAGAAACCAAATTAACATTATTAAGTCTCCAATTTCTGTTTATCAAAATCTTCAGGTAATTTTAATTTTATAAAATTAGTAAGTATGTTTCTGAAGATTAATTCAATATTAAC
>NYSO01000033.1 GCA_002683015.1 Rhodobiaceae bacterium
ATCCCCTTAAACCGATAACAGTATGAATAATATTAACTAATACAAAGGCGTATAAATCCAAAAAGATGAATAAAATTGCACCGGATAAACGTCCAAGAGCTGTAACAATATATCCACTTAAACGAGTATTGTGTTTTGTTGAGCTTACAAGAGCAACACCTAGAAGACTTATTATAACTACTACCCATTGGCCATATAAAACAAAATCATTCATATTCTCACCTTTTAAAAATTAAAAAAAAACCAGTTAAATAATGATAAAATACACCAAATAAAAAAAATAAAGAAAATTACAATTATTATGAAATTTGCGATTCCATCTGCAATAAACCTTACACAATTCCATATAAAATGAGATATTTTTTTGAAAAAACTAAACATAAATGAATATGTCAATTTATTGATTGTTAAGGCAAGAGAAATAAAAAATTTGCTCTTTTTCGAATACAATCATAATCTTTTTATAAATTCTTAATAAAAATAATAATGGAGAATTAAATGCAAAACGATCTAAAATGGATTTTAGGAATACTCTTTTTTCTTTTTGGTCCAGCCATCGGAATAATAATGCTTTATGTGAATTTCTAAATTAGTTTATTTGATATTTCGATCATTTGAGTTAATTTACTCACATGAAAGAATACCCTAAGAGACCCAACCCTAGGACGGGTAAAAATTTTAAAAGGGGTGACTGGAATATTGCAAAAACAAAACGTTTTTTATTTTATGAAGTAAAAAAATTGGGAAGAGATAAGAAACATGCTCTCGAAAAATGGGCGATACCAAAAATATATTACAAATATTTAAAAAATACTGAAAAACGTAAATCAGTTTAAGAGAATTTTTTTAATGAAAAATCTTCATCAGGGATCAATTGTTTACTATCACCCCACAAAGAATTATTTGCTAATGAGCTATCAAAAGCCTCAATTAGACGAATAATTTTTCCTTCCTCTATTGTCATAATATGTAAATATATCTGATTATAAGGTTTACCGCTCAGGGCAATTCCGTCATTTTGTGCCATAGAAATTATTGTATCATTGAACGAATTTATAATTTTAAAATCTTTGCAAAAAACTATTTCTTCAGGATTTACACAGGAAAAAACAAGAGGAAGAACATCCTCCATAAACCTTCTTTTTCCNTTATAATGACCAGATAATACACCATTTTCCATAGGAACAATTAATTCAAACTCACTACTTAGCAAACTTTCAATTACCTCAATCTCTCCATTAGAAATACTAGTATAAAATTTTTCTGCAATGTCTTCGATTTGGCTCATGTGAATTAATTTAATGAATCTTTAATTTGAACCAATACTTGTCAAAGTATGTTTGATTATTTTCCACGAACCATCTTTGTTAACCATATGAGTATCGTAGTAGCCCCATAGAGTGGTTTTCTCATTATCTTTGTCTTTATAGTAATGTGTAGCTTGAAGATCTGTTCTTGCCTTTGCAACACCGTTTTCATACTTTATCAATGGATTTCCGAGCATATGTTGTGTAGTCCTGTACTCGCTAATGGCATTTTCAACATATTCAACCCAAGAATCTATTCCATCAAAAGAAACTGGCTCGCCAGATCTAAAGCTTGAGTCATAAATGATATTAACCTCTACATTGTCATCAAAAATTGATCTAAAAAGATCATAGTTTTTAGTATCTATTCCTTTTGCATAGTTATTCATTACATCGATAATTTCAAATTTATCATTTGCAGAAAGATCGCCTGCCATTGCATTCCCCATTGTTTGAGTTAAAAAAATTAATGTTAATAATATTTTTTTTAAAGTTAAAGTCATGAAAGCACCCTTTAGATATAGTTTAAATTAAAAAAGACTAACATTATTATTGAACCAATCAAGAATATATTCATTTACATCACTTATATCTTTTTCACTAATTGAGAAATTTTTTACCGACATACCTCTTTCATGAATTGTATTTTTATCTCCAGATACTAAATNGTGCCAATCNGGNAAGTCNTNATTATTTANTANAAGTTTGTATGAGCATGTATCNGGCAACCAATTAATTTTATTAACTGTTTCTGGNGTTAGCTTNATACAGTCTTTTACATTTTTATGACGGTGCTCATAATCCATGCATCCGCAAGTTTTAAGATCTAGATACATGCAGCTAACNTTTGAAACTGAAATCTCTCCTGTATCAATATCCTCTAATTTATGAAGANAACACTTTCCACAGCCATCACATAACGANTCCCATTCATCATTTGTCATTTGTTTTAAATTTTTAGACTTCCAAAAATTATCTNTTTTTNCCATTCTCTAATAATATACAAACAAAGATTAAAAGAAAATAACTCTTAATAGACAAGTAAAAGCTTATTATTTAAAACTAAATTATGAAAAAAATTTTATTATTTATTGCTATTTTAGTTTTAATATTTTCCAATAAAATAGCTAGTGCTGAATGGTCAATGTATGGGGAAACTGAGGCTGGATATCATTTTATTGATCTAAATAACACAAGTTCAGATGATAGGTATGTTTATTATTGGATACTTACTGATTATAAAGAGCCACAAAAAAATAATGTTATTGATGATAACTTCTTATCAAAAAAAGTATACAAACAAACTGATTGCCGTAGATTCAGAACTAGTGCGTCTGAAATAATTATTTACAGTAAGAAAATGTCTGAAGGAAAAATTATTGTAAAAGAAAAATATGATGAAAGTAGTTTTTCAACACCTAATTTTGACTCAATAGGTTTTGAAGAGCTTGAAGTAATTTGCAATTATATTAATAACTAGACTATTTATTTTCTTGATCAGAATTTAAAACATGATCTACAGAAAATTCTGCACCGAAGTTTTCATCTCCGTATGAATCATTTTCCATATTATTATCACTCAAAAAACCCTCAACAAAATGCCATCCAGCTTCTAAAATTTTATTCANATTCCCCTCTTTATTTTTATTATTTTTTAATCGTCACCCGAGTCTTAAAAAATTCCAAATAAAATATTATCTTATGAAATAAAGTTGTCTAGATAAATTTTTATTTAGATAAGATTTCTAAAATNTTATTNAGCCTATTGAGAACCTCNTCNNTATTTTTAAANGTANNTTTTTCCTCAGATACCGGANTNANGTANTCATTATTATNANNATTATTNGACTTAATATTATCAATTTCNGAATTNAGCTTTTCATTTACTTNNTTAATACTTAANCCATCATTTTTTAAGAAATTTTTAATTTTCAATAAAAGTTTAATATCTTCAGGTTTGTAAAATCTTCTACCNCCTGGTCGTTTGATAAGCTTAACTTGTTTAAATTTTGTTTCCCAAAAACGTAAAACATATGTNGGAACTCCTATTTCATTAGAAGCCTCACCTATTGTTCTATATGCCTCAGGACTTTTTTTTATCATTTATTATTTTTTTACTCATTGATGACCTTGTTTTTAAGTTCTTTACTAGCTCTAAAAACCACAACTCTTCTTGCATCAATTACTGCTTCCTCTTTTGTTTTAGGGTTACGACCAATTCTTTGCTTCTTATCCCTNACCATAAAGCTTCCAAAAGAAGATAATTTAACACTTTTACCATCAATTAANTCCAAGATCATTTCTTCAAAAATTTGATCTACGATATCTGATGACTCAACTTTNGAAATTCCTACTTTTGAATATATTGCTTCTGCTAAATCTGCCCTGGTTAAAGTTTTGTTCATTTTCTAAATTCCCTATATTATATAAAACTCTTTTTAAATAAAAAAATCAAGGACTTCTACCATCTAATTAAAGTAGAACCCCAGCTAAATCCACCTCCCATNGCCTCTAGGAGTACTAAGTCACCCTTTTTAATCTTACCCTCTTGAACTGCATCAAATAATGCTAGAGGAATAGAAGCAGCAGATGTATTTGCATGCTTTTGAACTGTAATTATTATTTTATCTTCACTAAGTCCAACTTTTTTTGCAACAGATTCAAGAATTCTTATATTCGCTTGATGAGGCACAAACCAATCAATATCATCGACCTTTAAATTATTATAATCTAAAGCTTCTTCTATTACAGATGATATGTTTTTAACCGCATGCTTAAAAACCCCCTGACCGTCCATTCTTAAATAACCAACATTAGTTGATGTCGATGGACCACCATCCACATACAATAAATCACCATATCTTCCATCAGAGTGTAAATGATTACTTAAAATACCTCTCTCAGATCCTTCAGACGAAGACAAAACGACAGCGCCTGCACCATCACCGAATAAAACACATGTTCCCCTATCATCCCAATCTAAAATTCTACTGAAAGTCTCAGAGCCAATAACAAGCGCATTTTTAACATTNCCAGCCTTAATTGCATTATCAGCTGCCTCTAAAGCAAAAACAAATCCTGAGCATACTGCTTGCATATCATAAGCATAGCACTTATCAATGCCCAATGATGATTGAATAACAGTTGCTGATGCAGGAAAAGTATTATCTGGTGTTGCNGTTGCTAAAATAATTAAGTCAATATCTGTATTTTTAAGCTGTGCATCTTGTAATGCAATTTTTGCNGCCTCAGTTCCCAAGGATGATGTAGTTTCATTATCTGATGCAATTCTTCTCTCTTGAATTCCCGTTCTTTCAACTATCCACTCTTCGGTAGTATCTACTATTTTNGTTAGATCTTTATTTGTGACAATTTTTTTTGGAAGCGAAGCNCCAATACCTGTAACAACCGATTGATATAATTTAGTCTTTTGATTCATAATCTTTTTTCTTTGCTATAAGTTTTTTAGTTTCACTTGAAATATTAGATTGAGATAGCTTTGTACTAAATTCAATTGCTTTTGAAAACCCAAGAATATCTGTTCCACCATGGCTTTTAACTACTAAGCCATTTAGACCTAAAAAAACGCCTCCATTTAATTCTCTGGGGTCCATTTTATCTTTAAGAGCCCTGAAGGCAGTTTTGCCGATTAAATAACCTAACTTACCTCTTATAGAACCACCAAAAACATCAGCTATAAAATGGCCAATTAATCTTGCGGTCCCCTCAGCTGTTTTCAAAGCAATGTTTCCGGTGAAACCATCAGTTATAACTACGTCTGATTTACCTAAAGATAGATTATCACCCTCTACGTAACCAATGTAATCTTTTGGAAAAAGATCTTTCATTTTTAGAGATGCCTCTTGAATTATTTCTGTTCCCTTCATCTCTTCATGACCAATATTCAATAAGCCTATTGTTGGATTATCTTTATCAAATACACTCTTTGCATAGGAATACCCAAGAATACCAAATTGTACTAATTGATCAGAGGTTACNTCTATGTTTGCACCTAAATCTAAAACTACAGAATAACTANATTTATTTGGCCATAAACTTGATATTGCAGCTCTTTCAATGCCATCAATTGTTCTTAATATTATTGTAGAAAGCCCCATTAATGCACCAGTATTTCCTGCAGATATTGCAACATCAGCCTTACCCTTTGAAACAGCATTTATACAACCCCACATAGAAGATTCTTTACCAATCCTTCTTATTGCATCAATTGGTTTGGTATCCATTTCAACTACTTTACTACAGTGGATAACTTCTACTTTATCAATTGGATAATTTTTATTTC
Organism: Rhodobiaceae bacterium; assembly: GCA_002683015.1. Lineage (GTDB taxonomy): Bacteria > Pseudomonadota > Alphaproteobacteria > MED-G09 > MED-G09 > MED-G09. Next base: position 5,611 of record NYSO01000033.1, read on the forward strand.
TCAGCCTCTCTCTAATTAGATTTTCATCGCCAAAAAAAATTACAGATAATTCTTTTTGATTTTTAAGCGCCAAACAAGCGCCATCAATTGTTACATCCAGACCATGGTCTCCACCCATTGCATCTATTGAAACTATTTTACCCAAACCAAGACCTCAAAAAATCTAAAAACCATCAACAGAAAGTTCTAAAATTTCGCCTATTGATTTATTATTATATTTATTAACTTTTTTAATAACAAAATCATATAACTCCCCAGCAAAAATTTCATTAGAAACATCTTCAGACCAAATATTACGAACAAGACAATTTATAAATTCATTTTTATTATCAAAATTTAAATCATACATNTTTGTTCTTCCATAAAAAGACTCGATAACAACTTTCATTTTTTTACTAAATGATTGATCACTAATTCCCATTTCTCTGTATGATGATTCTACTTCAAGCATAAATATATCAAATAATTTTTGTGTAAAATTTTTATTTTGCTCGCTTGAATTTTTAAAAATTTTTATAATTATAAAAATATGAAGAATAATTAAATCAAACCTTCCATCAAGTGTATCTGGAACCATTATTTTTTCATAAAAACGCCTTTCATATGATGAATTAAGGATTCTTTTGTATAAAATGCCATGAGGTGATGAATAGTCAGGGATGGGGCTATAAAGATTTTTTATATATGAAATTATTTTTTTAAACATTTTAATCACTAAGATTGACAAATATAATAGAAAATATCATTCCTATAATTTATTATAATTAAATGGTAACTTTATTTAATGAAATATGTAATTAAAAAATATTTATTTATTGCTCTNGTTTTTCTATCGGCATCATGCTCACCNATTNTAGAAAATAGGGGNTATGTTTTTGATGAAAAACTTTTNGACCAAATAAAAGTTAACGAAACNATTTCGAACGATGTCATGGATATTTTAGGATCACCCTCCACTACTTCAGCAATTGATGCCTCGACTTGGTATTATNTATATAGCAAAGCTGAAACAGTTGCATTTTATCATCCAAAGGTAACAGACAGAAGAGTTTTAGCAGTATCTTTTGGCAATGATAATAAAGTTAATAATTTAAAATATTATGGATTAGAAGAAGGAAAGATTATATCATATGTGGATAGAACCACACCTACCAGAGGAAGAGAGCTTACAGTTCTTCAGCAGCTCTTTGGGAATTTAGGTCGTTTAGGAGCAGGTAGTTTACCTGGAAATTAATGACACAAACAAATAATATATCAATAAGTAAAAAAGCTGCCGATAAAATTAATAATATTATTATTTCAGAAAAAAAAGATTTAATGCTTAAAATTTCTGTACTTGGTGGAGGATGTGCTGGTTTTTCTTATAAATTCGACCTTGTTAATAATTCTGAACAAGGCGATATTATTATTGAGGAACATGGAGCAAAAGTAATAATTGATGAAGTTTCAATTCCTTATATTCAAGGATCTGTAATTGATTATAAAAATGATTTAATTGGTCAATCTTTTGAAATAAAAAATCCTAACGCAACATCTGAATGTGGTTGCGGAACATCTTTCTCATTGTAAATATCGTGAAAATTGCAAGCTGGAATGTAAACTCTGTAAGAACAAGGATTAGTAATATTCTTGATTGGCTTAAGTCTGAAAAACCAGATATTTTGTGCTTACAAGAAACAAAAGTAGTTGATAAAGACTTTCCATTAAGTCCGTTTGAAGAAATAGGCTATAATGTAAAAATTCATGGCCAAAAGAGCTATAACGGTGTTGCTACATTATCCAAATATTTAGTTGAGGAGACTTTTCAAGGTATCCCTGATTACAATGATGAACAAGCAAGATATATTGAAACAGTTCATTCTACTGATATAGGAATGATAAGAATTTCAAATATTTATTTACCAAACGGTAATCCTGCNCCAGGACCAAAATATGACTACAAATTAGATTGGATGAATAATCTTAAAAATCATTTACATGANACTCTTCTTAACGAAGAAATNTTTATTGTTCTTGGAGATTTTAATGTAATCCCTGAAGATATTGATACNTATAACNCCGAAGAGTGGAAAGACGATGCTCTTTTTAAAATGGAAACAAGAAAAGCGTATAGGGAAATTTTATCATTAGGCTTTATAGATTCTTTTCGACAATTTAATCAAGATGCTGAAAACTATACTTTCTGGGATTATCAAAGAGGGGCTTGGCAAAGAAATAAAGGTATTAGAATTGATCATATTCTAACATCACCTCAAGCAAGTGATAAAACAAATAATGTCTACATTGATAAGTCAGTGAGAGACAAAGAAAAGCCCTCTGATCATGTGCCAATAATTATAGATCTATCATAGTTTANATGTCAGCATAAACATGGGTTTCTTCTTCAGCNCCNGGATGAGTTATNGCACCATTTTGAGCAGAACCTACTGTCTGAGAGTATTTCCATAATGTTCCACTATTGTAATCAGTNCCTCTGGGNTTCCAAGTTTTTCTTCTTTCTTCCATTTCCTTTTCAGATAAATCAACACTGATAATGCCTTTTTCACCATCAATTGTAATTTTATCGCCATCTTTGATTAAAGCAATTGGACCACCCGTTGCAGCTTCAGGTCCAACATGGCCAACACATAGACCTCTTGTTCCTCCACTAAATCTTCCGTCAGTAATTAAAGCAACTTTTCCACCAACACCTTGGCCGGATAGTGCTGCAGTAGTTGATAGCATTTCTCTCATGCCCGGTCCGCCCTTNGGNCCCTCATAACGAATAACTATTACCTCTCCTATTTNNTAATCCTCATTAGAAACACACTCAAATGCGTCTTCTTCACAATCGAAACACCNTGCATATCCTTCAAAGAAAGTATTTTCTAATCCGGCAACTTTTACTATGGCCCCATCCGGAGCAAGATTACCTTTTAAACCAACAACTCCACCTGTTGGGCTTAATGGGTTATTATAAGGTCGAATAACTTTTTGATTTTCATTAAACTCAACTTTTTNAAGATTTTCTTCAAGNGTTTTTCCAGTAACCGTCATACAATCACCATGAATAAAACCTCCATCAAAAAGAGTTTTGATAATAATAGGTACACCACCTGCCTCATAAACATCTTTAGCAACATATTGACCACCTGGTTTTAAATCAGCTATGTAGGGCGTTCTTTTGAAAATTTCTACAACATCATCCAAAGAAAACTTAATACCGCATTCGTGAGCAATTGCCGGCAAATGTAACCCTGCATTGGTTGAACCACCAGTAGCAGCAACGATAGTAGCTGCATTTTCAAGTGATTTCTTTGTAACTATATCTCTTGGCCTAATATTCTTCTCAATTAAATTCATAATCTGCTTACCCGATTCATAAGCATATTTATCACGATCTTCATAAGGTGCTGGAGCTCCAGAAGAATATGGAAGAGCTAGACCCATTACTTCAGAAACACACGCCATTGTATTAGCAGTAAATTGCCCTCCACAGGCACCTGCACTTGGGCATGCAACCTGCTCAAGATCTTTTAAATCATCCTCAGTTGATGCACCTGCAGCGTATTTACCAACTGCTTCAAATACGTCAACAACAGTAACGTCATTACCTTTGTATCTTCCAGGTAAGATTGAACCACCATACATAAATACGCTTGGAACATTAAGCCTACACATTGCCATCATTAAACCAGGNAAGGATTTATCACACCCAGCTAAACCAACGAGTGCATCATAAGAATGTCCGCGAACAGTAAGCTCGGTTGAGTCGGCTATNACNTCTCTAGAAACCAGAGATGATTTCATACCCTGATGCCCCATGGCTATTCCATCAGTAACTGTAATAGTACAAAATTCTCTTGGTGTTCCGTCTGCATCTTGAACACCCTTTTTTACTGATTGAGCTTGTCGCATTAAAGCAATATTNCAAGGGGCGGCTTCGTTCCATGTAGAAACAACACCAACAAAAGGTTTCTCAATATCATCCTCAGTCATTCCCATCGCATAATAATAGGANCTATGAGGGGCTCTTTCAGGTCCNACACTTACATGCCTACTNGGTAATTTATTTTTATCAAACTTTTTTTCTGACATAATTAAACCTTATAATATTAAACCGGTTTTACCACCATCCACATATTATCGCTAGTTGGTAGATAGTCTAAAAAATTAAACTTTATAACCTCATAATTTGTATCCTTTACCATCTTAAGTAAAGTTTTTGGAGTAAAATGATTTACATGGTCTGGAAAATGAAAACCACACCACTTTTCCCTTCTGATTTTTCTATTAATACTATCGTAATTTGGCACCTTTATAATCACACAAGCATTATTTTTTAAAGTAAATTTTAAATTCTTTAAGACTTCAAAAGGCTCATGTTCATGTTCTAAGTAAGATCTTAAAATTGCACCAGAAAATTTATTTTTACCAAACTCTTCTAAAACTTTTGTAGAAGGAGCGCAAATAGCTTTTCCACCTCTTTTTTTAAATGATAAATTAGCCTTATTGGCTGATTCCTCAGAAATATCTATTCCATAAGGAGTATAAATCTCTGAAATATTTTCAAATTTAGCACCAGAACCGCAGCCAATATCCAAAACATCTCCTTCTTCACAATAACGGTTTAGAAGAAATTTTAATTTATCTCTTTTAATTAACGTTTTTACTTTTCTTCTAATCTTTTTTTTAAGACTTATTTTTTTTTCTTCTTCAAAATTTCTTTCCCAAGAGAATTCATTCTTCATTCTTTCGTATACTGGAACCTCNGGCATATAAACAAAGGAACATTGNCACTGAACAAGCTTCCAGGGNTCAGAGTTATAAAATAACTCATTATTANATTTAGGTTCTTTACATAAAGGGCAGTGTCTTTTTTTTATTTCAATATTATTTTCCATGAGAAATAAGTTTACTAATAAATAATTTAGATTCCCCTAGTTTTTTCTGATCTGATANAAGATCATCTAATCTATCATTGCTCTCTTTTACGATATTTTTAGGTGCTTTTTTAATAAAGCTATCATTACTTAACTTTTTCTTAAGTAACTCAATATCNNTAATAATTTTAATTTCTTCTTTTTCAATTCTTTTTATTTCTGATGATAGATCTATGTCATCGTCAATAACAAGAGCAAAGTCAATATTTGATACTGAAAAAGACGCTGAGCGATCTGAAAAATCAGCCACTTTATCAATTTTTCTTATTTTTATTAATTTATTTAACAATAAATCAATATTTTTAATTTCATCTATTTTTCTTGANTCTTTTTTATATACTTGCAACAAAAGATCTTTTTTGGATGGGATATTCAACTCTGATCTAATCGATCTAACGCTAGTAATAATTTCAATAATTGTTTCAGTACTTTTGACAAAAGAAACGTCATTTAAAGATGGTAATGATATTATCCAACTGCTTGAAATTAATGCTTCTTCGCTATTAGTTACTTTTTTCCATAGTTCCTCAGTTATAAAGGGCATAAAAGGGTGTAGTTTAATTAAGATAAAATTTAATGACATAGAGGTAATGTATCTTAACTCATCCAGTTCATNATGATTAGGGTCATTAAAAAATGGCTTAATAAGCTCCAAATACCAATCACAAAAAATATGCCACACAAAGTGATANATCTCATTTGCAGCTTCATTAAATTTATATTCGTTAAGAAATGTATCAATATTTTTTTCAGTCTTAATCATTTCTGATATAAGCCAACTAGTTACAGGGTTTGAGATTTCTTTTATATTTTGATTATTTACCTTAATACAATCATTTAATTCACAAAATCTTGCAGCATTCCATAANTTNGTNCCAAAATTTCTATAACCCTCAACTCTTGACTCAGATAACTTTATATCTCTNCCATAAGATGCCATTGATGCAAGTGTAAACCTAAGAGAGTCTGCTCCAAAATTATCTATTAACTTTAATGGATCAACTACATTTCCTTTTGACTTGGACATTTTTTGTCCATTCTCATCTCTTACCAATGCATGAATATAGATTTCTGAAAAAGGAATATTCTTCTGAAAATATAGCCCCATCATCATCATTCTCGCGACCCAGAAAAAAATTATATCAAAACCAGTAACTAAAAGATTTGTAGGATAAAATTTGGACAGATCATTTTCTTCATTTGGCCATCCCAAGGTTGTAAAGGGCCATAGAGCAGAAGAAAACCAAGTATCAAGAACATCTTCATCCTGAGATATTGTTTCAGTTTTATATTTCTTTTTAGCNATTTTTAGAGCTTCACTCTCTGAAGAAGCTACAATTATTTCATTATTACTCGTATACCACGCAGGAATTCTATGACCCCACCAAAGCTGTCTAGAAATGCACCATGGCTGAATATTATTCATCCACTCATAATATGTTTTTGTCCAATTACCAGGAATGAACTTTGTCTTGCCTTCTTCAACATTTTTAATGGCAGCTACCGATAGTTTCTTTGCATCTACATACCATTGATCGGTTAAAAAAGGCTCAATGACCTCATATGATCTGTCGCCATAAGGAACAACATGAGTATGATCTTCGATTTTAACTAAAAAGTTTTCAATTTGTAGTTGATCTACTAGTCTTTTTCTGGCCTCAAATCTATTTAAACCCCTCCACTCATCAGGAGTGTTTTCATTTAAATTTCCATCCGAGTCAAATATTGAAATCATTTCAAGATTATTTCTTTTGCCAACTTCAAAATCATTAAAATCATGTGCAGGGGTAATTTTTACAGCTCCACTTCCCTGNTCTGGATCCGCATATTCGTCTTTAACAATAGGAATTTGTCTATTAACAATGGGAATTANCACTTTCTGACCTACTAAATCTTTATATCTTTCATCTTTTGGATGAACAGCAATAGCTGTATCACCAAACATTGTTTCGGGTCGTGTAGTTGCAATTGTTATATATTTNGTTTCATCGCTTTGAAGTGGGTAGTTGATATACCATAAACTTCCTTTAGTTTCCCTTTGATCAACCTCTAGATCAGAAATAGCTGTTTTAAGCTTTGGGTCCCAATTAACAAGTCTTTTGTCCTTNTATATTAAACCATCATTATAGAGTTCAACGAAAACCTTAATTACNGCTTCAGACAAACCATCATCCATGGTAAATCTCTCTCTACTCCAATCGCATGAAGCTCCCAACCTTCTTAATTGTTCGGTAATTGTACCACCAGACTTTTCTTTCCACTTCCATATTTCATTAACAAAAGNTTCTCTTCCTAAATCACGCCTTGANACATTTCTCTCTGATTGAAGATTTCTCTCAACAACCATTTGGGTTGCAATACCGGCATGATCAGTTCCTGGTTGCCATAAAACATTTTTTCCTTTCATTCTCTGATATCTGACAATAATATCTTGAAGGGTTGTATTTAATGCATGCCCCATATGTAGACTTCCAGTTACATTTGGTGGCGGCATTACTATAGAAAAATTTTCATTCTCAGAGACTGTTGGTTTAAAAAGTCCTTTAGACTCCCACATGTCATAAATTCGCCTCTCAGCTTCAGAGGGGTCATATTTTTTTTCAATCATTTTAATTACGTTTTTTAAATAATTTTGCTACTTCTTCTTTAACAGATTCTTCTACAATCGTTTTTAAATTTTTAGCAAACCAATCATTGAGAGTTTCTTTAATTGTTTCTCTAACAATATCATCAATNGATAAATCAGAAATAAAATTAGAATTATCCATATTTAAACTATTATCTTTNTCTAAATTTTCAGCTAGATCATTNGATAANGTNTNATTNNTAAGATCAACTACNTCCTCTAAAAGAATTGACTCCTCATCTTCATCAANAACATCAGTTAACTCAATAAACTCATTANCATCAGANGNTTTNCTTAAGTCCTGCTCACTAGAGATAACTTCTTTAATTGATGAGAGAATNTCATTNACAGACATTTCTTCGTTATTTTCGTTTGAAACCATGATAAAAAANACCTTACAACATCGACATTATAGATCAATCAAGATTTTTAATATCTTTAAATCTTTTCCATCCAAGTTTAATNTTTTTTACCTTATTATANTTTAAATTAGGGTCATATTTTGAAACAGGAAGAGATAAAAAGTCGGGATTTAAAGAGCCAACGCTTAAAAGCAAATAAAACATAGATAATTTTGAATTATTTTCTGANCTTATCATTGATACTTGAGAATCTAAAAANTCNTGCTCTGCATCCAATACATCTAAATTTGTTCTNGTGCCTAGNTCAAACTCTTCNTTNACTCCTTCAAGTGCAATTTTATTTGCTTCAAATTGTTTTTTTGATGAATTTANCTTAATCAAAGANGANTGATATTGNGAAAANGCNGATTTTACCTCTTGTNCAACAAACCTTCTAGCNTCAACTAACTGAAATTTATCTCTAATATTTATTTCCTGAGCTTTTCTTATATTTGACCANTTTAAACCGCCAGAAAAAATTGGCATACTCAATACGCCCATTAATTGATATGCATCTCCATCCATATTAAACAACATCTCTTCTGAATTAGAAAACTCACCTTTTANNCTNAATGANGGCAATAGTTTTGATTTTGCTGANTTTATTCCATACCTTGATGATANCTCTGATTTTTCTGCAAATTTTATATATGGACTTTCAGCATTAGCAATAGAAAGTGCTTCCTCAATTGTTGNTGGCAAATTGAANGTGATAAAATNATTTGATAAATTTATAGGACTAACGCCAATAATNGATTTGTAAATTGCTTTACTTTTTTCAAGATTAGATCTTGCCTCAGCTAAATTTGCTTGTGAAAGGGACAACCTTGCTTCAGATTGCGCAACATCAGTTAAGGTAAGCTCCCCAACTTCAAATTGAATTTTTGCAACTTCAAGCCTCTCATTTAGTACATCAAGATTTACCTCTCTTAGTTCAACAATTTTTTGATTTGTTAAAACATTAAAAAAAGCCTCTGCAGCAGAAAACAAAACTTCTTGTTCTAAAATATTTAAATCTGCTCGACTTGCGGCTACAAAATTTAAAGATTGATATCTATTATTAAGCAAACGACCGCCAGAAAAAATTATTTGTTCAGCTTCAACCTTTGCTACACTTGGTTCTAATTTTATTTCGTCCGCATCATTATAATTTGTAACAGTTTCTCCATAAGAACCAATAATTCTAATTTTTGGATAAAATTCTGATGTTGATATAGATACAAGCTCATCGTTAGATCTTAAATTAGCTCTTTTAGCCTGAATTGAGGGATTTTTTTTATATGCAAGAGAAAGTGCTTCCTCTAATGTAGCTGCAGATAAATTATTACTTAAAAATAGACTAAAAATTAAAAAAATATTTTTTTTCATTGCTATCCTGGTTATTAATTTTATAAAAATGACGTACGCGTCATTTTTTTATAGATAGTACATGTTGATCGTTATTACAAGATGAATGTAATTAAAGTAAAAAATAAAGATTATCTAGACAAATA
>NYSO01000034.1 GCA_002683015.1 Rhodobiaceae bacterium
TTGTCTAATTCTACAATTGAAGCTAGTTTTCAAAGGGTTAGTAGCTCATTGGATGATGTTTCTAAAACTTTAAATATCTCAGGCTTTAAATTAATGTATAAAATTCATTTCCCTCTAGTAAAAACAGGACTTCTTACAAGTATTTTACTTGTAGGATCTGAGGTTATTAAGGAATTACCTGCTACTTTAATTTTAAGACCCTTCAATTTTGAAACCTTGGCAGTCTCGGCGTATAATTATGCTTCAGAAGAGCGAATGTATGAAGCGGCTGCCCCATCAATTGCTATTGTAATAATTGGACTGATACCAATTATAATTTTATCAAGAATGATAAAAAGTTCGAGACCTGGAGAAGCGCTATGATAAAGAAAATTAGTTTAAGTTTATCGAATATAAAGCATAGTTATAATGATAGTGATTTTATTTTGAATGATATAAATTTGGATGTATCTGAGGGTGAAATAGTTGCAATCCTAGGCTCATCTGGATGTGGAAAGTCAACTTTGTTAAGGTTGATAACTGGCCTAGAAAAATTAAATTATGGCGAGATAGAAATCTATGGAAAAACTGTTGCTAATAAAGATTTTTCAATTGCCCCAAACCATAGAAATGTTGGTCTAGTTCTTCAAGAGAAAGTTTTGTTTCCTCATTTATCAGTATTAGAAAATGTAAAATTTGGAATTAAAGGTAAAAAAAGTTTTCGTACAAAAAAAGCTTTAGACTTACTTAATCTTTTTCGAGTTGATCAATATGTAAATTCTTATCCAAATAACATATCCGGAGGGGAACAACAAAGAGTAGCAATTGCAAGAGCTATTGCTCCTGATCCACAAATTTTGTTAATGGATGAACCTTTTGCTTCCTTAGATGAAGATTTAAGGAAGGATTTGAGGCGTGAAACTAAAAAAATATTAAATAATAATAATATAACTTGCATCCTTGTAACTCATGATATTGAGGATGCTAATTCTATGGCAGATAGAATAATTAAATTAAAGGAGGGAAAGATTGATAATTAGAGATTTTAAATATTTNATTTTATTTCTTTTTACCATCTTCTTAAATTCAATTCTTATTGCTGAAGAAATGATTATCGGTGAAGAAAAAATTGATCCAGGTATTGAATTAATTTTTGAGGGTGCAATTAAAGATGATATTTTTCCCGGTGAATTTTATCTAAGCGAACAAAAATCAGATATTCATATCGAAGCCCTTGCGACTTGGACAAATGATGCACCCGATGGTTCAGTTGAGGGCGGCTTTGTGCCTTATTTAGAAATAAAAGTTAAAATAATTAACCAAAAAACTCGAGAGAGTGTTTCATATGATCTTGTTCCGCATATAAATTTAACAGACAATTTTCATTACGCTAATAATATAAAGCTACCAGGGAAAAAAGATGATCTTTTTGAAGTAATTTTTGATATAAAACCACCTCCTATTGGAGGCTTAGGTTATCATTATGATTGGAGAGAGAATGTAAATAAAAACCTTATTTCTAAGAAAACTTTTATTTACAAGGATCAAAATTTTAGTAAATGGGCTTCTTTATCAAGAAGATAATCCAATATTTTCAATAAGTTAGATATTTAAAAATAAAATAATATTTTTTAAATTATTTAGTTGCGAATGATTCTTAATTACATTATAACTGCGAGTAATTATTATTAACAAAAACAATTTTTTTAAATTGGGGAAACAAAGCTATGATAAAAACTAAATTAAGTAAGTTTTTACTTATCGCATTGATGTTTAATCTATCGGTGCCTACTACTATATTTGCACAAGAGAATTCATCTGATCCTGAAGAAATTATCGTTAAAGGTAAGGTTCTTTATTCTGATCAGGTTACTGCTCTTAAAACTCCAGTACCAATTATTGATGTGCCACAAACACTATCGATTGTTACTGATGAAGATATTCGTAAACAAGGTTTTAGAGAGCTTGGTGACATCGTAAGATACACACCAGGTGTTAACACCTCACAAGGTGAAGGTCACAGAGACTCTATAGTCTTCAGAGGAGTTAGATCAACCGCTGACTTCTATCTTGATGGTGTAAGAGATGATGTTCAATATTACCGTTCTCTTTACAATCTTGAGCAAGTTGAAATTCTTAGAGGACCTAATGCACTTTTATTTGGTAGAGGTGGAACTGGTGGTATCATAAACAGAGTAACGAAAAAAGCTGTTTTAAATGATGCTTTTGGATCTTTCGATATGGGTGCAGATACTTTTGGAGCATTTGACTTTGCAGTTGATTACAATGTTCAAACAGGTGAAAATTCTGCATTAAGAATTAATTTTCACTCTGATACATTAGAAAATCATAGAGATTACTATGACGGTGATCGTTATGGTTTTAATCCAACACTAAGAGTTCAAATTTCACCACAAACAACATTGGATTTATCTTATGAGCATGCAGATCATGAAAGATTTATTGATCGTGGTGTTCCAACTCTTAATGGAGAACCAGTGGAAGCTTTTGAGGAAATAGTTTTCGGTGATACTGATACAAACTTAACAACTCTTAGAGCTGATATTTATCGTGCTAATGTTAGTCATGAATTTTCTGATACTCAAAAAGGTAATTTTGTAGTTCAATATAGTGATTTTGCAAAAATGTATAAAAATTATTATGCATCAGGTTACTCTGGTGGGGATACATTTACAGCGGATGGTTATAAAGATCCTACAGAAAGAACTAATTTAATAATTTCTGGTAACATTGTTAATGAGTTCCAAACTGGATCAGCAAAACATACTCTATTAGTTGGAGCTGAAATTATTGACACTGAGAATGAGAATTACCGTTACAATACTTTCTTCATTACTACTGAAGATGATAACGAAGTATTCAATATCTCTAGACCAATTAACTTTGGAGTTAATGCTGCAGGTGTAAGAACATATAATGACTTTACTGCAGATCTAAAAAGTAGCACTGAGTCTGATATTGAAGTGACATCTTTTTATATTCAAGATCAAATTGATGTGAGTGATAACTTTAAGATAATGCTCGGTGGTCGTTTTGATAGTTTTGATATTACAGTTAGAGATGTTAAAAATGGCACATCAGAGTCAAGAGAAGATGAAGAAGTTTCTCCACGTGCAGGCTTAATCTTTAAGCCGCAAGAAAATCTATCACTTTATGTAAGTTATAGTGAGAGCTTCCTTCCAAGATCTGGCGAGCAATTCAAAAGTTTATCATCTAGCTCAGCAAGATTAGACCCTGATGTTTTNGAAAGCACTGAAATTGGTGTTAAATGGGATATCAGAGATAATCTAAGCTTTACTGTTAGTTATTTTGATAGCGAACAAACTCAAGCTGTTAGAGACAGTGATACTGGTGAAAATTCAGAAATAGTTGGACTTCAGGTTGATGGTNTTGANNTNGAACTTAAAGGNCAAGTNACTGANAGATTNTANNTAGCNCTTGGNTACAGTGATCTTGATGGNGAAACNGCTAAAGGNGGTGAGCCTAGNGAAATNCCNGANCAAACTGCTTCTTTATGGGCTACTTATGAAGTCAATGAACAGTTTGGTATTGGNTTAGGTATCACACATCAAGGTGAGTCNAATATTAAAAATGATAAACCAGGNCTAATCCTTCCTGACTATACACGTGTGGATTTTGCAGCTTATTATGATCTTGCNGACGATCTAAGCGTTCAGCTTAACGTTGAAAANTTAACTGATGAGCTATATTTCCCGCATTCTCATAGTACTCACCAAGCATCAGTCGGTGAACCTCTGAATGCACGTGTGTCACTTAGGAAAAGNTTCTAAGGGATAGTCTAATAGATAAAGAGGGATGTTATGGAAAGAAGTATCAAGAATTTAGGAACGGCAGAAAATATATTAATTTTATGTTCGAGGTTTTGGCTAAAAGCCCATGTATTTAGATGTAATACGCCTCTAATTTTAATTGATCATACTTTCAAGGCAGCTAAACTTGATAATTCTGTAAGATACTTTCATACACTTATGATGGGTCTCTCACACTTAAATAAAACTAATTTAAGAAGTGATTTCATGACATCCCCTTTAACTAGTAAGAACGAAAATTTATTAATTGAAATTATTGCTTTTGCTCAAAAGGATATGAAGGAGGATATTTATAACATATTTGGTCCATATTTTCCTGAAGCAGATGCAGAACATTTTGTGAATGCAGGCTTTAATTTAGGTAAGAAATTTATGAATAGTGATTTAATTATTCACGAGAAATATAAAGATAACATTTACTCCTTTTATGGGAGTAGGGAGCAATTGAATGTTATAAACTAAGACTTTTCATATTATCTAATTTTTATTTCCATTACTTAGACTCCCCCCCCTAAGGAAAAATAATTAGATAAGCAGTATCCCAATAATACTGCTAAATGGGACCATTATTTTTAATTTTGGTCCCATTTTACTTTTTAGATTGATTCTAATTTAGCTATAGTTTATATCTACTTTCATCATAAACTTAAATGATTCTAATAATCATTATTATAAATTAGGAGAAATTATTATGTTAGGAATTGGAAGTGATTTACCAGATTTTGAAGTTGTAGGTGTAAAGCCAGGTTTTAATAATCATGAAGAAAATGGTGAAAGTGCGTTTGAAAATATTACCAATAAAAGCTTTGAAGGAAAGTGGAAGGTTATATATTTTTACCCAAAAGATTTTACATTTGTATGTCCAACTGAAATTTCAGAATTTGCTTCATTAAATTCTGATTTTGAGGATAGAGATTGTGTTGTTTTAGGTGGAAGCTCTGACAATGAATTTTGTAAATTAGCATGGAGAAGAGAGCATTCTGATTTAAATAAGTTATCTCAATGGTCATTTGCCGATACCACTGGATCTTTAATTGATGCCCTTGGTATAAGATCTGAAGAGGGTGTTGCTTTAAGAGCTACTTTTATTGTTGATCCTCATAATGTTATTCAACATGTTTATGTTACTAACTTAAATGTTGGAAGAAATCCTCAAGATACATTACGTGTATTGGATGCTCTTCAAACAGATGAATTGTGTCCATGTAACCGTCCNGTTGGTGGTGAAACTTTATAAAGGTGATTGATTGTGAAATTTGAAAAAATAAAGTCTCTTTTGCCTGATTTTGCAAAAGATATAAAGCTAAATNTTTCATCATTATCAAATGAAACCATTTTGAATGAAAATACTTTTGCTGGGACGGTTTTAACGTCATCTTTAACAACACAAAATAAATTTTTAACTGAAATGATAGTTGAAGAAGCAATAGAAATTCTTTCTGAGAAAGAGTTAAATGCTGCATATACAGCCGCAAGNTTGATGGCTATGAATAATATTTATTATCGATCAATACATTTAATAAGTAATAAAAATTATCAATCAATGCCTGCTAATTTAAGAATGAATGCAATAGCATCGCATGGTATTGATGAAATTGATTTTGAACTNTGGTCTCTTGCTGCTTCAGCTATAAAAGGTTGCGGTATGTGTTTGGATAGTCACGAAAATGTTTTAGTTAAAAAAGAAGTTAGTGCAAATAAAATCCAGGCAGCTTTAAGGGTNGCTTCNGTAATAAATGCAACTAGCCTATCGATTGATTCAATTTCAAATTAAATTATGCGACATATTGTCTTTCACATTTTTTCAGCTAGTAAATATGACTATGTTTGTTGTAATTTATTATAATGATTTTAATATTAGGAGACTAAATTGAATAAAATTTTATTTGCTGTTACCGCTATATTTTTTGCAAACACACTATCGGCTGCAACTTTCGAAGTTGAAATGCTCAATAGGTTAGGAAAAGAAAGTATGGTTTATTCTCAGTCTGTAGTGAATATTCAATCAGGCGATACCGTAAAATGGTTGGCAACAACAAAAGGTCATAACGTTCAATTTCTTAGTGTACCCGAAGGTGTTGGTGCTTTTAGAAGTAAATTAAATGTTGATACAGAATATACATTTACAGTACCTGGTATTTATTTATATCAATGCACACCTCACAAAAATATGGGCATGATCGCTGTAGTTGTTGTTGATGGTAATAAAGATAATTTAAATGCTATAACATCTGCACGTGTAGCTGGTAAAAGTAAGNAAAGGTTAGCAAAAATTATTGAAACTCTTAGTTCTTAAGCTCTAGAATTTAAATTTTTAGACTCAGCTCTCTCAAAATTGAGGATATTCCAAGCTTCATTAATGCATGATATAAAGTTATCTATATCAGCCTTAGAATGTTTTGGAGTTATTGTTACTCTCAACCTTTCTTCACCCTTTGGAACTGTAGGATAAAATACAGGTTGAATATAAATACCAAAATCATCAAGTAATAATTTAGATATCTGTTTACATTCTAGAGGTCCTTTTACAAGTATTGGGACAATGTGGCTTTCATTATCGATAAATGGAATGTTAACTGATCTAAGGCCTTCTCTAATAATTGACGAATTTTCTCTAATTTTAAGACGAAGAGTTTCTGCAACTTTTGAGATTTCAATACTTTTAATTGATGCAGCTGCAACAGAGGGATTAATTGATGATGTAAAAATAAAACCTGGTGCGAAACTTCTTATATAATCAATTAAATCTGCATTAGCAGCAATATAACCACCCATTTGCCCAAAGGATTTTGATAAAGTACCATTGATGATATCAATATCTCTATCAATTCCTAATTCTGCAGCTATACCGCTACCCGAGGGTCCATAAAGACCAACAGAATGAACTTCATCTAGGTATGTGAGGGAATTATATTTTTTTGCCAATCTAACAATCTCTTTTAATGGAGATCTTATTCCTTCCATAGAATAAATCGACTCACAAACAATTAGTTTAGGTTTTTCAATATCACAGTCATTTAATTTTTTTTCTAAATCATCAATATTGTTGTGTTTAAAAATATGATATTTTGCACCACTATTTCTTATGCCTTCAATAAGAGAAGCATGATTTAATTCATCTGAGAAAATTTCAATATCATCTATATTTTTACACAAAATTGATATTGTTGATTGGTTTGCTGTGTATGCTGAGGGGAAAACAAGCGCTCTATCTTTGTTATGAAGCTCCGCAAGACATTTTTCTAATCCCACATGGTATGATGATGTACCAGAAATATTTCTAGTACCTCCTGAACCTGTTCCAAGTTCAGATATTACATCAATACATGTTTGCATTACCTCAGGATGTTGGCTCATATTCAAATAGTCATTTGAACACCAAATTTCAACTTCTCTGTTATGACCTTCATTATATTCGAGTGCTTTAGGAAATAAATTTTGATGGCGATCAATCTCTCTGAAAGTTCTATAAAGACCTTCATCTTTAAGATTATCTAATTTACTTTTAAAAAAATTGTTATAATCCAAGTTTACTACCCCAGTTTAGTATTACTAAAATGTATTATATTTCTAATAGAAAAATATAATAATAGCACTTTAAAATACTCTTTTAGACATTATGTCGCATATTTCTATCAAGATAGATAAAATAAGTCGATACTTTAAAATAAATTCATGAGAAAATATAAATTATGGTTAAAATTATTTCAAGAAAGAGTGATTTAGCAATTATTCAGGCTTTTTTAGTTGGTGATGCTATTAAAACCAAAAAAAATAATATATCTCTAGATTTTATATACAAAGATACTAAAGGTGATATTGATTTAACAACTCCTTTAAGTCAGCTTCCTGAGATAGGTGTTTTTACTTCTGACTTGAGGGAGAGTTTAATTAACGAAGAAGCTGATTTAGCTGTTCATTCATGGAAAGATNTACCAATTAAATTAACCAAAGGTACCAAAATAGTGGGAACACTTCCACGCGCAGATATGNGAGATATTATTTTTTTTAAAAAGAAAAATATAGAAAAAATTAAAAAATATAAAAATNTAACTCTTTTAACGTCATCACCGAGAAGAGAATATAATTTAAGCTCATTTCTAAATAATGCTTTGCCATTTGAAACTAAAAAGATAAATTTTGAAAATATTAGAGGTAATATTCCAACTCGATTAAATAAATATTTTAATGGAGATTCTGATGGAATAGTTTTAGCAAAAGCCGCTATTGATAGACTTCTTGCAAATGGGGATAACAACTTATCAATTGAAATAAGAGAAGTAATTGATAATTCAGTTTGGTTAATACCGCCNTTATCTGAAAACCCTTGTGCTCCTGCGCAAGGCGCAATTGCAATTGAAGTAAAGGATGGTCGTGAAGATATTATTAATCTAGTAGAAGCAATTAATGATTCTAAAACATTTGANTCTGTTCAAGTAGAACGAAAAATTTTATCCTCCTATGGGGGTGGCTGTCATCAAAAAATCGGTGTTAGCTTTGAAAAAAAGAGCTTTGGAGATGTGCTTACATTAAAAGGTATAACTGATGAAAATATTACCCTTGATAAAAGAATTATAGAGAGAAAAGTTAAGGATAAAAAAAATTGGTATGGNGTCGATCCAGATAAAATTTATCCATCTAATATAAGAGATTATAAATTATTTTCACGTGAGAATATTAGNGAAAAATCAAAAAAANTAAGCGCNTTAAGAAATAAAAATATTTTAGCAACTAGAGGTAATGTTNTAGAAAGTAAAGANAAAATAGATAGCTCAAANATTCTATGGACAAGCGGTGTAAAAACTTGGTTTCAATTAGCTAAAAAAGGTTTTTGGGTTAATGGAAGTTTTGATAGTTTGGGAGAAAGTCAGGATAATTTGAAATTTCTTTCCGATAACAAATGGATAAAANTAACTCACTCGAGTTCTTTAGATTTTTCTATTAAAGAAAGATTATTTACATATAAATTAATTAAAAATAAAATTGATGAGAATTTATCTAAAAAGACTCATTTTTA
Organism: Rhodobiaceae bacterium; assembly: GCA_002683015.1. Taxonomy (GTDB): domain Bacteria; phylum Pseudomonadota; class Alphaproteobacteria; order MED-G09; family MED-G09; genus MED-G09. Next base: position 8,848 of record NYSO01000034.1, read on the forward strand.
TTGGATGAGTGGGTCGGCATTTGAGTATGCAATTGAGGAATTCCCAGCAATTCTTGAAAAATTTCATTCTTGTGGACCAGGTAATACCTATGAAATTATAAAAAAGAATGTTACGGAAGACCGTATAAAAATTTTCTTGAATTATGAAGATTGGAAAAATGAGATTACAAATGGAAAAAGCTGAAAAAAGACTTCATCGTTTAAAGAGCAATCAATTATTAAGAGATTTATGCTCTGAAACAAGTTTTTCACTATCGCATTTTGTTCAACCAATTTTTGTTAATGAGGGTATTAATGATAATGAAGAAATTATAGGTTTAAAAAATAATTTCGTTATGTCTCTTGATAACTGTTTTAAACAAATTGATGATGATCTAAATAATGGAGTAAAAAATTTTCTGTTATTTATTTCTCCTAAAAAGAAAAGCGTTAGTTCTTTTAATTTAGATTTTCACCAAAAAGCAATAAGCTCAATAAAAGATAGGTTTAAGAATGATATAAGTTTATGGACCGACGTTTGCTTATGTTCTTTAACTGATCATGGGCATTGTTGTTTATTTAATGAGGATCAATCAATTGACATTGATCGAACATTAAAAGAAATTTCCAAAATCGCACTTTGCTATGCTCAGGCAGGGTCAGATATTATTGCACCAAGTGATATGATGGATGGAAGAACATTATCAATTAGAAAAACCCTTGATAAAGAGAAATTTTCAATGAAGCCTATAGTTAGTTATAGTACGAAATTTTCAAGTAATTTTTATGGACCATTTAGAGAAGCTGCATCTTCGGCACCATCTTTTGGTGATAGAAAGCAATATCAGTTAGATTATAGGAGCGAATCTGAGGCAATTAGAGCAAGCTTAAGATGTGCTGAGGAAGGAGCTGATATGCTCATGGTCAAACCGGGAATGACCTCCATTGATTTAATAATGAAGATTAGAGAAAAAACCAATTTAATGGTTGGCTCTTATCAGGTAAGCGGTGAATACGCTGGTATGTGCTTATCAGAAGAAAAAGGTTTGCTAGATTTAAATGAAGCTTTAAAAGAAACTTGGCATGTTATGCGAAGGGCTGGAGCTCAATATATTATTTCTTATGGAGCACGGTTGGCAAAAGAAATAGGTTTTTAATGTCTAATTTATTATTCAATAATGCTTTAAAAAGAGTATCTCAAAAAACTCCGCCAATATGGTTTATGCGGCAAGCTGGAAGATATCATTCGCATTACCAAAATTTAAAAAAAGATCACTCTTTTGAGGATTTATGCAAAAATCCAGAATTGGCTGCACGAACTGCGCTAGGTCCGATTGAAGACTTTGATTTTGATGTTTCAATTCTATTTAGCGATATTCTTTTTCCATTGGAGGCTTTGGGTATGAGTCTTAAATATAATCCAGGNCCTGTTTTTGGTAAATTTATTGATCATTCAAATTTTAATGAATTAAANGAGGTTGAAGAGGCTATCCTTGATTTAAATTTTCAGAGCGATGCTTTAAAAATAACACGTGATATTTTACCAAAAAATAAAAGTTTGATTGGCTTTGTAGGTGGTCCATGGACAGTTGCCTCTTACGGTACTGGAATGAATAAGGGTATAAGTTTCGAAGGTAATTTTAGAAATAATTTTATTCATAAACTCCTTACTAAGAAAATAATACCTTTGTTAAAGAGAAATATTCAACTACAGATTTCTTCAGGTGCCGAAATAGTTATGATTTTTGATACAGATGCTGCAAGAATAGGTAATTCAAAAGATTTCTATGCTTATTCAGATCTTATTTATAATGACTTAATCAAACCTTTTGATGGTAGGGTTGGTTTCTTTGCAAAACATCCATTTGAATATAATTTTTTTATTGAAACTATAAATTCCAATGAGNATAAAACTTTATCNGGAATAGGATTTGATCATACATTTGAAATTTCACATTGGTTAAGGAAAACCAAAAGAGGTTTTGTTCAGGGTAATTTTAATCAAGAGATTTTAACTAGATCTTTGGATGAAGTTAAAAGAGAGCTCGATAAATATATTGAACCAATACTTAATTTAAATTTATCTGAAAGAGCCGGTTGGGTTTGTGGTTTAGGACACGGTATTTTAAAAACTACACCTGAAGAAAATGTTAGTTATTTTATTAAGACTATTAGGGAAAATTTTAAATGAACAACTCTTTGAGATCAGATGAATCTGAAAGTGAGAAAAAAATTGCTCAAGAATGGTTTAGAGAACTGAGAGATCAATTTTGTAAAAAATTTGAAGAAATTGACGGCGAAAAGTTTATAAGAAAGACTTGGAAACACTCTGGAGAGGGTGGTGGAGAAATGAGTACTTTAAAAGGTAATGTTTTTGAAAAAGTTGGAGTTAATATTTCGACTGTTAAAGGCGAATTTAAAGAAGATTTTAGAAAACAAATATCTGGTACTGAAGAAGCTCCAAATTATTGGGCAAGTGGCATAAGTGTAGTTGCCCATATGCAATCTCCTTTTGTCCCAGCTTTTCATTTTAATACTAGATTCATTCAAACTGGAAAAAAGTGGTTTGGCGGCGGAGCTGATATGACTCCTTCAATTTCTAATAATGATGATGTAAATTTTTTTCATAGATCAATAGAAAATGTATGTAATAAGTATGATAAAAATTATTATCCTGACTTTAAGAAGCAATGTGATGAATATTTTTATCTTCCTCATAGGGATGAACCAAGGGGAGAGGGAGGTATTTTTTTTGATCATTTGAATAATAACAATTTTGATAATGATTTTAATTTTATCCATGATTTTGGCGAAGATATTTTAACAACTATCTGTACTATTATTGAAAAACGAAAAAACAAGAGTTGGTCTCAAGATGAAAAAGATATTCAGCTTTATAAAAGAGGTAGATATGTTGAATTTAATCTTTTATGGGATAGGGGAACATTATTTGGTCTTAAAACTGGGGGATCTACAGAGGCAATTTTAATGTCTATGCCCCCTACTGCAAAATGGAAGTAAATTGATACTCTGGATTAAAGTTATACATATAGTTTCTGTAATATCTTGGATGGCAGGCCTCTTATACCTTCCAAGACTATTTGTTTATCATTCTGAAAATATTAATAATATTGATTTATCTTCAACTTTTAAAGTTATGGAGTATAGATTATACCGTTTTATAATGAACCCCGCCATGATGATTGTATGGTTGTCTGGTCTTTTTTTGCTTTATAATAATGGGCTTGAATTATGGTTATTAATAAAATTTTTATTAGTAATTCTTATGACATTCTTTCATATTTTTATGAAAAATTGTATTAATGAATTTGAAAGTGATAATAACAAATATTCATCAAAATTCTTCCGTATAATAAACGAAATACCAACTGTTTTAATGATATTTATTGTTATTCTTGTTGTAATAAAGCCTTGGTCTTAATTTTTAAACTGATTTTGCTTTTTGAATTGCTTCCCAGATTTTATTTGGGGTAGCCGGCATATCAAAGTCTTTTATACCAAATGATTTTAATGCATCTAAAACAGAATGAATAACCGCAGGAGGTGCTGCAATTGCACCTGCTTCTCCACAACCTTTTACGCCAAGTCCATGAACCGATGGTGTTGTTTCAGTTTTAACAATCATTGATGGAATATTATCTGCCCTAGGCATTGTATAATCCATAAAGGATCCATTTATTAATTGAGCCGAGTCCTCTTCATAAATGCAGTGCTCTAACATGGCTTGTCCAATGCCTTGAGCAACACCTCCATGAACCTGTCCTTCAACAATCATAGGATTCATTATTATACCAAAATCGTCAGATACTGCATAATTTACGATTTCTGTTTTACCAGTATCTGGATCTATTTCAATTTCACAAATATGGGTTCCTGCTGGATAGGTTAGGTTGGGGGGATCGTAGAATGACGTTTCTTCAAGGCCAGGTTCAAGTTCGTGAATAGGGTAATTTCCGGGTACATAAGCTGCACCTATAACTTCAGGTAATGAAATAAATTTGTTTGTATCTTTTACTGAAAATTCGCCATCCTCAAAAATAATTTTATCGGCTGAAGACTCTAACAAATGAGCTGCAATTCTCTTTCCTTTAGCAATAATTTTTTCTAAAGACTTCATCAATGCAGGTCCTCCTACAGCTAAAGAGCGAGAACCAACTGTACCTACACCATAAGGTATCCTTCCTGTATCTCCATGTACTACATCAATAGACTCAAATGGAATACCAAGAGTATCATGAACAATTTGAGCAAATACTGTTTCATGACCTTGTCCATGAGAGTGTGATCCAGTAAATACGGTAATCGAACCGGTTGGATTCACACGAACGGTAGATGATTCATAATAACCACCCCTTCCTCCTGCATCTAGGGTCATTTTTGAAGGTGCTACTCCACACGCCTCAATATAACAAGAAATTCCTATACCTCTTAGCTTACCATTTTTTTCTGATTTAATTTTTCTTTCATTATATTCGTCATATTTAATTGCTTTTAATGCAGAGTTTAGACATGCATCATAATCACCAGAGTCATACGTTAAATTTCCAGGTGATGGATAGGGGAATTCATTTGGTTGAATAAAATTCTTTTTTCTTAATTGAATAGAGTCAATTCCTGTTTGATTGGAAGCGGCCTCAACTAATCTTTCTGTAACATATGTAGCTTCTGGGCGACCTGCTCCTCTATACGCATCAACAGGTACTGTATTTGTAAATACACCTTTAACGTCACAATAAAGATTAGGAGTTTTATAGGGACCAGGTATTAAAGGACCATAAAAAAATGTAGGTATTGCTGGTCCTGATCCTGATAAATACCCTCCCAAAGAAGCTAAGGTTGTAACTCTCATTGCTGTAAAATAACCGTCTTTATCAAGAGCTGCCTCTGCTTTTGTAATATGATCCCTTCCATGTCGATCACTAATAAATGCTTCACTTCTTTCAGATGTCCATTTAATAGCCCGTGCTAATTTTCCAGCAGCCCAAGTTACTATTGCTTCTTCTGCATAATGAAATGCTTTAGAACCAAATCCACCTCCAACATCATGTGAAATTACCCTGACTTTATGCTCCTCCAAGCCTAATACTGTGCACACAAGCATTCTAATAATATGTGGAAGTTGTGTTGTTGTATAAAGGGTGTACTCTTGCTTTCCATCCTCATAATTTCCTATGTATGATCTAGGCTCCATAGCATTTGGAACTAAACGACTATTTGTTAAATCAATTTCAATATGATGCTCTGCCTCTTTAAATGCCTTTTCAGTTTCTTCTTTATTTCCTAATTCCCACTCAAAACATATATTATTAGGAATATCATCCCAAATTTGTGGTGCGCCATCTTCTGTAGCTTTTTTTGGGGATACAACAGCTGGAAGATCTTCATACTCAAGGTTAATTAATTCACATGCATCTTTTGCTTGATTAACTGTTTCAGCAATAACGACTGCAATCATTTCTCCAACAAATCTAATTTTATCCTTTGCAAAAACAGGCCAAGGAGGCTCATGCATTGGAGGAGTTCCAGGTTTTGTAGGCGTTTCCCAGCCGCAAGGAAGAGAAGCATCAATATCTTTGCTTGTATAAATTGCAACTACCCCTGGAGAACTCATAGCACTCTCAGTTTCAATAGAAATTAAATTTGCATGTGCGACAGGAGATCTTAAAAAATATGCGTATAATTGATTGGCGTGATTTATATCATCGGTATATTTTCCTTTACCTGTTATAAATCTAAAATCTTCTTTTCGTAGAACTGAAGATCCCATACCTTTTTCAGACATACATTTTCCTTTCAAAAATTAAATATATATATAATTTTTTTTTGTTTAAAGTTTATATTCGCTTTTATAGTTAAAATTTACTATTTTGTTAAATATTTTAAATGGGGTTGATATGGATTTGGGACTTAATAATAAAATTGCTCTTGTTACTGCAGCAAGTCAAGGTCTAGGAAAAGCAACAGCACTTTCTATTGCAAACGAGGGTGCAACAGTAATCATTTGCTCAAGGGATAAGGAAAAAATTTCAAAATCTGCAAGAGATATTAAAGAACAGACAGGCTCTGAAGTCTATTTTTTTCAGACAGATTTAAGCAACAAAGAAGACATTAATAAAATGGTTGAAGATATTATTAAAAAGCATGGAAGAGTTGATATATTAGTCAATAATACTGGTGGTCCAAAGGCAGGTTTTTTTGATGAGATCAGTGATGATGATTGGGTTTCTACTTTTGAGTCAACTTTTTTATCAGCTGTAAGATTAACAAGGGCTGTTTTACCATCTATGAAGAGAAATAAATGGGGAAGAATAATTAATATTAGTTCTGTATCAGCGAAACAACCCATTGATAATTTAATGTTATCTAATGGAGTTAGAATGTCTGTTCATGGCTGGGCAAAAACTCTCTCTAACCAGATTGCATCGGACAATATTTTGATAAATAATGTTTGTCCAGGTTTCACTAAAACTGAAAGAGTTGAGGGCCTTGTTTCAATGCAAGCCAAAGAACTTGATGTTACTGAAGAACAGGTTGTGGATACAATATCAAATAATATTCCCGCAAAAAGAGTTGGTAAACCAGAAGAATTAGCAGATTTAGTGACTTTTTTGGCCTCTGAAAAATCAAGCTATATTACTGGCCAATCAATTGCAGTAGACGGGGGTGTTTCAAGTTTACCTATTTAGGCGTTAGTAAGACCTAAACCTAAACCTCCATCAACTTCAAGAATTGCACCAGTTGTCCACTCAGCACAAATTAAATACTCTATAGCTTCTGCAATTTCTAAAGGAGTGCCTATTCTTCCTAAGGCGTGTATCGACGCCATATCTTCTAACCTTTTTTTTGCAGTTTCATCATCAAATAAACCTGCTCTTTGATTAATTTCTGTAAAGACTCCTCCTGGCACAACACAATTTACTCTAATTTTTTCATTACCAAGCTCTGCGGCTAAAACTTTCGTTAATGTCTCAAGCGCACCTTTTGTTGCTGCATAAGGCGATGCCCCGGGAAAAGCTCTTCTGTTATGAACAGAACCAATAAAAATATTTGAACCGTTAGTTTCAGCTAAGAATTTTTTTGCCTTACCTAAAAGCATCATTCCAGAAATAACATTAGTATTAAATATATCTAGAAGTTTTTGTTCTTCTAGATCTTCAATTTGCCCTCTATACATATTACCAGCATTATTTATAAGGACATCAATCTTATTCCCATGTTGTAATGCTCTATCAATAATTTTCTCTCTATCACTATCTTGAGTAACATCTGCGACAATTGACAAAACATTTGAACCTAATTTTTCCTGGGATTTTTTTACTTTTTCCTCTCTTCTGCCGCAAATAGTTACTTTTGCTCCAGCCTCACTATATTTTTTTGCCATACCAAGGCCTAAGCCTGAACAACCACCAGTGATAATTATCGACATATTTTTAATTTCTAACAAATTCATCTCCAGATAACCAAAGTAAACTATTTTTTATAATATTTATCATAAATGGATTTTTTAATGACTCTGAATCGTGACCTAGTGCATTATAAACAGTTCGTCCTTTTTGATATTCACTAGTCCAGCCAATAATATGATCCTCTTTTGTTGTATTTGATCTTGCTGAGAGAAATGGCTGAGAATTTTTTTCAATTTTAAGATTATGATATACCTCATCTTTTATTTTAAAGTTTTCTATACTTTTGCCCAAGAGATGATTTTTTATGGGAGAAACTTCAATTTTTTCAATTGGAGGGTGGAATGATTTATCCCAGTCCCATTTACCGCCCAAAAGTTTTGTCCATCCATCCCAATCATCAAAGCATATAGATGAAGTATGGAAGGCTAGCATTTTTCCACCTTTTTTTATAAAATCTTCTAATAAATTTTTCGATTTATTAGATAAACTAAACTGCCATTCATCAATATAAGGTATATATTTTTCATGATTTAACATTCTCCATCTAAGCGCATTGAAAGTAATTAAATCATATTCATTTATATTTTTAATACCCTCCTCAATATCAATGGTTATTTCTGATTTATATCCAAAATTATTAATAATATTTGATAAAGTTTCTGATGTTTCATCGAATGGATGAAAAATTCCCCCTGTAAAAATTAAATTTTTTTTCATTATTCCCTTGGAAGTTGAGCAATAACACTGCTTATTACACCACCATCAACTACTAAATTGTGACCATTAACATAAGATGCATTTTCCGAGTCTAGGAAGAGAACTGCATTGGCTATATCCTCAGCTTCACCTAATCTTCCTGAGGGAACTGCTCCACCTCTTAACTCTCTAACTTTAGGATCTTCATAAATAGGTTTTGACATACCTGCATCTATAAAACCTGGGGAAATACAATTTACTCTAATTCCAAATTTACCCCATTCAATAGCCATTTGTTGTGTCATGGATATTATACCAGCTTTTGATGCTGGGTATGCTCCAATTCCTATACCTGGATTAACACCATTAACTGATGACATATTAATTATTGAACCATTTCTTCTTTCAATCATGTCATTTATTAAAACTCTAGAGGTGATAAAAGAACCTAACAAATTTATATTAAGACTTTTGCTATAATCATTTACAGAATGTTCCTCGAGAGGACCAAATAAAACAATACCGACATTATTGACTAATAAGTCAGGTATTTCACCAAATTTCCCAAATGCCTCTTTTATTGAATCCTCGCTTGTAACATCACCACAAAGAGGAATACTATTTTCAATTTTTTTTGAAGCTTCTTTTACGCTTTCTTCATTTAAATCTAGCATGCCAACACGATAATTATTTTTACTTAGTTTTTGGCAAATAGCTTCACCTATTCCAGCTCCAGCTCCTGTAACAATAGCAGTTTTCATTTTATATCTCCGAATATTATTGGGTAAGAAGCCCAGTTAGACCTTTCTGTGCTTAGATCAGTTTCTGGTTTATTTTTATCATCAGGGTAACCGCCCTCATTTAGGATTTTTTGTACTAATAAAGTTACTATACCATACTGATGATTGCTAGGGTCAGTTTTTTCATCTGGTACTAGTCCTCCATCCAAATCTCTTCCAAAACACATGTGCAATCCTATACCAAATGTTAATCCCCACAAAAACTGATTTTTAGGAACCTCCCTGTATGGATTAAATATATGTGAATCTTGACCAAAAATTGTTTCATCTTGGTTTGCTTCATGAAGATCCATAATTATTAAATCATTTTTTTTCATATTAATATTTTTTTCAAGATTAACAGGGCATTCTGATTTTCTCCAAGCTACAGGACTTGCAGGATGAAGTCTCATGCTTTCATGAACGCATCGCTGGAGAAAAAGGGGGTCATTTTTAATTTTTTTAATACCTTTTGGATTATTTTCACTCCATTTGTAAATTTCATGTAAAGCATGTGTCATCGAATTTGCAGTACTATGGGATCCAGCTTGAAGATAGAAGGCGATTTCTCTTTTGATAAGTTCATCGTTTAGCTCTATTTTATCTTCATTCATTAATAAAACTGTAAGAACATCCCTAGGAAGTTGTTCTTTCTTTATTTCATTATTTTTATATCTTTTTATTAAATTTTTTCTCCTATTTTTTGATGGAGCAAGGAACTTTGTTTCAAATTCATTCAAGGCTTTTATGACTTCTTTGTTGACATCTTCATGAGGTCTTTTTGAATGAACTAATGTAGCTCCTTGGCTAAAGGTTTTAACTAACGATAATAAATCTTCAGTTTCTTTTGGAGTTTTTTTAACTCTATCAACACCAGCGAAATCTGCTGTTAAGTTCATTGTTATTCTATAACCAAAATCTAATAAATCTAATCTTCCATTTTTTAGAAACGGATTAATAGTTTCATTAAGTGTTCTTGGGAAAAGTTCTTGTTCATAATACTTAAAAAAATCTCTTTGAAAAACTCTATGCTCAAGTTTTCTTCTTTTCCTATGCTCCTCACCATGTAAAGTAAGCAAAACTCCATCCATTATAACTTTACCTTTGTCATATAAAGCTTGTTTAAGATTCCTGTTTACTAGAGCTGATTTTATAGTTTCGTAACTTGATGTTTCAAACTTATTCACTATTGCTATCCCTTAGAGGAAAAGACAATTGGGTAGTATCCCCAGTTTGGTCTTTTTGTCTTATCATCCATTTTAGGTACATCGTCTGGATCAGGAATGGCATTACGTGAAATTAATTCCCTAAGTATCATTGTTACTGTTCCGTAATGATGATTATTTGGGTCGGTATCTGGTTTAGAATTTACTCCAGCCGCAAGATTTCTTCCAATACACGAATGCATTCCCAAACCAAATGATAAACCATATAAATTTTGACCATTCGGAGGTTCTCTATGGGGATTAAATTTATCTGCATCGTCACCAAAAACTTTTTTATCTCTATTTGAATTATATAAATCAATAACAACACTATCGCCTAGGTCTGCGTCATTATCATTTGGAAGTTTTACAGGACACACTGGTTTTCTTAGGGCTATAGGGCTTGAAGGATGAAGCCTTGTGCTCTCTAAAAAGCATTTTTGAACAAATATTGGATCACTTATTATTTTATTTTTTTCTTCAGGATTATTTGTGACCCACTCGTGTATTTCATGAAAAACATGGACAAGCGAATGAATTGAGGTTTGAGCTCCAGCAAGAAGATAGAAAGCAATTTCTCTCTGAAGAACATCATAAGGAAGATTTAAATCATCATCATTTACCAAAAGAACAGTAAGAATATCGCTTGGTAAATTTTCAAAATCTTTTTTTCCAATTAGTGTTTTTCTTCTTTCAATTGAGGGTTTAAGGAATTGGTTATCAAAATCTCTAAGAGCACTTCTTACTTCTTCTTTTACTTCTTCGTGATCCCTGGTCGAGTGATGGAGAGTTGCCCCTGAAGCAAAAATCTTTAACAAAGTTAACAAGGTTTCTGTCTCTTCTTTAGATTTTTTTGGCCTATCAACACCAGAAAAATCAGCTGTTAAATTTAATAGCACTCTAAAACCGTAATCCACTAAATCCATTTTTCCAGAAACCTTGTATGGCTCAAGGGTTTCATCAATTGTTTTTGGAAAAACTTCATTTTCATAATATTTAAAAATATCTCTAGTAAAAATTTTATTTTCTAACTTTCTTCTTTTTTTGTGTTCTTCACCATGCAAGCAAACTAATACTTGATCCATGATAACTTCACCATCATCGTAGAGAGATTGTTTAAGGTCTTTGATCCTTAAAGCATTAGTGGCATCCTCATAATTAGTAAAAATATGTTCAGTCATTACGCTTATCTATTTTTTGCTACTTTTTGAGTTAAAATTTTATCTGAATAGGGTGATAGCCTCCAACCCTGCGGTGGAGTGATTTCTGGTTCAGGCTTAGTTCTATCAACTTCATTTCCATTTAAAATAATTGATGAAATTTTTGATTTATCACCAAGNACAGTAATATCGTTCAGAGGATTNTCATCTAATATCAAAATATCAGCAAGCATACCATTTTCTAATGTACCAACTTCTCCNTCCATNTTCATTGCTTTAGAAGCGTTTTTTGTAGCGCATACAATCGATTCTAAATTACTCATNCCAATATCATTAACAAAAACTTCNAGTTCCCTATAATGCCATTCTCCATATGGTGTCATAGAAAAACCACTTTCAGTTCCGCATAACAANGGAACACCTGCATCATGAATTTTTTTAAATATTTCACAATTGTCTACAATTTCTTTTCTAAAAATTTCTTTGTAATCAGATGATGCGCCTATTATTTCACCAAAATCTGCNAGATTTGCTTGAAANGTAAAAGTTGGGACAATTGGAGTTTTGGTTTCGCAAACTAAATCAATNGCTTCTTCATCCATAAATGTTGCATGAAGTATCATNTCCATTCCAGCTTTTATACTATCTATAACCCCTTTTGCATTTCTCACATGACCTACAACTGGAATACCNAGNTCATGAGCTAAATCACAAACTAATTTTAGCTCATCATATGACCATACAGATATTTCACCAGCTTCCCTTTGATTTGGTATNAGACCTGTAACATGNACTTTAATCCAATCAGCACCATTTTTAATTTGGCGNCTTACTTCTGTAATTATTTCNTCTCTATTTTGTACTATTTGGGCATAGCCCCTAATACCCTCATCAGGAATTAACCTACCAGCNGTTCCACCTACTGATGTTAATAGAGCATTCCCNCCAACTGACATTCTGGGNCCTTCGACATACCCAGANTTAATTGCATCTCTTAAATCAATACCAATTTCATGTAAACTGTCTGGGTCACAAAACCCAGTAACACCTGCCAACAATACTTTTCGTGCATTATGACCTGANATTATTGCTGCTAAAGCCTGCCTTCTATGAAAAAAAAGCTCATCATTTGAGGTTGGTTCNTCAAAGCTGATATGACAATGTGCATCAATAATACCTGGCATCACAAATTTTTCGGATGCATCAATTTTTTTTATATCCTTCTCTTTAGAGAAGTCTTTTGCACTCTCACCAATAGCAATAATTTTATTATCTTCAATAACTATATTGCCAATATATTCTTTAGAACCGGTCCCATCAATTATAGTNCCGTTTTCAATAAGAATTTTTTCTTTCATATTCATACCTCTAAGCATTATAATGGATAATACTAATTAAATTCAAAATTTAAATACTAATTTGTTCTTCAAATTATTATAAATAATAATAAAAGGAAATAAATTATGAAATTTAACACTCAAAATCAATCACTTGGGGTTCTAAGNTCACTTCTTCTTTTGGTATTAATTATNTTCGGAGTATGGATTCTTNATGAAAGAGGTCTTTTAGCAGTTGTATTAGAAGGTGATAAAAGTCAAATATCGACAGTAATAGCTTGTTTGTGGATTATTTCTTCAATTTATTGGTTATATNTATCAAAAATTATTTCTGATGAAAGAAATTCCTTNGAAAATATGGAATTTNNAAATAAAAAATTATTGGTTTCTAGATTCTTTAATTCCCTTNAAAAAAATGAAGATAAAGATGTTCTAATTAATGCTTTTGAGTCAGAATTTGAGAAAAAAATTAGCTACGGTGTAGTTGCTTCTGATGTGGCGCTAAAATTAGGATTGTTAGGAACAATTATAGGATTTATTCTAATGCTAAAGCCTATTGCCGATTTAAACAGTACAAGCCCAGAGGATTTAAAAATGGCATTATCATCGATGAGTTCTGGAATGGCTGTNGCNTTATATACTACCNTNACTGGNTTAATTGTTAGNACTTTNCTCAGAATACAATTTCANTTNTCAGCNACATGGATTATTTCNCTNCTGAATGATTTAGCTTTTTATACGGAAAATAATTTTGAGTAAAAAAATTCTTTCAATTGANTCNAGTAATGGAGATGCATTCACTGATTTATTGTTTAATGCATTATTNGGNTTTGCCTTTATGTTNTTNATNTCATTTGCGTTGATTCAAAAACCGCAAGATGGAGGTAAAATTGACAGNAANGCAGANTNTATTATTTCAGCTGANTGGNAAGATNNTNANCCAGAGGATGTTGATTTAATTGTGGAGGATCCGGAAGGAAATATTGTTTATTTTCAGAGTCAGCAAGCTGGATTGATGCATCTTGATAGAGATGACAGAGGTGGTCTTGGAGAAAGAATAGTGATTGACGGAATCGAGAAGTTAAACCTTAGCAATCAAGAAGTAGTTACTATAAGAGGTTATATGAAAGGAGAGTATGTTGTTAATTTGCTCTACTATAAGTCAAATGACAAACCTACAACAGTGAAAGTAAAAGTTGAAAAGATAAATCCTAAATTAGAATTAATTTATTTTAATGACTTTTTTTTAAAAAAAACCGGTGATGAAATTACAGCCGTAAGATTTACTCTCGACGATAGAGGTAATGTTTTAGATATAAATCAACTGCAAAAACCATTAATCACAGGCAGGGTAAAGTAAAATGAGTCAATTTATACTTCTTGGAGTCGCATATGCAGTTTTATTTGCACTATTAGTTAGTATTAATTTTCTTACGAATTTTTCTATTAAAATAAAAATTTTTCTTATTTTTTTAGTTCTTATTTTTTCTATTATCTCATATTCGTCAATAAGAGAGATGCAGGGTATTCCTTATAGGGATAACGATTTTTCAAAAAATGATCAGCTTTATAAAATTTTATGGAGTGGGGTAAACGAACCTAACAAATTAGAAAAAACAAAGGGAGAAATTTTTCTTTTATTAAGGTCTACTGATGCTGAAGGTATAGAGGAGGGTGATCCCAGGCTTTATGCAGTTGATTACAATTCTTCACTTTTAGAAAAAATAATGGAAATTGAAAAAATAACTAAAAAGGGCACACCAGTGGCTGTAAAACTTACAAATTTAAACATTAAGTTAAACGAAAACGAACAACTCCCTGATGAATTAAAAGATAAAGATATATATAATTCTTTATCTGGCGAGATTAATATTGAGTTAGAAGAAATACTATCTCCCTCACTTCCAAAAAAAAACTAATTTCTTTTATTTTGAATTCTCTCTTTAGAGGCTACATCAATGATGTAAGAATGGACTTCAAAAACATTTTTTTCATTTAATATGTCTGAAAAACCTTTCATCCCGTTTTCCTCATATAATCCATTTAAGACTATTTCTTTAAAATTCTCGTGAGTGTAAGTGTCCATATACCTTAAATCAGCTATTGTTTTTCCATGTACCCCGCTACCATGGCAAATCGCACAATAGTTCGCATAGATATCTTCACCGGCCTTTATATCTTTTGAACTAGCATTCAAGATTGGTTGTTCAGGTATTTTTAAATCTCTTTCTGGTATTTCCTCTATTTTAGATATGCCACCAAGTTTGAATGTTAAAAGTTTTCCATTATTGCCATATTTTATAGATGCAAGCTTTCCCCTCCATTCGCCAAAATTATCACCAAGAAAATTACTTGAACCTCCATCACCAGCTAGAATGCTTATATATTGCTCACCATCAATCATAAATGTTATAGGAGGAGCCATAATTCCAATATAAGCATTTTTTGACCATATTAATTTACCATTACGAGAGTCATATGCCTCAAAAAAACCAGATGCGTTGCCTTGAAAAACTAAATTTCCTGCTGTGGTAAGTGGACCGCCATTCCAAAACTGTTCATGTTGGATTGACCATTTAGTTTTACCAGTAATTGGATCAAAGGCAATTAATTCTCCTGTAATTGGAGGTATGCTCTCTCCATCAGACATATCTGGTACAGTTCCCCATAAATTAAATTCAGTTCCTGTATTTACAGTTTGAGGTTGCATTTTATATAGACCTGTTTTTGAGTATGACTCTTTAACTTTATGAACAGCAACAATTTCCATTGTAGGTATAAAAACCAAGCCTTGTTTTGGATCATATGACATAGCTTGCCAGCCATGACCTCCAAAAGTACCCGGTAAAATCCATTCGGCTTTTTTATAATAATCTTTATCAGGATTAAGAGCAGGCCTTCCTGTATTTAAATCAATATGTGTAGCCCAGTTTGTTCTAACATAATTATTTGCTCTGAGAAGTTCACCTGTTTCTCTGTCTAACACATAAAAGAAGCCATTTTTTGGCGCTTGCATTAGGACTTTTCTGTTAGAGCCATCAATAAAAATTTCAGCTAACATAATATCTTGTGTGGCTGTATAATCCCATCTTTCTTCGGGAGTTGTTTGATAAAACCATTTCATTTTACCACTGTCAGCATCTAAGGCTACAATTGATGAAAGAAATAAATTATCTCCTCCTTCAGGAGAACGTATCTGTTGATTCCAA
>NYSO01000035.1 GCA_002683015.1 Rhodobiaceae bacterium
AATGGCCCTTAAAGATAGTGGCTGGAAACCTCAAACTGATGAAGATAGTTTTCGTGCAGGTGTAGGGGTTGGTTCTGGAATAGGTGGATTAGCAAGCATTGAAAAAACAGCCCTTTTACTTAATGAAAAAGGACCCAGAAGAGTCAGTCCTTTCTTTATTCCTGGTGCTTTAATTAATTTAGCTGCTGGTCAAATTTCAATTAAAAACAATTTAAAAGGCCCTAACCTGGCGGCAGTAACTGCTTGTGCCTCAGGCTCGCATTCGATAGGAGAGGGTGCGCAAATGATAAAAAATAATAAGGCAGATGTTATGTTAGTTGGTGGTACTGAAGCAGCAATATGTCCAATTGGGATGGCTGGTTTTTCAGCAAGTAGAGCATTAAGCACTAACTTTAATGAGATGCCAGAAAAAGCATCAAGACCATATGATAAAGACAGAGATGGATTTGTTATGGGTGAAGGTGCTGGTTTTTTAGTTTTAGAGGAGCTNGATCATGCTCTTTCAAGAAATGCAAAAATATATGGTGAGTTAAAAGGGTATGGTGTATCTGGTGATGCTTTTCATATAACTTCTCCATCAGAGGATGGTGATGGAGCATATAGATCAATTTTAATGGCTATTGATGATGCTGGCATAAGTAAGGAAGAAATTAATTATGTTAATGCTCATGGAACTTCTACCCCTCTAGGAGATGAGATTGAATTAAGAGCTGTAGAAAGAGCCTTTGATAGCGCTTTAGAAGGATTATCAATGTCCTCAACAAAATCATCTACNGGTCACTTACTAGGAGCCGCTGGAGCAATTGAGGCTGTTTTTAGTGTTATGGCATTAAATGAGAATATTATCCCTCCTACAATAAATTTAGATAATCCATCTGTAGAAACTAAAATTGATTTGGTTCCACATATTGCAAAAGAAAAAGAAATAAAGTCGGTATTATCAAATTCTTTTGGATTTGGAGGAACTAATGCTTCCCTAATCTTTTCTCATCATTATAATTAAATGCATGGAAGGTAATCAAAATAAAGATAGAAGAGGAATGATGATTGTTTTATCTTCACCCTCAGGGGCAGGAAAAACTTCATTATCTAGAGAATTATTAAAAGAAAATAAAAATTTATTNTTATCAATATCTCATACAACTAGGCCNCCAAGGTCATTAGAGGTTAATGAGAATGATTATTTTTTTGTTAGTGATGNAAAATTTATTGAAATGCTTAATCANGGTGAATTTTTAGAACATGCTAAAGTTTTTGACTATTATTATGGAACTTCAAAGCAACCTGTNATGAATGCGCTAAAAGATGGAAAAGATATTCTTTTTGATATTGACTGGCAAGGAACTCAACAATTAATGAATTCTGTACAAGACGACTTAGTTAAAATTTTTATTCTACCTCCTTCTGCAGAAGAATTAGAGAAAAGATTATTAAAAAGAAATCAAGACACCGAAGATACAGTAAAAAAAAGAATGTCTAAGGCCTCCGACGAAATCAGTCACTATGCAGAATATGATTATATAATTATTAATGAAAATTTTGATGAAAGCTTAAAAAGAATTAATTCTATCCTTATAGCTGAAGGATTAAAAAGAACGAGACAAAATAAAATTCAAGATATGATAAAATCTCTAAGAGATGATTTGCTTTGATAGTTTTTCATACCCAACTGCTAAATTGCAAAAATCATTTACACTTAAATTTTGGGCTCTTAGCCCCAGATCAATTTTACATAAATCAGCAAGCTGATTAATATCAACATCTAAACTCGATAAACTTTTTTTAAGTGTTTTTCTTCTAAAACCAAAAGCATATGAGACTATTTTTTGAAAATTTTTTACCGATGGAGTTNTTACATCATTTTTCGGTTCTATTGAAATGACTGATGATAAAACTTTAGGTGGCGGNATAAAACATGTCGGCTTAATTTCACATATTTTAACAATTTTACACCTCCATTGGGTTAAAACACTNAATCTTCCATATTGTTTGGTGTTTATTTTTGCCATCATTCTGTCAGCAACTTCTTTCTGAACAGTAAGTGTTAGCCTTTCCCATTTAACTGGTTGTTCTTTTTCTATTAAAGAAATTATAAAAGGAACAGATATATTGTAAGGTAAGTTTGAAACCACAGAATATTTTTCATTGATAATTTTATCCAAATCAACTTTAAGAATATCGTTTATTATGAAATCAAATTTTTTTGAATGATTTTCTTTAAATTTTTCTAAAATAGGAAGAAAAGTTTTATCAGTTTCAATTGNCAAAACTTTCTTAACATTTTTTTTTAAAATAGCATTTGTTAATAAGCCTGGGCCAGGACCTACCTCAACGATATAATTGTTGTCGCATAATGAAGACTTTACTATTTGATTTATTATATTTTTATCATGTAAAAAATTTTGGCCAAATTTTTTTTTNGCCTTTAAATCATATTTTTTAAGAATATTTTTAAGGGTATCATTGCTGTTATTCATTTATTTTTCTATTTTTTGAAATTATGAAAGCCTGATTTATTGCGTAGATAAAACTTTTTGGATTTGCTTTATTTTTNCCAGCTAAATTAAAGGCTGTTCCATGATCAGGGGAAGTTCTTACAAAAGATAGGCCAGCAGTATAATTAATTCCTCCATAAAAATCTAATGTCTTNAAAGGTATTAAGGCTTGATCGTGATACATACAAATTCTTGCATCAAATTTATTTAAACTCTTTTTATAAAAAAGTGTATCGGCAGGTAACGGACCCTCTATTTTCATGCCCATTTTCTTTAAATTATTTATACATGGNNCAATTGTTTTTACCTCTTCATTTCCAATACTGCCTTCTTCTCCAGAATGTGGATTAAGTGATGAAACGGCTATCTTTGGATTTTTAATATTAAAATCCCTTNTAAGACTTTTATGAAGAATTGTTATTTTTTCAGAAATTTTTTTTCTTGTAAGTGACTTTGATACTTTTGATATTGGGATATGAGTAGTTATTGTTGCAACTTTTAAGTCTTTTGACATTAAAATCATTAACGACTCACTGCCGTCTTTTTCCGCAAGATACTCTGTATGACCTATAAAGCCTGACCTATCTTGCATTAGATTTTTTTTATAAATTGGAAGAGTAACTATTCCACATACTTTATTATTTTTTGCAAGATTAATTGAGGTATTTAGAGACTCCAGTATAGCTTTATTATTTTTTTTATTAGGCTCTCCTAAGTTTGAAAAAACCTTATTTTTAATTGGCAGGATGTTTAGTTTATTTTGTTTGATATTGATTTCATTAGAAATAATATTTAATGGAACATTGATATTAAAAATTTTCTTTGATTTTTTTATCCAGNTTGGATCGCAAATTATAAAAAAATCTATTTCCTTATTATTGCTTATCTTATTGAATGATTTCAGGATTATTTCACTATTAATTCCCGANGGATCGCCCATAGTAATAGCTATTGGAAGATTTTTTTTATCTGTATTCAATGACAGCATCTCTACGTAAATCACGAAGATGTCTTCTCGACATCATACCCATTTTTTGTGAATAAATATTATCTTCAATTACATCCCTATTTACTTGAATTCCAATATCGTCTTTACGGTCACAAATTAATATAATATCAATATTTTCGTCTGAAAATCTTGGAGATAAAGCATTTCCAGCATTTTTTTCTAAAAGTTCTTTATGTAGCTCTTTAGGAAGTTCTTGAAGAAGTCTTTTNCCAATTACGTTTACTTCTTTTTGATTATAATTTTCTAGAAGACCATCTAGCCTTTTGCAAGATATAAAATTATCAGAAAAATCTTTGGCCATGATCTTATCTTCAATATCAAAAGATACTGATATTAAGTCGTATTGATTTTTCATAGGGTTTTTTCCACCTTCTTCAGATTTACCATTTAATTTGATAATATAATAACCGTTTACGGTTTTTATGGGATTTGAAACTGAACCAATCTCTAAATTTTTAATATTTGAAATTATATCTGGATCTAATTGTCCNTCCGACACCCAGCCTATAAAACCACCTTGACCNGATGATGGAGCCTGACTGAATTGTTGTGCTACCGGTTCAAATGCAATTTCATTTTTTAATTGTTCTGTTAATCTTTCTGTGAGTTCTTTAGCCTCTTTNTCTTCAGACTCATCCTCAAAANCAATAAAAATTTCTGAAATATCATATTGTGAGTTATTAATATTTTGAATTGTTCTGTCATAGATAATATTTACTTCTTCATCACTAATATTTATGTATGAGCCAAATCGGCCTCTAACAATTTTATTCCATAAAAGTTCGGATTTTATTTGACTTAAAAGAGTTTCAGAATTTACACCTTGACTGGTAATCGACTCTAAAATTCCTTCAGCTGTAGTTTGATTACCTCTGGCAATATTATCTAACATCAAGTTAATTTCATCAGGTGAATCTGGTACCTCTAATTTAATTGCTTCTTGTATTTGTATTTTTTCATCAATCAATGCTTTAATTGCTTGCTCTTCAATTCTTTTAACATTTTCTTCTGTGGCTGGTATTCCTGATGTAACTAAAATTAATCTTACTCTTTGATTAACATCATATCTTGATATAACTTCATCATTCACTATTACTGCAATAGCTTGAATATCCTGACTTTTTAAATTTTCATTAAAATTAGCAATTAAAAAAAATATTAAAAATATATATTTAATTTTTTTNATCATTGTTTTCCCTAAAAAATTTTAATTATCCCACAATTTTGAAATACGATCTGAACTATTTAATGTTCCGCCCCCAAATGTAAATACATTAAATTTAATCATAAAGGAATTTGATGGCTTAAGATCTCTATATTCGGAGAATTTTCTTCTAAATCCTATTTCAAATGATATACAGTCGTCAATATAAACTAAAGATATTCTNTTGTTTAAAGATTTTTTTGAAACTTCATCATAACGTATAGCNGACTGAATTAACCATCTATNGGTAATATTTATAAAACTTGCAAAGCGCANTTCCCTTTGTTCTTTAAAGTTTAGGATTTCAATATTATTCAATAAAACGTGACCAGCTCGAATTCCCCATTTTTCATAATTTAGCAACATATCAAATTCTGATCTTCTNAGATTAATATCATTTTCATCTAACCTTCCTCTGTATGAGAAAGTAATTTCTTTATTTGGCTTAAATAAAATATCTATAATAAAATCTGATAATTTTTTTTCTAAACCTGAACCTTTATCGAAAAAGTCGGGATTTTTGAATTTATAACTTTGTCCAATCATGCCTGAAAAAATACCCTCTTTATTGAAAAAGTGAGATAGTTTTAGGCCGTAATTAACTCTTCCACCTGTTTCCCATAAATCAAGACCAGGCATTCTATTTTTTGCAAAAATATTATGAGAGTTTAATTCAAACCCAATACTATCNTCGTTTGGTATTTTGTAATTTTTTTCATTATCTGATGANTATGATAATTGAATAATTGGTTCGATTATAGTATCTGACAAAGTATTCTTTAATGGTAGTCTCCATTCTAAATTCACTGAAGGTAAAAGACGATGAATATTTTGATTTTTACCAAAAGGATTTGACTGTAGTCTTCTTGATGAGTTGTTTGGCGTCCATTTTTTTGAAGTATTGTATAAGTCTCCTCTAAAATTAATATTAAGTTTAAAAATACTTCCACTTTTATGAATGAAATTTCTATTCCAGTCTAAAGAACTTGAGACTCTNTATGTATTTCCATCAGTTTTCCTAATGATCCCTATAGAATTTAATTTAATNGTTGAAATACCCCCAAAAATAGTTTTTTTAGGTTCCCAGAGGAATTTTATTTCTGGTAAAATTAATGGNTCTGAACCATCTTTTTCAGGTAAAAGGGATGAAAAATGAAGAGAATTTATTTCTAGTTGAGCNTTTTTCCAATTCCTGTTTAATGATAGGTAAGATTTTATTTCAGTATCATCATTTAAATCAAATCTTCTTAAAAAAGTATCATCTGATACAAATTTTCCATTAAAATCTAAATTCCANTTTCCAAATTTNAAATTTCCTGATGCACTAANTGANCCCCTNTAATCATAACCAATAGCATCNCCAATTGACGATGGTCTGGAATCNTTNATTTCTGCNACTTCAACATTTTTTATTGAATGNGTATTATCNTCATATTCAAAAACTAATTTTTTGTTATTTNCNNTCAAANNTTCAGCGNTGTTAAANGGNGAATTAATTATTGCCNTCCAGTCATCATTNATNTTTACNGTTCTTGATTTAAATTGATCGTTCGGAGAAGCAATAATTCCACTAAAATTAATACTACCTCTTTTGAATCTTTGCCTCCATTCTCCCTCTGCTATTGCTGCACCTTTAGTTACAACCCATGGGGTTACTGTAAGATCATAGTGTGGAGAGAGATTGAAAAAATAAGGAATTCTTATAACCGCACCGAGATCACCAGAGCTTCCAAGTGTTGGGGCTAAAAAACCACTTTTTCTTTTAACTTTTTCAGTAGGGTGTGTTGCGATTGGAACATAAAAGACAGG
>NYSO01000036.1 GCA_002683015.1 Rhodobiaceae bacterium
CTCTCATCGGCATAAGTACATATGTTGCTTGGCTGTCATCTGAGTCGGTTATTAAAGCTGGAGAGCCTGACCCCTCTAATGCAAATAAAATATTTGAGCCATCAATTTGACTGGCTATATCTAGTAAATATCTTGCATTAAACCCAATTTCTAATTCTTCGTAGCTATAGTCTACTGGTGTTTTTTCTATCGCCTTACCTGTTTCAGGATTAATAACAGTTAACGTTAATAAACCATCTTTTAATAAAAATTTCACAGCCTTTGATTTATCAGAGGATATTGTTGCAACTCTATCAATTGAAGAGGCAAAAACTTTAGTCTCAATTAATAGCTCTTTATCATTATTTTCTGGAATTACTCTCTCATAATCAGGGAAAGTTCCATCAATTAATTTTGAAGTCAATTGAATATCATTAAAATTAAATTGTATTTTTGTATCTGAGACCTTTATATCTAATGTTCCAGAAGAGTCCTCTATAAGCTTTCTTACCTCCCCAACAGTCTTCCTTGGTATAATTATGCTGGGAATGTCTTCTGCGCCTGCTGGCAAGTCTGATTTGATACATGCCAATCTATGACCATCAGTAGCTACTGATCTTAATTCGTTTTCAACTGAATGAAGGAAAATTCCATTTAAATAATATCTAGTTTCTTCTGTTGAAATTGCAAACTTTGCTTTATCAATAAGTCTTGCTAAATCATCTGAATCGATACTAAAACCACATGGCATTTCTCCAGATGACATTTCTGGAAAATCTTCATCTGGTAAGCAAGGTAAATCAAAATTAGATTGCCCAGATTTTATTTCCATTTGGTCATTGNTATTTAANTCCATTTCAATCATTGANCCTTCAGGNATNTTTCTNACAATATCATATAAAGTATGAGCAGATACAGTTGTAGAACCTGACCCTGNGACATTAGCATCNATAGACTCNATAATCTCTAAGTCTANGTCAGTTGCANTAAGAGANANNTTCTTCTCATTAGCATCAATCTTAACATTTGANAAAATGGGTATGGTATTACGTCTTTCAACAACACTTTGAACATGATTAAGAGCTTTTAGAAGTATACCTCTATCAATTGATATCTTCATAAAAAAACTCCTATTAGGCAAAAACGAATTATAAAAGAAACGCTGATATACAAACGAATCAATAGTTTATTATAGCAGAATTTGAATAAAAATCACTGAGGAATTAACTNTCAAGCGCTCTTGATAANATATCAACTTCTTCCTGAATAGCAGCATCTGANTCTTGTAAACTTTCGATTCTTTTAACAGCATGAATAACAGTTGTATGATCACGCCCACCAAATTTTCTACCAATCTCTGGTAAAGACCTTGTTGTCAAAAGTTTTGATAGATACATTGCAACCTGTCTAGGTCTTGCAATAGTTCGTGACCTTCTAGCTGACAACAGGTCAGATAATCTAATATTGTAATAATCAGCAACTTTTCTTTGAATATCATCAATAGTTATTCTTCTTTGCGAAGCCCTTATTAAATCTTTAAGTACATCCTGAGCCATTTCAATTGTTAGAGGTTTTTTAACAAAAGATGAGTATGCTATTACTCTATTTAAAGCACCCTCTAAAACTCTAATATTTGAATCTATTCTTTGAGCTAAGAACTCTAAAATATTATCTTTAATAATAATTTCAGGATTATCCTCAATATGTTTTTTAGCCTTTGTTTGTAAAACACCCAGTCTTAACTCATAATCAGATGCATGAATATCTGTTACTAACCCCCAACCTAATCTTGACCTTATTCTTTCTTCTATTCCATCGAGATCAACAGGAGATCTATCTGCCGAAATAACCACCTGATGATTATGATCAATTAATGTATTAAAAGTATGAAAAAACTCTTCTTGGGTAGAGTCCTTACCAGCAATAAACTGAATATCATCAACCATTAGAACATCAACCGATCTAAATTGTTGTTTAAAAGACATTGTATCCTTAAATCTTAATGCTTTAATGAACTGATACATAAACTTCTCAGCCGATAAATAGAGAACTTTTCTTTCAGGCCAATTCTTCTTAATCTCAAGAGCCATAGCATGCATTAAATGAGTTTTACCAAGACCTACTCCGCCATATAAAAAAAGAGGATTAAACGAAACATTTTCTACCTCAGTAATTCTTTTGGCTGCCGCATAGGCAAGTTCATTAGATCCACCAACAACAAAATTTTCAAATGATAAATTAGGATCGAGAGGTGCACCCAACATACTATTATGGTCACCATTTTCATTAGTAACAAATTTTGAGGATGCTGCAGGTTTTGAATTTTTAACAGTTTTTTGAGCGTTAGAATCTTCACTGTCTTTTGAAACTTTNAACTTTTGTAACTCAAAAATTATTGAGGAAACTGGTATATTATCATTTTTTAAAATAGCTAAAATTCTATCTGAGTAATGGGTATGTATCCAATCCTTCATAAACTTCGTAGGAACATATAAGAGTAATTTCTTTTCGCTTAACTCTCCAAACTCAATATGCTTAAACCAGCTTCTAAAAGTAGCNTCACCNAGTTCTGCTCTTAAAACTGACAATGTCCTATCCCAGGAGCTTTTTATATCAACAGTTTTAGAACTTTTTTCGCTCACTTAGAACACCCTCAAAAAATCAAATTAGCTACTCAANTTAATAAGAAGCCATTATTATGAGCAAGAAAAATTAAATTTCACAGGCTCTGAAATAAGATAAATTCTATAAAAAAGAAAATCCTCGAAAATTACGTTAGAGGTGAATCTTAAATGATGCAATAGGGAATTAATGAATCTTTAAAAAAAATTAATTTTTTTTTAAATTAATTAAATTTTTAGATAATTATGAGATGTTTTTAACTTTTTTTGCTAGGCGTGAAACTTTTCTAGCAGCAGTATTTTTATGAAGAATACCTTTTTGAGCGACTTTCATAATTTTTGGTTGAGCATTNTTAAGTGCAATTTTTGCTTCTTCAGCATTTCCAGAAGCAACAGCTTCCTCAACCTTTTTTATTAAGGTTCTCATATTAGTAACATGAGATTTATTTCTTGCTGTTCTTGTTGCAATTTTTCTAACCATCTTTTTTGATGATGATAGATTTGCCATTTAACTTACCTCTTAAAAATGTATGAAATGGGGTTATATTTGTATAGAAGTACTTCGTCAAGCATAAGTATTAATAATAGACTTATTTATCCTTGAAATCAGCTTTTCTTTTTTCGATAAATGCTGACATCCCCTCTTTCTTATCCTCTGTTGCAAACATAGAATGAAACAGTCTCCTTTCAAATCTAATACCCTCTGATAAAGTAGTTTCATATGAACGATTTACCATTTCTTTAGTCATCATTGTAGCAATCATTGACTTATCAGAGATAGCTTTTGCTACCTCCATAACATCATTTAGAAAGTTTTCTGCAGCGAATACTCTGCTAACAAGNCCACTTCTTTCTGCCTCATCAGCATCCATCATTCTCCCAGTAAGGCACATATCCATTGATTTAGACTTACCAACAAATCTTGTTAGTCGTTGACTTCCTCCAGCNCCTGGACTTACGCCTAAATTAATCTCAGGTTGGCCAAATTTTGCATTTTCTGAAGCCAAAATAAAATCACACATCATGGCTAATTCACAACCACCACCAAGGGCATATCCCGAAACAGCTGCAATTATTGGTTTTCTGCAACTTGCTACTCTTTCCCAATTTCTTGTAATAAAATCTTCCTTATAAACATCCATATAAGTCTTAGGTTGCATTTGCTTAATATCCGCACCCGCTGCAAATGCTTTTTCTGAACCAGTGAGAATCATACAACGCAGTGATTCATCTTTTTCATAATTATCAACCTCTAATAATAGTTCATCCATAAGTTGGTCGTTTAAGGCATTTAAAGCATCTGGCCTGTTTAACGATACTGTAATAATTCCATCACTTTTCTCGACAATTATATTTTCGTATGACATATAAGCTCCTAATTTTTTAAAGACTATAATCATATAGTCCATCTAACTATTAAAATTCAATCAAATTTTATTAACAAGGGATTACTTTTGACATTTTGAACAAAAAAAAGTCGATCTACCTGATTGAATAATTCTTTTTACGACACCATCACAGCTACCTAATAAGCATTTCTCATTTTCCCGGTTATAAACATTAAAAGAGGACTGAAAGTATCCCATTTTACCACTTGTATTCGAAAAATCTCTTAAAGAAGACCCTCCCGCTTCTATTGCTTCTTTGATAACTTCATTAATCTTTTTAACCAAAAGAATTAAATTTTTCCTAGGCTTNCCTTTTGAAGTTACTAATTTAGAACAATTTTTTTTGGGATTAATTTTTGATCTAAAAAGAGCCTCACAAACATATATATTACCTAAACCTGAAACAATATTTTGATCTAAAAGAGTATTTTTTATAGGCTTATTCTTATTCAATAAAGTTTCAGCTAGGTTATCTGCATTAAAATAATTACTTAAAGGCTCAGGACCTAATGAAGACAAAAATTTATGAGTTTCCGGATCCTGATTGGTAAGATCAATATATCCAAANCTTCTAGGATCATTGTAAACAATCTTNAAATTATCTAAATCAATNATTAAATGATCATGTTTTAATATTATATAATCTTGCACTTCACCTTTTTTTAATACTTTNTAACTCCCAGACATCCCGAGATGNGCGATAATAGAATAATTGTCACTNAAGCCAATTATAATATATTTTGCCCGTCTTTTTATAGAAATAATCTTCTTACCAACAATCTTAGAAACAAAATCTTTTGGCCATGGAAAACGTAAATTAAATTTTGATAAATATACTTCCTTTATANTCTCATTGATTATAAATTCTTCTANACCTCTTTTAACTGTTTCTACCTCTGGTAACTCTGGCATTTTAATTTTAACTCCATGATGGTAAAAATAAAGACTTAGGTTTATGTTCTCTTAGAAAGGTTAATATTGCAATGAAAGAAAGTAATTTTGGTTTTAAGAAATATNATAAAGAAGAGCANACNTCTAAAGTAAAAGAGGTCTTTAATAAAGTAGCAAATAAATATGACCTNATGAATGATGTAATGTCTCTTGGTATGCAAAGGTTATGGAAAAAAAANTTTATAGATTCTTTAAATCTAAACAAAAATGAAAATCTAACCTTTATAGACCTCGCTGGTGGAACTGGTGATATAGCTAAAAGAATTTTATCAAAATATAAAAAAGAAATNAAANTTAAGGTNGTTGATATTAATCAAGAAATGCTTGTTGAAGGTAAAAATTCATTCAAAAAATTTGATAATGTAGATTTTATTTGTTCGTCAGGTGAGTCAATTTCCATTACCGATAACTATGCAGATGTTGTAACAATTTCTTTTGGAATAAGAAATATGACTGATAGAGATAAATGCTTAAAAGAATGCTATCGAATACTCAAGCCAGGTGGAATTTTTGCTTGCTTAGAATTTTCCTTACCAAAAGATATACTNTTAAGAAACCTATATGACGCATGGTCATATGGNGTAATTCCAAAATTTGGAAAATTNATAGTTGGNGAAGAAAAGCCTTATAAATATTTAGTTGATAGCATAAGAACTTTTCCTTCAAATGAGGATTTTAATGAAATGATAAGAAATGCTGGATTTATAAATACTTCTATTCGTCAATTAACAGGTAATATAGTTTGTATTTACAGNGGAGAGAAAGANTAGTTTGTCTTCTATTTNTAAAATAACACGTCTTTTAANAGGNTTTCTTATTCTTTCAACACAAAANGGCTTAATTCCTGANGAAATAATAGAGAGTTTACCAAAAGTAATAAAAGCTTTTTTAAAATTTNTAGTTAAAAAAAATAATTATAATTTATCTGAGTCTCTTCAAAAATTAGGCCCTACATGGATAAAAATGGGCCAATTCTTGTCTACAAGGCCTGATATTATTGGAAAGGAGCTTTCTNATCAATTAAGAGAGTTGCAAGATAGCCTTCCGCCTTTTGAAAAAAAATATGTAGAAGAGTTCCTAACTTTATCATTTGGAAAAGATTATAAAAAAATTTTTATTGAAATAAACGAGCCAATTGCTGCTGCCTCTATAGCACAAGTCCACAAAGCACANATNAATATTGAAGGTGAAAAAANATATGTNGCATTAAAAATTTTGCGCCCCAATATCTTAAATAAAATCAAAAAAGATTTAGGAGATTTTTACTACGCNGCTAAATTATTAGAAAAAGTATCAAGCGAGGCAAGAAGNTTAAGAGTCATTGAGATTGTNAGGACTTTAGAAGAGAGTCTTTTTATGGANGTAGATCTAAGGCTTGAGGGAGCAGCTCAATCAGAAATTATAGAAAATACTCAAAATGATGATTTTATTGAAGTACCAAAAATTTATTGGGAATTAACNACTAAAAATATCCTTACAACNGAATGGGTGGATGCTTACTCATCAAAAGATATTAAAAAAATTAAAGCAAAAAAAGTAGATTTTCAAAACATTGCCGAAAATATTATGAAATCATTTTTAGTTTTAGCAATTAGAGATGGTTTTTTTCATGCAGACATGCATCAGGGTAATCTATTTATAAAAGATGACTCCAAAGTTATTCCTGTTGATTTTGGTATAATGGGAAGATTGAGTATCGATAGCCGGAGATATCTTTTAGAAATTTTAAGTGGGTTTATAAANAGAGATTATAAAAAAATAGCAGATATTCATTTTGAAGCAGGTTATGTTCCAAAAAATCAAGATAGAGACAAATTTGCTCA
>NYSO01000037.1 GCA_002683015.1 Rhodobiaceae bacterium
TTTGATTTACTAAATAATTTAATATTTCATTAGGAATTTCAGCATCAATTTTTTTTATATTTTCTCTAATACTTATTTCACTAATTGTCCTTAATAGCTCAAGTGATCTAGAGTCTATTGAGCGAATAAGTCCTGTGCCATCACAATTGGAGCAGGGGCTATAGACGCCTTCTTTTATACTAGACCTTATTCTTTGTCTGGACATTTCTAAAAGTCCAAAACTACTTATTTTTCCAACTTGAATTTTTGACCTATCAGATTTTAAAGACTCTTTTAGTTTTTTTTCAATAGATCTTCTNTTAGCAAATTTTTCCATATCGATAAAATCTATAACCACCAATCCAGCCATATCTCTTAATCTAAGCTGTCTTGCAATTTCTTCAGCCGCTTCAAGATTTGTTTTTAANGCTGTTTCTTCAATGTTATGATATTTTGTTGAACTACCTGAATTAACATCAATTGCTACCAAAGCTTCAGTTTGATTCAACACTAATGATCCNCCNGATGATAGAAATACTTCATCAGCATAAATTGANGATAATTGTTGCTCGATATTATTTTTTTGNAAAATTGGCGAGTCTTCTTTCCATTCTTTTACCTTTACNGCATGACTNGGCATAAGNAGTTTCATAAANTTTTTCGCGGNTTTATATGTTTCCTTCCCTTCAATAAAGACATTATCAATCTCTTTTGAATAAAGGTCCCTCAGGGATCTTTGTATAACACCNCCATCCTCATAAATTAATGAAGGAGCATTTGANGAAAGTGTNTTTTCTTTTATTTTATCCCAAGTTTTTGTAAGATANTTATAATCTCTTTTAATCTCTGTAGATGTGGTTTTTGCACCCGCTGTTCTAATTATTAANCCCATTTTTTCAGGAACATTCAGCTTATCTAATGTATTTTTTAGTTTCTTTCTCTCTTTTGGATTCTTAATTCTCCTACTAACACCCCCTCCAGACGTGCTATTGGGCATAAAAACACAATATCTTCCAGGAATTGAAGTATAGGTTGTAATTGCCGCTCCTTTATTTCCTCTTTCTTCCTTAGAAACTTGAATAAGAAGAATTTGATTTTTCTTAATAACTTCTTGAATTTTATAATTTTTTATTAAATCTTTATTTCTTTTTTTATTTATTATTTCAATTTCCTCGAGATCATCACCGCCTAGATCTTCAACATGAGAAGGATCATTTAAATTTTCCGTAATCTCTTCATCATTTTCATCACTGTTAAGATCCGATGCATTTTTTTCAAGAATGGCCTCTTTATCTGCTACAGGAATTTGATAATAATCTGGATGAATTTCGGCAAAAGGAAGAAAACCGTTTCTATTCCCACCATAATCAACGAAAGCCGCTTGAAGTGATGGCTCTACTCTTGTAACTTTTGCTAAATAAATATTTCCTCGTATTGGACGCCTTGAGTCAAACTCAAAATCATATTCCTCCAATCGATTGTTTTTTGTAACCGCAACCCTTACCTCTTCTTGGTGGGCTGCATCTATTAAAATTTGATTTGTCATAAATTCTCTCTCCAAAATCTGGAGCTAAAATAAATCTATTATTTTTTATATTAAAATTTAGCATTTTATTTTTACCTTCCCAGATTGTTAATTTTCTATATGTATTTGGTCTTTATAAATACCAATTACTATTTAATAATTTTTAATTACCTAANCTAAAATTAAATTAGATTTATAAATATAATTAGGTTAAATTTAATATCTTGTTTACTTTTACATTTCATTTAATAGCTTTGGCAAGGAAGTATTCAAAATAATTAAAAAACAAATGTTATCTTATAAAAAAATATTTAAAATTTTATTATCATTTTTTATTGTTTTTAATGCATCAAATTTACTATCAANTGAATTATCTGAANTATCAAAACTAAGAATAATAANNACTTCTGAGGGTGTAAGAGTAATATTTGAAAGTGATAAACCTGTTAAATNTGAGGTATTTTCTNTAAAAAANCCNAGTAGATTGGTTGTAGATTTAGCAAATATTAATTTTTCTGATGATTTTTCANTACCACCAAATAAAGGAATTGTAAAAGAGGTTAGATTCGGCTCATTTAGTAANGATATATCTCGTATTGTTTTTGATCTTAATAAACCACTAAAGAAAATAAAAACAAAATTATTAAAGCCAAGTAGCGGTAAAAAAAGGATGCTATATATTGAGCTAGAAACATATAAAGGTAATTTATANTCTAAAAAAGAAAGCAAAAAAAAGTCTTTTAAAAAATCAAAGTCATCAAAAAAAAGAAAAACTATAGTNATTGATCCAGGGCACGGAGGAAAGGACCCAGGTACCTCTTTTCAGGGTAAATTAAATGAAAAAGATGTGGTACTTAATTTTTCTAAAATTTTAAGAAAAAAATTAATAGATGATGGATATCGTGTTTTTCTAACCAGAGAGAAAGATAAATTTATTGAACTTAANNAAAGAGTTGAATTTGCTAAAAAAAAAGGTGCTGATTTATTTATATCAATTCATGCGGATGCTTCAAAAAAAGACTCTGTAAGGGGTTTTTCAGTTTATACCTTATCAGAGAAGAAAATGGATAGAGAGGCTGAAAAAGTTGCAAATTTAGAAAATAAAGGTTTGGTTTTTTCAAGAAAGGGTTTAATAGGTATAAATCTTACTCAAGATAGAAATTTAATTCAGGATCACCAAATTAAAGAAGCTTTTAAAAAAGTTAATCAATCCTCTTTTGAGTTTGCTACAATTTTGGTTAATAAAGTTAAAGAAAAATCAGGATTATTAAAAAGACCGCACAGATACGCAGGTTTTGCTGTTTTAAAGTCACCAAATTATCCAAGTGTACTTGTTGAGTTAGGTTTTATAACTAATGATAAAGATAGAAATAACCTAAGGAGTAAAAATTGGCAGTCAAATGTGGCTAATAAATTTGTTGATGCAATTAACGAAAATTATAAGTAATATAAGTTTTAATGAAAAATGAAATTCAAAAAATAGTCGATGAAATTGAAGAGTGTATTTCTCTTTTAAGGGGGCATCTTTGACTGGGATGCATCTAACAAAAGGCTTAAAGAATTAAACTCTATTATAGATTCAGATAATTTTTGGAAAGAAAATGATAATCCTCAGATGATAATGAGGGAAAGGTCTAATATCGAAGAGGCAATTCAAAATTTTCTGTCATTAGAAGAAAGTCTTAAAGATTCAACTTTAATGATTGAATTGGCTGAAAAAGAAAAAGATGAAACTATCATTAATGAAGAAATAGAGAATCTAAACTCAATTTTACAAAAAGCAAAAATTAGTAGCCTTGAAGTTATGCTATCTGGTGAGGCTGATAAAAATTCAACTTATCTTGAGATTCATCCTGGAGCTGGAGGCACTGAAAGTCAAGATTGGGCCGAAATGCTATTAAGAATGTACATAAGGTGGGGGGAGAGTAAAGGTTACTCGATTGACTTAGTAGAAAAAAATCCTGGAGAAGAAGCTGGATTAAAGAGTGCAACTATTAAAATTAATGGAAATAATGCATATGGATGGCTTAAGACAGAATCTGGTATACATAGGCTGGTTAGAATATCTCCATTTGACTCTCAAAAAAGAAGACATACAAGTTTTGCAAGTGTTTGGGTTTATCCTGTTGTTGATGATAACATAGAAATAGATTTAAAGGAGTCTGATTGTAGGGTTGATACGTATAGATCATCTGGGGCAGGAGGTCAGCATGTNAATACTACAGATAGTGCAGTTAGGATAACACATATGCCATCTAAAATTGCTGTCCAATGTCAGGCTGAAAGATCACAGCATAAAAACAAAGCTACTGCATGGTCAATGCTAAAAGCAAGATTATATGAGATTGAATTACAAAAAAAAGAACAGTTTTCTCAAGAACAATTAGACAGTAGATCAGAGATTGGCTGGGGTCATCAAATAAGGTCATATGTTCTTCAACCTTATCAACTTGTAAAAGATTTAAGAACTGAAGTAGAGGATACAAATCCACAAAATATTTTGGATGGAGATTTAGATTTTTTTTTAGGAGCTGCACTTTCAAAAAAGATTTTAGATTAGCTCCTTAGCTCTTTTCAAGACAAGATTTGCGTGATTTTTAACTTTTACCTTTTTGTAAATTTCTAATATTTTTTTTTCACTTGATACTATAAATGTTGATCTTTCAATTCCCATATATATCCGGCCGTACATTTTTTTTTCAACCCATACACCAAAACTTTCGATAACATTGCCTTCTTCATCTGAAGCCAATTTAATTTTAAGACCCTGTTTTTCAATGAAATTTTTATGTTTTTTAATAGAATCTTTTGAAATTCCAATTATCTCAGCATCTATTTCATCAAAATCTTCCTTTAANGAACTAAAATCTTTAGCTTCATTAGTGCAACCTGGTGTATTATCTTTTGGATAGAAATAAATAATATATAATTTCTTTTTTAATTCNTCAGAATTAAATAAGCTGTCGTCANTTAAAGGGAGAGTAAAATTTGGTATATTATCGTTAATTTTTAATTCTATTGTCATTAGCGTTCCTACTTATTTAAAATGTTTTTAATTTATCAAAATATAATAAAATTATCCTCTANTATATTTGGATTNTTTATTTTTNTTGTTTCTTTTTTTCTCNTACAACTTTCAGTTTCNTTCATCAATATAACACCAATAGAATTTCTTATAAAACCTCTTTTGATAAGTAAAATTGATGATTATGAAAATAACTTTTCAGAAGCAATTTTATACCTTGATAATGATCGAAAAACTATAAATNCAAAAATAAAAATAGATTTAATTAACAATAAAAATAAAAAAAAATATTTACTATCATCAAAAGCTAAAACAAATTTGNATGATTTTATAAGTTTTAAAAATAGTTATTCTTTTTCATCCNATTTAATTAATAAGAATATTCAGTCNATCGAAAATTATNACTCAATAATTATTAAAACAAATGGAAATATTAATTCTAGTCAGTTGGAAATTAATGCCTCGGGATCATTCATACCCGTATCTTTAGTAAAAAGTCTTTGGCCTGCAAATACAGCAAATGGCGCAAAAAATTGGGTTCAGAAAAATTTATCAAATGGAGTAATTAATGACTTATCTCTAAAGGCTGATATTCCCTTAGATTCTTTTAAAATNTCAAAAAAACTTGATAAAAAAGACATAAATTTAAAATTTAATTTTNATAAAATGACTNTTTCATTCCTTAAAGAAATGGACTCTATNTATAANTCNTCAGGTNATGCAATTTTAGATGGANAATCTTTTAANGTAAATNTGGAAAAAGGTCAGGTNTTAGGAAAAAACCATCAATCAATAGATATTTTTAATAGTAAATTTATTGCAAAGGAGATNACAAAAAAGCATGGTCCTGCAGAAATTTCAATTAATGCAAAAGGTTCAATTGATGATGTGATGATTTTTATCTTTCAGCACCCAAGAAATTTTAAAAGATTTGTTCCCATAAAACTTGAAAATATTTCTGCAAATTCTGAGGTTAATGTTCAATTCAATTTTCCATTAAAATCCAAATTAACATTTGAAGAGTTTATTATAAATTCAAAAACAAATCTCACTGATGTTAGCATTAATGATATTTTTTCAAGAGATTTTAAGAGTAATTTATTATCAATAGACCTTACAAATGATGGTTTGGATATAGTTGGCAAAGTAAATTCTAGTAGTCAGGTTTTGAATTTGATATGGGAGCAGAATTTTAAGAAAAAGGATAATTCCACGCTAATATCATTATCAGGATCTATTAACGATAAAATGATTAATAATTTTTTTAGTGAAAATTTAAAATTCACAGGAACAGTTGACGTTGAAGCAAATTTTATAGGGAATTCTTTTGATTTAAGGAAAGGAGATTTATTTATTGATTTTAGAAATACTAAAATAGAATCTTATGTTCTGGATTGGGCCAAACCGAAATTTTCATCAATGTTTTTAAAAAGCAATATAAATTTTTCTGATAATAAAGAAGTTAATTTTCATAATTTTAAAATTGAAGGTCCCTTGATACAAGTAAATGGAAATTTTAAATTTAAAAATAATAAGATTACAAATATTAGTTTAGAAAAATTTATATCCTATTCATCAAAGGATAATATTTCTAATAACTTTTCATTGAAGTATAGTAATAGTTTATCCTCATTTTTGGAATTATCAATGTTAGGCGATGTTTTAAGCATTGGCAGAGATGGCTTATCAAATCTTATAAATGTTACTAATTCCTCGGATAATTATGAAAGCATAATGATTAATATTTTTTTTGATGAGCTGAGATCAAAATCAAAACTTAATTATAAAAATGCACAATTTTTTTATAATAAAAAATTAAATAAACTCACAGATCTTTCTTTGAACATTTTTTTAAATGATGAATCTATAATTTTAGGCGAGTTATCAGAACAAAAAAATATAAAAGAAATAAAATTATTTACAAAGAATTTTGAAAGTTTAATTGATGTTTTAGGATTAAATATAAATTTAATAGGTGGTCCTATTAATTATAAGGCTATTATTGAAGATTTAGATGGCTTTGAAACTTTTTCAGGTAATTTAAAGGTAGGTGAATTTTCTATTTTGAAACTCCCAATTTTTGCAAAGCTTCTAAACATATCTATACCTAATTTAACCTTTGATAATAATTCAGGAATAGAATTTAATTCTGCTTCTGCGAAAATAAATATTAATTCAAAAGGTATTTTTATTGAGGATGGTGTAATTAAAGCAAAAAGTGATTTACCAATTTTTGATAACTCCCTTGGAATGTCAATTTCAGGTATTTATGGATTTTCGGAACTGACAAACATTGAAGGAACGCTTGTGCCTCTGGCAAGTATTAACATGGTGCCATCAAAAATTCCTCTTATAGGAGAGCTTTTTAAAGGTGATAATAAAGGGGAGGGGTTAATAGGAATTAAGTATAGGATTTATGAAGATGAAAATGGATTAATTAATATCCAAAGCAATCCTCTTTCAATTTTGACTCCAGGAATTTTACAAAGAATTTTCTAAATTATTTTTCAATTCTTACGATAATTTTTTTCTTTTTACCTAGAGATATTTCCATATCTTTCTCTTGATTAAAATCAGATAGATTTAGGGTATATTTTTCATCAGATATTGTTATTCCATTAATTTTTATGGCTTGTGATTTAACGAATCTTCTTGATTCGCTATTTGATTTAGTAAGGTTTAGAAATTCTGGAGATAGAAAACTTAACAAGCCAATACCGTTGTTAATTAAATCTTTTGAAATATTATATACTTCATTACTATTCCAGTCTGAATCTTTTCCATGAACAGTTTCTGTAATTTTAGTAGCTAAAATTTCTTTAGCTTTTTCTACATCCTCACCTTCTAGGTTTTCATATTCTCTTACTTCGTCTAGTGATAAATCAGTAAATAATCTCATCCACCTACCCACAAAATCATTCTCTGTTTTGTCTCTCCAGA
>NYSO01000038.1 GCA_002683015.1 Rhodobiaceae bacterium
CATATTTTGATCTTTATTGTCATTGTTTTATATTTTTAAGAATATTATCAATAGTTTTTACTGGATCTTTTGAATCAGTTATTGGTCTACCAATAACTAAGAGGTCAGCCCCTGCATCAATAGCTTTTTTTGGACTCATTACTCTTTTTTGGTCATTTTTATTATCTTCTTCTAGTCTAATTCCAGGAACAACTAGAATAAAATTTTTTCCAAGTTTATTTTTTATTAATGAAATTTCTTTTGCTGAACAAACAGCCCCATCTAATCCAGAATCTTTAGCTAGAGAAGCAAGTCTAAGAACAAGATCTTGACTATTATCTTTATAACCAATTTCCTTTATATCTTTGTTATCTAAGCTTGTTAGAACAGTGACTGCAATTAGTTTTGTTGATTTATCTTTAAACTCACCTCTAGCCTTTGCAGCCGCTTCTAACATCTCCCTTCCACCAGAGGAGTGAACATTAATTATTGCAATATCTAGTTCCATTAATGTCTTTACTGTTTTGTAAACCGTTACGGGAATATCATGGAGTTTTAAATCTAGGAAAATTGGGATACCAAACTTTGAAATCTCTCTAACACCATCAGGCCCAAAAGAGTTAAAAAATTCCATACCAAGTTTTACACCACCAATATGATCTTTTAAATCTGATACAATTGATTGAGCCTTAGTTAGTGAATTAACATCTAATGCGAGAATAATTGGATTTTTAAATATCTTATTCATTTCTTCTCCTAGCAGTTTAATTTTATAAACTAATTAGAGTGAATTAAGATTTATAGTTAAGTCTATCTCTTACACCTTTACCAGGTTTAAACATTGGAACATTTTTGGCTGGAACTACAACTTTTTCTCCGGTTCTTGGGTTCCTTCCATTTCGAGCATTCCTATGTCTGACTGAAAAAGTTCCAAAACCTCTAATCTCAACTCTACCATTGCTTGATAAAGTTTCACCAATATTTTCAAGAACTGTATCAACAATTATCTCAATATCTTTTTGAATCAAGTGAGGGTTATTCTTTAAAAGTTTTTTAATTAAAGAAGACTTAATCATTATTATCCTCATCACTATTCTTTTCTGATGAATTTTTATCAAGAGCCTCTCCAAGAATATCTCCTAGAGATGCACCAGAATCCTTAGATCCATATTGCTCAATAGCTTCCTTCTCATCTGAAATTTCTAAGGCCCTAATTGATAGTGATATTTTTCGAGACTTAGGATCATAGTTTGTTACTTTGGCATCTACCTTTTGACCTGCCTCAAATCTTTCAGGAATTTGTTCAGATTTATCTTTTGAAAGATCAGATCTTTTAATAAAAGCTGGTACTTTATCACCTATTTCAACATCAATTCCTGCTGCTTGAGATGAGACCACTGTACAAGTTACAACACTTCCTTTTTTGATTTGATCTAAAGACTCCATAGGATCATCATCAAGTTGCTTGATTCCAAGAGATATTCTTTCTTTTGAGGGATCAATATCAATAATAATAGTTTCAATTTCTTGATCGACTTCAAAATCCTTGATGGCATCAGGCCCGGACTTTCTCCAGTCAACATCAGACATATGAACAAGACCATCGAGCTCATCATTAACTTTAACAAAAAGGCCAAAATCAGTAATGTTTTGAATCTTACCTTTTAGTTTTGTTCCAATAGGATTATTTTGAGCAAAATCTTCCCATGGATTATCTAAACATTGCTTTAAACCAAGAGACAAACGTTTTTTATCAGGGTCTATTTCGAGAACCATTACTTCAACTTCTTGATTTTGTTCAACATATTTATTAGGATTTTGCATTTTTGAAACCCAACTCATTTCTGAAACATGAACTAGTCCTTCAATTCCACCCTCGAGCTCAACAAAAGCTCCATAATCAGCAATATTTGTTACTCTACCCTTATAGCGTTCTCCAACACTATAATTTGCTTGAGCTTCAACCCAAGGATCATTTTGTAATTGCTTCATACCCAGAGAAATACGCATATTTTCACCAGAAACTTTAGTAATTAAGACCTTAATCTTTTCACCAACAGAAATAACCTCTTCAGGGCTATTAATTCTTTTCCAAGAAATATCAGTTACGTGCAAAAGGCCATCAATTCCACCTAAATCTACAAAAGCTCCATAGTCCGTTATATTCTTTACTATACCTTCTACTATTTCACCCTCTTTAATCTTCTCTAANAGTTCTGACTTATCAATAGATAAACTTTCAGAGAGCACTGATTTTCTTGAAACAACAATATTGCCTCTTCTTCGATCCATTTTTAGTATATGGAAAGTTTGTAAGGTATGCATTAAAGGNTTCATATCTCTAA
The DNA here is from genome assembly GCA_002683015.1 of Rhodobiaceae bacterium. Lineage (GTDB taxonomy): Bacteria > Pseudomonadota > Alphaproteobacteria > MED-G09 > MED-G09 > MED-G09. The sequence continues at coordinate 2,325 of NYSO01000038.1, forward strand.
TCGGTCTAACATCAACCTGACTTCCAGGAAGAAAAGCTTGAGCGCCATCTAANTCAACTGTAAAGCCACCTTTAACTTTACCATTGATAACACCTTCAACAATTGTATTTTCTTTTTGAGAAACTAGTAAATTTGTCCAAATTTCTTCTCTTCTTGCTTTTTCTCTTGAAAGTACAGCATCACCAAGAGCATTCTCTATTCGTTCAAGATATACATCAACCTCATCACCAACTTCTAAATTNTGGTCTTTTCCTGAAGCGGAAAATTCNTCAGANGGAATTCTACCTTCAGTNTTCATACCTACATCTACTATTATTGTATCGGACTCTATTCCTACAACTGTACCTTTAATAACCTGACCTTCTTCACAAGCGTTTGAAACAAAGCTCTCTTCAAGAAGTTTTGAAAATTCCTCTTGAGAACTTTCTGGAACTGAATCAACTAAATTTGACAAATATTAATCTCCCTAAATTATAAAATANCACAATANTCATCAAACTTTTTAATGACTAAAGATGAAACTATATCTAATGTATCTTCTATATTAATACCAGTAGTATCAATAAGATGAGCATCTTTTGCNGCAACCAATGGTGCAACGCTTCTTTCCTTATCTCTTTGATCCCTTTTTTGCAATTGTTTTATTACATCATTATAAGAAATTTTCTGATTTTTTTNCAAAAAGTCAGAGAATCTGCGTTTTGCACGCTCTTCTAAAGATGCAGAAATGAATAATTTAAGGTTAGCATTTGGAAAAATAATGGTGCCAATATCTCTTCCATCAACAACAATTCCTCTATGATCCTTTGACTGTTCNTTAAAATTTCTTTGAATGCTAACTACAATCTTTCTAACATCTGGAATAGAAGCAATAATAGANGAATATTTATCAATTATTGGATTACGAATTTCNCTATCATTTACAGAATTAATATCAAAANTATTAGCCTCTGAGACTGCATTTAAATCTGTAAAATTNTCACCATACTTGCTTATAGTTTTTAGNGCNAAGCCTCTNTAAATTATTCCTGTATCAAAATAAGAAAAGTTAAATTTCTTTGAAATACCTCTTGCTATTGTTCCTTTTCCTGAACCAGCACCACCATCAATTGCAACAATAAAAGTCATATTTTTATGCCGTTAATTTAGCCCCTAATTTTTTCATTAATTCTATAAAGTCTGGAAANCTAGTCTTAATTGTTTCGGTATCATCAACCTNTATTGGCTCATCTGATACCATGCCNAATATAATTGAGGACATTGCAATNCGATGNTCTAAATTAGTNTCAATTAAAGCACCTCCTTTTGGTCCTTCAACATTTCCATTNATAATAAGATTATCATCTTCAATACTTGTATNAATTCCATTTTTAGACAAAATATTATAAATACCCAACAATCTATCGCTTTCTTTAACTTTTAATTCTGATAGACCACGAAATATAGAAGTACCATTAGCCATAGAAGCTGCTATAGCAAGTATCGGATAATCATCAATCATGCTTGGTGCTCTGCTAGCGGGAACATCAATTGGATTNANNGNACTTGAGGAAACCTCNATATCATAAGTTATTTCTCCAGCTTCACTCTTTTTATTTGANNATCTTATATTTGCCCCCATCTCNTCTAAACATTTATATATACCGTCNCGAGTTGGATTTAATAAAACACTCTTAATTTTAATTTTTGANTCCTTNCAAATTAGNCCTGCAACCACAGGATAAGCCGCAGAAGATGGATCGCCTGGGACTTTTATGTTAACTGGGTTTAAAACTTTCTGTCCTTCAAAGCTTATAAAATTCTTACCATCTTTTTCTTCTATGTTAATTTCATAACCATAGTATTTAAAAAGAGTTTCAGTATGATCCCTTGTTTTTTCTTTTTCTATTATGGTAGTTATGCCCGGTGTNTTTAAACCAGCAAACATTATTGCTGATTTAACTTGTGCAGAGGCTACTTTCATTTCATGTGTAATAGGAATAGGGTATTCAGTACCTTTAACCTCTATAGGAAGAAATTCTGAATTTCTCAAATTAAAATTTGCTCCAAAATCAATAAGGGGNTCTGTAACTCTTTTCATTGGTCTTTGAGATAATGACTCATCNCCAATAAAACGAGTTTCGATAGGGTGGGTTGAAACAAGTCCTAATATAAGCCTTGCAGCAGTTCCAGAGTTTCCGAAATCAAGGGGTGTTTCAGACTGTCTTAGGCTGCCAATCCCTANGCCGTTTATAATACATTCATCAGATGAATTAAAATCAATACATGAACCAAGAGATNTCATAGAATTTATTGTGCAATTAACATCCGAGCTATCAAGCAAACCAGTTATTTTACTNTCNCCAATTGCCAAAGAAGATAATATAATACACCTATGAGAAATAGACTTATCTCCGGGTATAATAATTTCTCCNCTTAAGCCAGAACTTTTACTTGAAAAAAGACTTGAGCCTGACATATTATTTTTTTGATCTTGATTCATTGTTAATTAAGGTTTAGCAGACATATTATAAGAAAAAAACTTTTTTTGNTTTTGACACTATTGTTTCTTCATGGCAATGGAGATAAATAATTTTATAAGGATAAAGATGAGTAAAGATAAATTAGGTAAGAAGAGAGTTTGCCCTACAACGGGAAAAAAATTCTATGACTTAAATAAGGATCCTGTAGTTAGTCCTTATACAGGTGAAATATTGAATGAAATAAATATTGAAGATTTAGAAAAAGAGAAAACAGAAGTAAGTACTCTTGAAACTGAAGTAAGCGAAAGTGAAGTAGAGAGTACAGATGAAAATATAAAAGAAATTGACGATGTAATTGAATCTGATGATGAAGACATAATCCCAGAAATTGACGAAGAAGCAATTCCAGACCTTGAAAACTCAACTGATGATGAGGTCATTGATAGTGAAACTNATGATGATATTAATGAATTTGATGCTGACGATCTTGATGACCTAGAAGATGAAGATGACGATGATTTTATTAACGAAGATGATGATGTCTCTGATGTAATTAAGACNGTTCCAAGCGAAAATAATGATGATTAAAGATGGGGCTATAGCTCAGCTGGGAGAGCGCTTGCATGGCATGCAAGAGGTCAGCGGTTCGAACCCGCTTAGCTCCACCAATTTGTAAAATGAANTTTTCTATTATTCTTATAGTCACNGGTTTAATATTTTGGATAGGCGTTTTTTTATTNCAAAGTTAACTAAATAAAAATTCTTTTAACCAATATTAAAGTAAATTAGTGTCATAATAAGTGTTATAAAAAAAATTATAGTAATGATGATTATTGACTTCAAAGNTTATCTTCCACATCTATACCATTTAATTGCATCTGATATATCTTTTCTTGTAGCCAAACCTTCTTCAAATAGTAAATTTAAATTATATTGAGCTCCACTGTGTCCTTTTGAGGCGGACTCNTTGTACCATTTTAGTGATTTTGTAAAATTTTGTTCAACACCAACACCAAAACGATATGCTAAACCTAAATTATATTGTGCCTCAATGCTTCCTTGCTCTGCAGATAGTNAATACCATTTGAATGCTTCTTTTTTATNTACAGCAACNCCAAGNCCTGAGTCATACATTCTACCGAGCTGATATTGAGCATCANTATTTCCTTGCTCGGCTGATTTTCTAAACCAGAATTCTGCAGAAATAAAATCTTGATCTATAGACTCACCGTTAGCATACATTCTAGCTAGATTGTATTGAGCATCTGCAAANCCTCTCTCGGCTAAACTCTCAATTTTGGTAATAAATGAGTTTTCTGCAGATACAGGCAATGAAAATATAATGAAAAAAATATATGAAAAAATTAATTTTAGCATAATTTCAAAAATTAATGAGCTTCTTCTTCTGAATGATCTTTAGAGTGAGTCTTGGCATGAGGAACAGCATAAACTGTTGGAGGCTTACCCGTGTCAAAGAAAACCTTTCTTGAAAGCTGAGTATAATCAGACTCAAAACCCATTATTCCGATAAAAACAACAATTGCAAATGTAGGTATAAAAAGGCCAAGCACTAAAGCCATTCTTTCCCAGACCATATGCATAAAAACAGCACAAATAAAATATGCCTTCAGGAACATAAAGAGAAGAACTAAACTCCAGCGAGTAAAACCCTGAAATCCTATATAATCAACTGCATATGAAAATGCACTTAAAACAAAAAGTAATAACCATACCCATAGGTATGTGCTAATTGGATGCTCTTGACCTTCTTCAGCCATAATTTACCTCACCATAAATAGAAAAATGCAAAAATGAAAACCCATACTAAATCAACAAAGTGCCAATATAAGCCCATTGTTTCAATAATTTCATAACGACCCTTCTGCCAGGTAAAGAAACCTCTTCTACCTGTGTCATAGTCACCACGTGCAACTTTTCGGGCAGTTATAAATAAGAAAATAACTCCAACGGAGACATGAAAACCATGGAAACCAGTTACCATGAAGAAAATAGACCCAAATTGTCTAGCGCCAAATGGATTCTCCCAAGGTCGAATCCCTTCTTCAATTAGTTTACTCCATTCAAAAGCTTGCATGCCAACAAATGACANTCCAAGAATAGCAGTTAAATATAATAATGCTGCTGCTTGTTTTCTTTTTTTCTGATAACCACTTCTTACAGCCATCGCCATAGTACCGCTACTCGTAATGAGTATAAAAGTCATAATCGCAATCAAAAGCAAAGGAACGCTGACCCCGTTAACAGTAAGTGCAAAAACCTCACTTGTATTGGGCCATGGTTCAACAGTAGACCATCTAGCAGTCATATAGCTAATTAGAAAAATACTGAAAATGAAAGTGTCACTAAGAAGAAAAATCCACATCATGGCTTTTCCCCATGGAACTCCTTTAAAAGCTCTTTGATCNGAAGCCCAGTCAGAAACAAAACCTTCGATTCCATCCTTTAATGGCACTTTTGAAGTTGTAGTCATATTTTACACCCCATAAAAATAAAACTTAAGTTAATAAAAGCATAGCGAATAGTATTAACCACACTACTAATAGGAAGTGCCAATAAATTGCACATAAATTTACATTAAGCGAAAAATTAGATGATTCATCGTCTGCTGTAAAACTTTTATAAACAACAAATAACCATGCTATAAGACCACCCAATAAATGCAAAATATGAAGAGCCGTTAAGAGGTAGAAAAATGCATATGAAGGATTAGTTGAAGCAAAGTATCCAAAGGAAACTAATTCCCTCCAAACAAAAAGTTGGCCAGTAATAAACCCTAAAGTAAGAGCACCAGCTAGAAAAAGATATTCTCTAGTCCTTCTATTATTCTTTTCTTTTGAACTTAAATTTGCTCTATGAAAAGCAAAACTACTCATTAGTATAACTAAACTGTTAAACCATAATAAAAGGGGTTCAGGCAATACTCTCCAATCCCCGTAAGCCATTCTACCGATATAGGCTACTGAAAAAAGGGTAAATAATACACCCATTACAACCATAGATACATAAAGGGCTAACCTTGGCAAAGGCATTGAAGATGACTTACCGCTATGCTTATCATCTATTTTTGCCTGATCAGAGGTCCAAGGTTTTTGCGATAATATACTTAAAATACTCAAGTTTTTTCTACCCCAAGTTCTGTATAACCATCTGCTAGCTTAACTTTTTCATTAGGAACATCTTGAGGAATAAAATCATCCTCAGCACCAGGAACACTGTAGTCATAAGCCCAGCGATAAACAACTGGTAATTCTTTGCCGAAATTACCATGAATTGGNGGCTGTTCAGGTGTTTGCCATTCTANTGATGTTGATTTCCATGGATTTTTNTCTGCAACTTCNCCATTCTTAGCGCTCCAAAAAACATTAAAAATGAAAACAAGCTGAGCAAAGCCAACTGCAAGTGCTGCAACCGTAATAAAAACATTAAGGTCAGCGGCTGAAGAAGTGTACAAAGCTTCTGTTTGCCCCATCTCATAATATCTTCTTGGTACACCTATAAAACCTAAATAATGCATTGGGAAATAAATGAGGTAAGAACCAACAAAAGTTACCCAAAAATGGAATCTTCCCATACCGTCATGTAACATTTTACCGGTTATCAGAGGGAACCAATGATAAATTGCTCCAAGAATAACTAGGACAGGAGCAATTCCCATAACCATATGGAAATGAGCTACAACAAANTAAGTATCTGAAAGAGGAACATCGACAATAACATTACCAAGGAACAAACCTGTAAGACCACCATTTAAGAAAGTAACAATAAAACCTAAACAAAAAAGCATAGGAATTGTTAAATGAATGTTTCCTTTCCATAAGGTTAAAATCCAATTATANACTTTTAGAGCTGTTGGAACAGCAATGATAAGAGTTGTGGTCGCAAAAAAGAAACCAAAATAAGGATTCATTCCGCTNACGTACATATGATGCGCCCAAACGATAAAGCTTAACGCTCCAATACCTACTATTGCCCATACCATCATTCTAAAGCCAAAAATATTCTTTCGAGCATGTATGGATATTAGATCAGAAACAATNCCAAATGCTGGTAANGCAACAATATAAACTTCAGGATGACCAAAAAACCAGAAGAGGTGTTGAAACAAAATAGGACTTCCACCGCCATAGCTTAGATTTTCACCAAATTCAACTAANGCAGGCATGAAGAAGCTTGTCATTAAAAGCTTGTCAAAAAGCATCATTACGGCACTAACAAACANAGCTGGAAATGCAAACAAAGCTAANACGGTGGCGGTAAATATTCCCCAAACTGTTAATGGCATTCTCATTAACGTCATACCACGTGTTCTAGCTTGTAAAATCGTTATAACATAATTTAGTCCACCCATAGTGAATCCAACGATAAAAATACATAATGATACTAGCATCAAAACTATACCNGTTTCTTGACCTGGAGTACCTCCCAAAATTGCTTGAGGNGGATAAAGGGTCCATCCGGCACCAGTAGGACCACCTGGAGTAAAGAAACTTACAAAAAGAACTAGAACAGCAACTAAATATGTCCAATAACTTACCATATTTAAATATGGAAATACCATATCTCTTGCACCAACCATAAGCGGTATTANGTAATTTCCAAATGCTCCTAAAAATAGCGCAGTNAGAAGATAAACAACCATTATCATTCCATGCATAGTTATAAACTGATAATAAGTTCCTTCACTAATAATAGCCATTTCAGGGAATGCTATTTGAATTCTCATAAACCAAGATAAAACGAGAGCAACAAATCCAATTGCAAAAGCAGTTAATCCATACTGAATTGCTATTAATTTAGCATCCTGAGAAAAAACTTTTTCTGTCCACCAACTTTTTGCGTGATAAAGTTCAACTTCTTCTAATTCACTTTCAGGAATTATAGATTCTGACATANTATTTACCTCTTCCTAATTAATTACTTTTATTAAATGCTAGCTTTTCTTTTTTTTCTAGCATTGCTTGTTCTTGAATTGCTTCAAATGTTAGTTGATCATTTAACCAGTCTTGATAATCGTTAGCATCATCAACTTGTACTTCGCCTCTCATTGCATGATGACCAACACCACACAATTCAGCACATAAAATTTCATAANTTCCTGTGACAGTTGGCCTAATCCAATAAAAAGTCACCATACCTGGTACTAGATCCATTTTGGCTCTGAACTGAGGAACGTAAAAATTATGCAAAACATCTATTGATCTTAATAAGAACTTAACTGGCTTATCATGTTCGAGATGAAGGGTATCACCTTCAATGAGAATATCATCTTTGCCATTAGGGTCATTCTCATTCATNCCAAAAGGATTATCCGCACTAATATTTCTTGCATCAGTAGTTCCCAAAATACCATCTTCACCAGGAAGACGGAAATTCCAATACCACTGTTGGCCCATAGCCTCAATAGGCATTGCTTCTTCGGGAGGGGATACATAGTCATCCCAAACAATTAAGCCTGGAGCCAATAATCCAGCAACACCAACCGTAGTTAAAACCGTTAAAATAACCTCTGCTTTTTTGCTCTCNGGCTCGTANTCAGCTTTTCTGTTCTTGGTATTTTTAAATTTAATAACACAATANGTCATNAATCCTAAAACAAGGACATAAACAGCNCCAGTCATAGCAAAAGTTAATTCTATAGTACTATCAATGCTGCCCCAATTAGACGCGATTGGAGTTGAATACCAAGGGGTATAAAGATGAAAAAGAACGGATCCGACGATTACAACTAAAAGAATAAAAGGTACCATTTATAAACCTCAATTTGAAAGAACATACAGCTAAAAAAACCTTTTTTAAAGCCTTGTAAATTTCCTGATCACAAATTACTAATTGTCCTACTAAAGTCAAGACACACAATGTCGCAATATTATGCTTCCATTAAATAATTCTTTGGGGCATCTTGTGTTTTGATAAAGATNAAGTGAGCCTTTTATGTTCGAAAAATTTAAACTTTTNGTAAATCTTTTTAAAGTAAGAATAAGCCTAACTATNATGTTATGCGCCATTTCTGGGGTTTTTGTTGTCCCAAATAACAATCTCGATATATTAGATTTATTTNTAGTTAGNATATCAACCTTCTTNGCTTCTGCTGGTGTGAGTGCATTCAACCAGTACTTTGAAAGAGATTTAGATGCATTAATGCCAAGAACATCTAAGCGACCTTTTGTCACAGGAGAGCTAAACTCGCANATACTTTGGCCTATTTTATTTTTATTAATTATTTTTTCTGGATTGATAATTTCTTACGTTTTTATCAANCCTTATTCATGTTTATATAATTTTCTTGGTGCGTTATTTTATGGAGCNATTTACACCATATGGCTCAAAAGAAAAAGTATATGGAATATAGTAATAGGNGGTCTTGCAGGAAGTTTTGCTACCCTCGCCGGATCAGCTGCTGTTAATCCAATTATTGCTCCTGAAGCAGTCATTTTATCTGTAATTTTATTTTTATGGACACCGCCTCATTTTTGGAGTCTTGCAATGGCAATCGGAGATGACTATGAAAAAGCTGGAATTCCAATGCTTCCAAATACATTAAGCAACTCTTTAACAACTTATATTATTCTTTCTCATACAATTATACTTGTATTCGTGACAGCATTATTAATGCTTTATAGTTCAAGTTTATTTTATATATTTGCAATTTTTATTGGTGGTGGATATTTTATTTGGACAAGTATTTTATTGGCAATTAAAAAAACAAAATCAGCTGCTATGAAAAATTTCTTTGGTTCATTTGTCCAATTAGGATTACTTTTAATATTAATAATTATTGACGGGGTANTTGTTTAATTTCAATTATCATATGCGCCATATTCAATTAGAACTTCCTTTATCCTTTTATAATGTTTAATTTTTGCCCATTGCAAAGCTGTCCTACCAGTAAGGTCAGTATCATCAGGATATGCACCTCCCTCCAGTAATGCTTTAACGGCCTCAAAGTTTCCAAATCTAGAGGCTATAATTAAGGGAGTTTCTTTGTTAGGCCCAGATCTATCAGGATTTGCGCCAAATTTAATTAGTTCTGAAACTAAATTAAAATTATTTTTTCTAGATGCAATGGATAGTGCGGTTCTTTTGTTATCATCTCTTTGATTAACCCGAGCTCCTTTTTCTAATAAAAAACCAACCATGTCAGATCTACCTCTCTCTACAGCTAATAATAGGGCGGGTACCTCATCAAAATCTAATTCACTTGGAGAACCGCCAACCTGAATCGAGTACAATAAATCTGACATTGTTCCTGATTTCACAGCAGTTACCACTAAACCTTCCTTGAAAGGACTTTTGCTACTTGATTGAGCAGAGGAGTCAATTGAAAAAAGTAGAGGAAAAAAGAATAAAAAAATAATAAATTGTTTTTTATAAATTTTTGGAAGTTTCAATAAATCATTTAACATAAATTTAAATATCCTTAAAAAAATTATAGCAACAGATAAATAATTAATATACAAGCAATTCATGATTAAAAAAATAATACTTTATAGTCTTTTTTCTCTATTTATATTTGCTTCAATATATTTCTTTATAAATAAAGACTATTATCAAAATACTGCTGTTCAAAAGATTGAGAATCAAGATGCTCTTCCTGGAGGTCATTTCACATTAAAAAAACAAGATGGAACAATATTTGACTCTAAAATTTCTAATAAACTCATGCTGATATATTTTGGATTTACATATTGTCCAGATGTTTGCCCGACAACACTTATAAAAATGGCTGATGTTATTGATAGGCTTGGTGAAGACTCTGATAATGTAAATTCAATTTTTATTTCAATTGATCCTGAAAGAGATAAAGAAGAGGTAATAAAGGATTATGTTAGTGCATTTCATGATGAAATAATTGGCTTAACTGGTAGTGAGGAACAAATTAGTAGCGTAGCAAAAGATTGGGGTGTTTATTATCAAAAAGAAGACATAGAAGGATCAGAAGATTATACAGTTAATCATCTTGATATAATTTTTCTTGCTAATGCAAATGGCGAATATGTAGATTTCTTTCCTCCAAAAATTCAATCTGCTTTAATTGTTGAAAAGGTTAGAAATATTATAAATAATAATTAAATATCTAAATTAACTATCAAATCGCCAGAGGAAATACTCTCCTGGATAAACTCTCTTCTTTTGATAACTTCATCACCCATTAGGTCTGAAAAAACCTCACTATTATCAATTCCTTCATCTACTTTGACTTTTAAGAGCCTACGAGAATCAGGGTCAAGAGTAGTATCCCAAAGCTGATCTGCATTCATCTCTCCTAAACCTTTATATCTCTGAACCTGCAAACCTTTCCTTCCCTCAGAGAGAACAGCCTCTACTAACTCACAAGGACTATTGACTTTGTAGTCTCTTCCACCCCTTTCGAAAATATTTGTTTTATCTACGTTTAAAGTGAAATATTGAATTATTTCATTTGCTAATTCAGACAAACGTTGTGCGTCAGGCGATCTAAAAATTCCAGGACCTAAGGATAATGTTTCAAAAACACCTCTAATTTTTCTTTTAACTGTTAATCCATTTCCTTCTTCATATTCGGATACCCACTCTGCCTCATCGTCATTGTATTTTTCTGTCATTCTTTCGGAAATAATTTTCAAAGTATCATCAGAAATTTCATTTTGTTGGTTAAATGCTCCGCTTAAGGCAGCAACTTCAACTAAATTTGAATTATATCGACTAGGTAGCCCCTTAATAATGGAACGAAATATTCTACTTTTAGAAATTAAATCGAGTAAATCATTCGAAGTTATTGTTTCGCCCGAGTTAAGAACTAAAGCGGCATCGTCTATNCCCGAATTAATTAAATAATTATCAAGGTCATCATCGTCCTTTAAATAAGTTTCAGAATTTCCTTTCTTAGCCTTGTATAATGGTGGTTGGGCTATATACAGACATCCTGAGGATATTAATGGATACATTTGCCTGTAAAAGAATGTTAATANAAGNGTTCTTATNTGAGCTCCATCAACATCAGCATCTGTCATAATAATAATTTTTTTATACCTCAATTTATTAACATTAAAACCTTCTTCCTCATCTTCAATTTCTGATATATCTCTTCCGATTCCAGCTCCTAAGGCTGTTATTAAGGTGCCTATTTCNACTGAAGACAAAACTTTAGATAATCTGGCTTTTTCACAATTAATTATCTTTCCCCTTAGNGGTAATATTGCTTGAGTTGCTCTNTCGCGNCCTTGCTTTGCAGACCCTCCGGCAGAATCNCCCTCAACAATAAAGATTTCACATTTTTCAGGATCTTTTTCCTGACAATCAGCTAACTTTCCTGGTAATGATGAAACGTCTANCGCACCTTTTCTTCTTGTTAANTCTCTAGCTTTCCNGGCAGCATCCCTTGCTGCAGCAGCNTCAATAACTTTGCTTATGATATTTTTAGCTTCATTTGGATGTTCNTCAAACCATTCTGAAAGAGCATCATTAACTAAACTTTCGACTACTGGCCTTACTTCAGAGGAAACTAATTTATCTTTCGTTTGACTAGAAAATTTTGGATCAGCAACCTTGATAGATAAAACACANGTCAAACCCTCTCTGATGTCGTCTCCAACNAATTGAACATTNTCTTTTTTTGACATACCAGATTCTTGAGCATAGGAATTAACNACTCTTGTTAGCGCCCCTCTTAAGCCGGCTAAATGAGTTCCACCATCTTTTTGAGGGATATTATTTGTGAAACAATTTACGGTCTCATAATAGCTATCGTTCCACCATAAAGCTANATTAACCTCAACCCCGTCTTTATTTGCTAATAGACTTATTGGCTCTTCAATCATTGGCTTCTTAGACTGATCAAGATATTTCACAAATTCTTTTAAGCCACCTTCATAGCTCATCATTTTTTCCCATGGCTTATCTTCTCTTAAGTCTTGAAGTAAAATAGAAATCTGAGAATTTAAAAAAGCTAGCTCCCTAAGTTTCTTTTGAAGAATTTTTCTATCAAACTCAATCATTGTGAAAATATTTTTAGAGGGTAAAAATTTAATTTCAGTACCCGTTTCATCTCCACATTTCCCAACAACTTTTAACGGTGACTGAGCATCCCCGTCTTTAAAAGTCATTTGATGTTGTTGGCCGTCCCTCTTAATGATTAGCTCAAGATTTTCAGATAAAGCATTAACGACTGAAACACCTACACCATGGAGGCCTCCTGAAACTTTATAGGAGTTTTGATCAAATTTACCACCAGCATGAAGTTGAGTCATAATCACCTCTGCAGCAGAAACTCCTTCCTCATGCATTTCAGTTGGAATTCCTCTCCCATCATCACTCACAGTTACAGATCCATCTGGATTTATTGAAACAGTTATATTTTTGCAGTGGCCAGCAAGGGCCTCATCTACGGAATTATCAACGACTTCATAAACCATATGATGAAGACCTGAACCATCGTCTGTATCACCAATATACATTCCAGGTCTTTTTTTAACAGCCTCCAGACCTTTTAAAACTTTAATAGATTCAGCATCATAATCGTCATTTTTAACTTTCTTCTTAGCCATTATTTCCTCTAATTTATTTTTGTTAATCTACCCATTCCAACTGAAAATATTTCAGAAAAATCCTTTATTCCGGAAAATAAATCTGCTTCAGTTCCTGTCATAAAAACTTGTGCTTTTGTTTCAATAATTTGTTCAAATAGCGCCGCTCTTCTAAGTTGATCCAAATGGGCAACAACTTCATCAAGTAACAATATTGGATATCTATTTGATCTATCTGCCACAAGATTTAAATGAGTAAGTATTAAGCCTATTAAAAGGCTTTTTTGTTCGCCTGTTGAACATTGATTGGCATAAATACCTTTATTTCTGTCACTAACCAAAAGATCACTTTTATGAACTCCGAATGTTGTTCTTCCAGAAAAAAAATCTTTTTTTCTGTTATCAAAAAGATTTTCTCTAAAAAAATCTCTAACAGAATCAGTATCATTTGATGATAACTTATCTTCTATTGTTCCTTCGATCTTTAAAAATGCTTTTGGCCATACAGGATTTTTATCATTATCTAATTTTGTATTAAGCCCATTTATAAGACTTAATCTATTTAATCCTATATTAACCCCATCTTGAGACATTTGAGTTTCCAAAGTATCTAACCAATCAATATCAAATTTATTTTCTTGTAAAAGAATGTTCCTCTCACGCATTAATTTTTCATAACTTTTTATTAAACTTGCGTGATTATTAAAAAGTGAAGAACACATAGTATCTAAGAATTTCCTTCTTGATGACGGGGACTCGACAAAAATCTGATCCATTGAAGGAGTTAGCCAAGAAACAGAAATAATCTCCGGTAAAGATTTTGATGCAAAAACTTTTTTATCATTTATCCTAACTTCTCGTCCCTTAATTCTTCCAGCCGGAATGCCGGTAGAAATTTTATAAAAAGAATTATTTGATAGAACTTTTGCATTAATTCCCCATTCTGATGGACCCTTAAAATTCCTAAATTGTTCAAAAGGAGCTCGCCTTAGACCTCGCCCAGGCGATAAAAGAGATAAACTCTCTAAAATATTTGTTTTTCCTGATCCATTAGGCCCCAAAAGTACTACTGAGCAACCTTCAAAAGTACAGTCTAAAATATCATATGATCTGAAGTTATTTAATTTTAGTGACTGCACTCTATTAAAATCGTATGCCTCGCCTTCAATGTTATTAATTTGATGCTGACTCACTTAAAAAAATCCATCAAACTTAAACTCTCATCGGCATAAGAACATATGTTGCTTGGCTGTCATCTGAGTCAGTTATTAAAGCTGGAGAGCCTGACCCCTCTAATGCAAATAAAATATTTGAGCCATCAATTTGACTGGCTATATCTAGTAAATATCTTGCATTAAAACCAATTTCTAATTCTTCGTAGCTATAATCTACTGGTGTTTTTTCTATCGCCTTGCCTGTTTCAGGATTAATAACAGTTAGCGTTAATAAACCATCTTTTAATAAAAATTTCACAGCCTTTGATTTATCAGAGGATATTGTTGCAACTCTATCAATTGAAGAGGCAAAAGCTTTAGTTTCGATTAATAGCTCTTTATCATTATTTTTAGGAATTACTCTCTCATAATCAGGGAAAGTTCCATCAATTAATTTTGAAGTCAATTGAATATCATTAAAATTAAATTGTATTTTTGTATCTGAGACTTTTATATCTAATGTTCCGGAAGAGTCCTCTATAAGCTTTCTTACCTCCCCAACAGCCTTCCTTGGTATAATTATGCTGGGAATGTCCTCTGCACCTGCTGGCAAGTCTGATTTGATACATGCCAATCTATGACCATCAGTAGCTACTGATCTTAATTCGTTGTCAACTGAATGAAGGAAAATTCCATTTAAATAATATCTAGTTTCTTCTGTTGAAATTGCAAACTTTGCTTTATCAATAAGTCTTGCTAAATCATCTGAATCGATACTAAAACCACATGGCATTTCCCCAGATGACATTTCTGGAAAATCTTCATCTGGTAAGCAAGGTAAATCAAAATTAGATTGCCCAGATTTTATTTCCATTTGGTCATTGTTATTTAATTCCATTTCAATCATTGAGCCTTCAGGGATTTTTCTGACAATATCATATAAAGTATGAGCAGATACAGTTGTAGAACCTGACCCTGCGACATTAGCATCAATAGACTCAATAATCTCTAAGTCTAAGTCAGTTGCAATAAGAGAGAGTTTCTTCTCATTAGCATCAATCTTAACATTTGACAAAATGGGTATGGTATTACGTCTTTCAACAACACTTTGAACATGATTAAGAGCTTTTAGAAGTATACCTCTATCAATTGATATCTTCATAAAAAAACTCCTATTAGGCAAAAACGAATTATAAAAGAAACGCTGATATACAAACGAATCAATAGTTTATTATAGCAGAATTTGAATAAAAATCACTGAGGAATTAACT
>NYSO01000039.1 GCA_002683015.1 Rhodobiaceae bacterium
GATGTGCTCAATAGCACCTCTAACTCCATCAACAATTTTTATACTAATAATTGCATCTAAATATTCAGTACTCCAATCAGATTCTTGAGCAGGGGTCATATCACTAATTATTTTTAATGAATTATCACATCCCCTTAATTCACAATCCATACCCTTTAAAGCATTTGCTATTTTAGGGAGAACAATTTCAGCATTTTTTTTATCTATTAACAATGTTTCTGCAGCGCCGCATATACCAGTTCTTCTCATTTTTGCATTTACCGTTACTTCTTGAGCTTTTTTAATATCAGCATCTTCATCAATATATATATGGCAAATACCCTCAAGATGACCAAATACAGGAACTTTTGCCTCGTTCTGAACTCTCTCAACCAGGCTTTTTCCTCCCCTAGGTACAACAACATCAATAGATTCGTCTAATCCTGATAAAAGATACCCAACAGCATTTCTGTCTATAGTTGGTATTATTTGTATAGAGTGTTCAGGTAGGCCAGCTTTTATTAGTCCATTTTTTAGAGANNTATANATAGCGCTTGAAGAGTAATAACTCTCAGANCCACCCCTAAGTATAACTGCATTACCNGCTTTTAAACACAATGCNCCAGCATCAGCTGTNACATTTGGCCTGCTTTCATAAATTACACCAATAACGCCAAGGGGTGTTCTAACTCTTTCAATATTTAAACCATTTGGNCTATCCCATNTNGACATAATTTGACCTATNGGATCTTCAATTTTAATTATTTCCCTTAAACCATCTGATATAGATTTAATTCTTTCATCATTTAAGATTAATCTGTCTAAAAAGGATTTTGAGATATTNTTAGCCTTCGCTTTCTCGATATCTTTAATATTGGCAGCAATAATATTTTCTTTATTTTTTTNAATATCATCAGCCATAGCCTCTAAAGCATTATTTTTAATTTCTGATNTTGCTAATGTTAAAATCTGCGATGCNTTTCTAGCATTCTTTCCCATTAAAATTAATTCATCTTCTAATTCTTTAGACATTTAAACCTCTTTTTTACCCGAATATGATAAATTATTCCTGTGAATTATTTCAGGTTTGTCAGCATAACCNAAAATATTTTCAATTTCTTCAGATTTTTTTCCTATAATCTTTTCTAGGTCTTGAGAATTATAATTGGAGAGTCCTCTAGCAATTTCTTCATCATTATTGCTATAGATAACCAAGGTATCACCCTTGTCAAAAACACCTTCTATTCTTACTACTCCTGCTGCTAAGAGACTTTTACCATCTAAAAGGGCAATACTTGCTCCTTTATCTGTATAAATTTTACCACTTGGTTTAAGCTGACCAGATAACCAAATTTTTAAAGAATTTTTAGATATTTGACTTGGATAGAACCAACTACAATTTTGTCCTCTTTCTATTGATAAAATAGGATTATTATTGTTGCCGGAAGAAATTATCATATTGCATCCAGCCGACATGCTAATTTTAGCAGCTTCTATTTTTGTAATCATTCCTCCACTTCCCTGATCACTCTCTTTTCCAGCCATCGAGATTATATCTTCATCTATTTCTTTTATTTCAGTAATAAGTTTCCCATTTTCATTTTTTGGATCTTTGGTATAAAGACCATCAATATTTGATAATAGTATTAGACAATCAGCTGATAGCATTCCTGCAACTCTAGCTGCTAATCTATCGTTATCACCGTATCTAATCTCAGATGTAGCAACAGTGTCATTTTCATTAATTATTGGGATATATTTATTTTTAAGTAATTCTTCAAAAGTTGCTCTAGCGTTTAAGTACCTTCTTCTATTTTCTGTATCTTCAGCTGTAATTAGTATTTGTGCTATCTCAATTCCTTTATTTTTTAATGCACTTTCCCAACCATTGATTAATTTAATTTGTCCAACTGATGAAGCTGCTTGGCTTTCTGAGAGTGATAGCTTTTTTTTATTTTTATTTATATTACCTAGAGCAACAGCCCCTGACGAAACTATGATAACCTCTTTATTTTGATCATGAAGATATTTAATATCGCTTGAAATTGAATCTAAAAATTTATTATCAATATTATTCGAACTGCCTGTTACAAGCGAAGAGCCAACTTTGATAACTATTCTTTTACAATCTTCTATATTATTTATGGTGACCATTTCTCTTCTTTTTCTACCTTTTCATTCTTTTTAATAACATTTAATACTTTATTTAGAATTTCTTCTAGACCTTTATTTGTTACTGAGGATAAAGCAAAAATTTCTTTACCTGTCATTTCTTTTAATTTTTTTATCTTCCTATCTCTTTCATCTTCACTGATAGTATCTGTTTTAGATAAAGCTATAATTTCATTCTTATCCGCTAAATCTCCTGAGTATGATTTAATTTCATTTCTTATTGTTTTCCAGTCATGGTGAGGATTATCGGAGAGGCAATCTATTAAATGAATAAGAATACTGCATCTCTCAACATGACCCAAGAATCTATCACCAAGCCCCTTTCCATCATGGGCACCTTCAATTAAACCAGGAATATCAGCTATAGTTATTTCATTAGATTTATGGCTAGCAATTCCAAGTACTGGATTTAATGTTGTAAANGGATAGTCAGCAACTTTAGGTTTTGCAGAGCTCACTGATGAGATAAAGGTTGATTTTCCTGCATTAGGTAGTCCTATTAATCCCACATCTGCTATAAGTTTTAGTCTTAGCCATATCCATTTTTCTTCTCCCTCTAGGCCAGGATTTGCGTGCCGCGGAGCTTGATTATTAGGTCCTTTAAAATGACTATTTCCAAAACCTCCATTGCCGCCTTCAAGTAAAACTAATTTTTGGCCTACTTCTTTTAAATCCGCGATTACTGTCTGGTTATCTTCCTCAAGAATAATTGTGCCTCTTGGTACGCGAAGAATTATGTCTTCCCCATTGCTTCCTTTTTTTTCATTACCTTTTCCGTCTTCACCACTTTTAGCGTTAAAATGTTGTTTAAAACGAAAATCAATTAAGGTATTTAAACCATCGACACATTCTATCGATACATTTCCACCCTTTCCTCCGTCTCCTCCATTAGGGCCGCCAAATTCAATATATTTTTCTCTTCGAAAGCTAACGCAACCGTTTCCTCCTTTTCCGGAGCTGACATATAATTTTGCTTGATCAAGGAATTTCATAACCTATCTCATAAGTAACAGATTTAAATAATTATAGAACTATATTTTAGGCGGTTTTCTATATTTAATTAGCTTTTTCAGCAATTGGGTCAACAGAAATTACTGGACCACCGTTTCTTAATTTTTTAAAGCTAACAGTTCCTTCAATAAGAGAAAAAATTGTATGATCTTTTCCTAAGCCTACATTCCGGCCGGGCTGCCACTTNGTTCCCCTCTGCCTAACTATAATATTACCAGGAATAACGTTTTCACCGCCAAATTTTTTCACACCTAATCTTCTTCCTGCGGAATCTCTTCCATTTCTAGATGAGCCACCTGCTTTTTTATGTGCCATAATTTACTCCTTAGTCTTTACTTTTTTAACAGACCTTGTTTTTGTGGCGGTTTTTACCGTCTTTTTTGCAGTTGTTTTCTTTGTAGAAGCGCTTTTCTTAGTTTTCTCTTCTTTAGGCGCCTCTTCTTTTTTAGCTGCAGCTTTTTTTGAAGCAGTAGCTTTAATATCAACAATTTTTAAAGTGGTCAAATTTTGTTGATGACCATTTTTTCTTCTGTAGTTATGTCTTCTCTTCTTTTTAAAAACAATAATTTTCTTAGCTCGTGTTTGTTCTAGCACCTCTGCATTAACTGTAGCGCCTTTAATAATTGGATCACCTAGAATAAGGTTATCTTTTTCGCTAATCATCAATACTTCATCGATACTAATTTTATCGCCTGCTTCAGCAGTTAATTTTTCAACTGATATAATGTCATCTTTTGAGACTTTATATTGTTTCCCGCCACTTCGAATTACTGCATACATAATAAATATCCATTTATATAAAAAGAATTAAAAAACCCTTTAGGTGGGCAAATATAACGTTGAGTGAGAAGGTGTCAAGTTTATAATATCTAAAAAATAATTTATGTCTTATCGATAAAATGTTTCATTCTATAAATCGTGATAACAGGTAAAAATGATATTAAAAACATTATAAAATAAAGGCTACTGAGTGAAACATCATTATAATCCAATATCCCTGCGCTCCACTCACCAACTATTCTTGAGAAATGTCTAATACTCATTAACAGAGCAAATTGCGAGGCTGCAACCGAAGTCTTTGAAAGTCCCATACAAAGCGATAGACTTGCAGCCATGAGAAAAGAACCTAAAGCAGAAATTATAAAAATTATCAAAGAACCAATATAGAAATTTGAAATGTTAGTTTCAAAAAATGCTATCAGAAGGAATACAAAGGCAATCATTATTTGTGAAACTATAATAACTCTATATGGGTTAATCCTATCTGACAAATAACCGCCAAATATAGCTACTGCAGCGCCAATATATAAACCAAAAGACCTTATTTCGGTTAAATTAGAATTATCCCAATTGTTAGAAACTATAAATAAATTTGAAATACTTACATAATGCATTCCAAATGAAATATTTGATAGTAAACAAAAACCCATTAATAGAATAAAAACCGGAGCTTTAGATATATTATATAAATCAAAAATAGTCTTTTTATAGAAAGAGAAATTTATTTTGTTTGTAGATTTGAGTGATAGAAGTCGGTCGCTCTTATTCTCTCTAATTAAAAGTATAAATAGTGAGAAAAATAAATTTAAAAAACCAAAAAATAGAAATGTTTCNTTTAGACCTATTTTATTGATTGTAAATGATGCAAAAACTGCAGCTGAACTAACTCCAATAGTTCTNCTAGCCCACATTAATCCATTACTTATACCTCTTTCGTCGTTACTTAAGGTATCAATTGCTAAAGCATCTGTAGCAACATCTAANATTGAAGTGAATAAGATGACTGTAAATAAACATAGTCCAATTGATAANGCTGAAAGTTCATTGGATATATAATTTGAAGAGATAAAAAAGACTAAACTAGAGGCCAATAATGAAAAAAAGATCCATGGTTTTCTTTTTCCCATTTTTGATGACTTTAAGGTATCAATAAATGGACCTATTAAAATTTTAAAAGTCCAAGGAAGCGATGCCAATGACATAACTATTGCTATATCACTAATGCCAAAGCCAACTGATGTCAGCCAATCTAATAGAGCAAAATATATTAAACCTTGAGGTATTCCTTGAATGAAGTATAGCACTGAAAGACCAGCTCGCCTTTTAAAACGGCTGTTAGAGAGATACAAAGGTTACTCCCTTGTTTCTTCTTGTTTTTTTAAAGCTTCATTTACTTCTCGATCAATTCCTAATGCAAAGTCAGAAACATATGGGTTAGTTAATCTTTCATTTCCAAAAGTAGACATTGGTCCGTGGCCAGGAATGAATCTCATTTCATCACCAAGAGGCCATAACTCATTCACTATAGAATCTAACAGTTGCTGGTGATTACCTCTTGGAAGATCTGATCTACCTATTGAACCTTGAAACAAAACATCGCCAACCGCAGCTAATTTTGTTTCTTCATGGAAGAAAATTATGTGACCTGGTGTATGGCCAGGACAGTGCCTGACACCAAAAGTTTGATTGCCGATTTTTACTTCATCTCCACCTTCTAAAAATCTTGAGGTTTCGAATGACTCGGCAGGAGAAAAATTATATTTTTTTCCCTGTTCTTCAAGGCTTTCTATTAAAAATAAATCGTCCTTGTGAGGACCTTCAATATGGACATTTAGAATACGAGATAACTCAGCCGTTGCACCTGCGTGATCTAAGTGAGCATGAGTAATAAGAATTTTTTCAATTGAAATTTCATATTTCTTTATAGCATTAAGAATTTCTTCTATGTCACCTCCAGGATCAATGACAGCACCTTTTTTTGTTTCAGTGCACCAAATAATAGAACAATTCTGTTGAAATGGTGTTACTGGAACAACAAAGGCGTGAACTGAAAGTTGTTTTTCATCATTCATATTGTACTATATATATCTTCAGCTCAATTTAGCCAATAACTTCTTTTAAAAAGTCTGTCATGGATTTCCATGATCTTCTATCTGCATCAGGATTATAAGCCATTCCCATTTCAGGAGAATTTGCCTCCTTGTTTGTAAAGGCATGAGATGTTGAACCATAGGCATGTATTTGCCAATCAGCCTCAGCTTCAGTTAATTCATTTGCTAGACCATTAACGTCAGAGTGAGGTACCATGGGATCATCATTTCCATGAAGAACTAGAACTTTAGTTTTTACTTTATTACCATCGGTATTACCTGGTTTATTAAAGATTCCGTGAAAAGAAACAACTCCAGCTATATCGATTCCAGTCCTAGCAGTATCTAAAACGCATAATCCCCCAAAACAAAAACCAATACCTGCTATTTTTGAGTTATCTACTCCAGCCTCTGCTTTAGCAGCTTCTATAGCCAACAACATTCTTTTTTGAAGCATTGGCCTATCTGATAGAACCTTATTCATTAATTCCATATTCTCTTCAGGAGTTTCTCCTATTTTTGCCTCTCCATACATATCTACAGCAAATCCTGAATAACCAAGGGCATTCATTGATTTTGCTTTATCTATAGTAAATTGGTCTCTCCCTGCATATGTAGGAACAACTAAAACAACAGGAGCATTTTCATTTTCTTCACAAGGAAAGAAAATTCCCTCAAGACGTGTCTCATCATCAAAATAATTAATAATTTTTTCCATTTATATCTCCAAAATTATTCTGGCATATTTCCTGATACAACAGACATTGCATTATCAACACGTATTTGCGCTCCATTAACAAATTTTGACTCATCTGATGCAAGATAAAGAGCAGCGTTTGCAATATCCATTGGCTCTCCAACTTTATTAGTATCAACCGGTGCTTCTTGAACTGGCGAAGGGCCAAATTTTTCTTCCATTAATGCGGGAACGCTGGCTACCATTGGAGTGGCAATTCCTGAAGGATGAATTGTATTACAACGCACACCATTTTTTGCTAATCCACAGTGCACTGCAACCGCTCTGCTATAAGCCTCAATTGCGCCTTTAGCTGCACAATAGGCTGCAACATAAGACTCGCCCTGTACTGATGCAATTGAGCACATATTTACAATCGACCCACCACCGGTTTTTGCCATGACAGGTATAACATATTTACAGCCAAAGAAAGTACTATCCATATGAACAGACATGGTTAACTTGTATTCTTCAGTTGTTTGATTTTCAGGATTGCCTGGTTTAACAATGCCAGCATTATTTACAAGTACATCAATACGTCCATATTTTTTTTCTGTTTCGTTAATAATCTCAATCCAGCGATCTTCATCAGTAACGTTATGTTTAAAAAAAGTACCGCCTAATTTATCAGCAAGGGCTTGCCCTTCATCTTCAGCGATATCGGTTAAAACTACTTGCGCACCCTCTGAAGCAAAAAGCTCAGCATCGGCTGCACCGAGACCCATTGCTGCTCCAGTAATTATTGCTACTTTTCCCTCTAATCTTCCTGTCATTTTATTTCTCCATTTTAAGTAAATTATAGTCCGTACATTTCTTCTGCTGTAGGTAAACGATTTAAATGAATACCTGCACTAACTCTTATAAAATCACCTGTAGTGAAACATTCATCTGATGCTAGCCAAAGAGCTGCATTAGCAACATCATTAACATCAGCTAATCTTCCCAAGGGTGACTCTTTGGTCATTGCTTTTATCGGTCCTTCCATTTCGAATAATCCACCAGTCATTGGTGTATCAACCAAGCCGGGAGATAAAGAATTAATTTTTAATCTTTTATGTTGATATTCTTTTGCAGCTACTTGGATAACTTTATCAGTTGCTGCTTTGGTTCCTACATAACCAGAAAGACCTACAGCTGATAATTCTACAGTAACGGAGGTAGTAGAAATAATAGATCCTCCTTCTTCCATTATTTCAGCAGCCTCTCTTATAAAAATAACAGGCCCTATAAAACTTACTTCAGAATATTTTCTTAAATGATCTCTTGATAATTCATTTAGCGGCCCAGGCTCATAAATACCTGTTGAATTAATAGCAATATCAACTTTTCCATAAGTATCTTTGGCAACTTTAAAAAGATTTTCTACATCACCATCTTTTGTAATATCACAAACTTGGGCTGTTCCATTAATTTCTTTAGCGAGTTCATCAAGAGGTTCTTGACGCCTTCCGCTGACAACTACTTTTGCTCCTTCACTAGCATATGTCTTTGCAATTACTCCACCTAGTCCATCGATAGATGATGCTCCAAGTACAACAGCAACTTTATCTTTTAATCTAGCCATTTTTTCCCTCTAAATATTTATCTATTGTTTGATGTAAGTGTCTTGTTCTTGCCTCTTGATAATTACCAAGGGATTGTCCTTTTTTTAAACTAGTTTTAAAACCTTTTGTTTGAGACATAAGGTTGTTTGTATCTTGATCGTATACAGCTCCAAGAAATTCAGTGCCAGGACATTTAGTATAGCTGTCTTCAATCTCTAGTTCAAATGCATCAGGTGGAGGAGGGCATGGACCATCAACCGGTTTTGGTCTTAAAAATAGTAAATCGAAAAGAGCTCCGTCAACTCCATTAGGCCTAAACCTATAAACCATTGATAATTGAAGCCCTGGAAAAAAGAATGCATTTGGAAAAACAAAATACTCAATTGAGTCAATTGTTTCAGTAACNGTAAGATTAGAGAAATCTTGTTTGTATTTCTCCTTCATATTATTTTGNACATACTNAGCATANGCCTCCCTAGCAGTCATTCCTTTNGGTAACTCTNCAGCACCCTCATCAGTTCTTCTTCCCATTAAAATATCATATATTTCTTGTTGAGATGGTCTATTTTCTTCAATGTGAGGGCTCGTATAGCCAATAGTATGAACAAATCTTGATATATGGTCACCAAAAATATCATAATCTGCATTTGCATCNCCAGCTGTATAAACACCCTCTGAATGNGTTTCTAANACATGGTATGCTTCTAAAAATGCTTCTGCCGAAACTTTCCAATTTGCGGGAAGTTTTTTTATTACATGTGTTTCAATATAGCGGTCCTCTAGTTTCCAATTTTTAAAGTGATCAGGGAGAACACCTAAGTAGTTTTTAAGAGGTTTTGCGTCTTGATCAAAGTTTATGAAAATGAAGCCTCCCCAGATTTCAAGTTTTAATTCTGGAAGCGAAAATTCATCTTTTTTTACATGAGGAAAATCCCAGTCACATGGTAAATATTCTAATTCGCCTTTTAGTGACCATGTCCAGCCATGGAACGGACATTTCAGTTCTTTACAAACTCCATTAGTATTGGATGGTTTTAGTTGCGTTCCTCTATGAAGGCATGAATTAAAATATGCTTTCACCTCATTATCATTCGTTCTAACTATAAGCGCAGATCTATCACCAACATCATATACATAATAATCACCTGGTTCAGGAATATGTTCCTCGCGGCAAGCCCATTGCCAAACTTTTGACCACATATGATCATCTTCTTTTTGTGCAAATTCCTGGGATGTATATCTTTCATAAGGTATATCCTCATCACCAATGAATTTATAAGATTCCTCTAGTAATGCCTCAGGAGCACCACCTTTATCTCCCTTAATTAATTCTTTTGTAGTAGGATGGCCCGGACATCTTGCTTCACCTGGCTTAATATCATCACTTAAACTCATTTCGATTTCTCCTATATACCAATTAAAAACAAAAAAATTATTTTAGTAAACGTTTTTTAAGATTTGTTTTATCTTTTTTCTAAAGGGTGTTGAACTTCAAAGATAAAATGATCATCCCTCTTTCTAACATACCCAGCNGAGGGTGTTGCAAAATGNGTNCCAAAAACCAAAATTTCTTGATCNGCATATTCTAAGAGTTTATTTCTTCTGGTTTCTTTTGCAATTTCAGGGTTCCAGTCCGCAGATGATATCCAATCAAGTTTNTCCATCTGACATGGATGATGAAGGAAATCGCCAGTTATTGANGCTTTTTCTCCTTCTGANTCTATTTTTATACTGACATGACCAGGTGTATGCCCAATTGTTGGCTCAAGGGTAATTTCNTTACAAATCTTTTCATCAACCTCCACAAATTTAACCAATCCCGANTCTATAATNGGAATAATTGAATCATTTATAAACTCAGCATATGCGGGGATTTCAATTTGTTTCTCAGTATACTTCCACTCCTCCTTTCCAAATAAATAGTCAGCATTTTTAAAAGTTGGTTCCCATTTGTCATCTATTAAAACCGTATTCCACCCAACATGATCAGTATGTAGATGTGTGCATAATACAGTATCAATATCTGAGGTTTTATATCCTGCTTTCTCAAGATCCTCTANGAATTTNGTTTGGAGTTTATTCCATGCGGGTATATGTCTTTCTTTNTCATTACCAAGACACGTATCAACAATAATGCACTTTTCTGATGTTTCTATAACTAAGGCGTGCACACTTACAATTGTATTGCCTTTTTCATCAGCAAAATAAGGTTGAAGCCATGGCATTTTTATAATGTTCTCTGGAATTGCATCTGGCACAACAAACATTGGACCAGTTCTTTCAACTTCGACAATTCTTGTTATTTTTACTTTACCTATGTTCCAGGAACTAATTTTTTCAGTCATTATNACTAACCTGGATATGATATTTCGTTGGCTTCATAAAAATGAGCTTCAATTTCTATAGGATTTTTAGCCATCTCATTTCTAAAAGCATCAACATGTGAAGTTTTTAGATGATCTTGAAGGCTTTTTAAATCTTCCCATAACTCTGTAATTCTTAAAACATTTGGATTATTTATATCAATACTGAATGCATAATCAATACAGCCTTTTTCCTTTAGAGTCTCTNGCTCCAAATCATTTATTATATTTTTTAATTTTANAATATCACTATTANTTGATTTGGCTTTTGCGTTAACTACTATCATTTGTATACCCCCAATTAAACATCATATTCAAAACTTCTATATCAATTTGGTCAAGTTTATAAATATTTTTAAAAATGATTTATGGTTATAAAAATAAAATAAACATTTCATATCTTTACTATGACAATAATCTGACTAAATTATTAATTGGGATATTAAATAGGGAGTTAAATGCCACAAAAATTTAATTATATTGATTTTAGTAAAGAAATAATTTCTTTGCCTCGTAAGTCTGCATCTCTCTCAAAAGATAGATATATTTCTGAAGATTTTATGAAAATGGAATGGGAAGGAATATGGACGAAAACATGGCTTTTTGCTGGAATTGAAGCTGATATTAAAGAAATAGGGGATTTTTTTGTTTACGATATTGGTAGAGAATCAATTGTAATTACTAGAGATGAAAGTGAAAAAATTTCTGCTTTTTACAATGTATGTCAACATAGAGGTAATAAAATCGTTACTCTTGAATCTGGTTCTTTTAATAAAATATCATGTCCATATCATGGATGGTCTTATGCGTTAGATGGAAAGCTTGAGCATGTTCCTGATAGAGAATTGTTTGAAGGGGGTGTGCCTTGTGATGAGAAATCACTGAAACCAGTAAGGGTATCAGTTTGGGCAGGTTTAATTTTTATTAATATGAATGAAGACTCCCCTTCCTTAGAAACATTTTTAGGCCCAATAATTGACCAACTTAAACCATATAAATTTGAAAAAATGAATCTTGTTAAGCACCAAACTGTAGATGTTTTGGAAACAAATTGGAAAACAGTTAGGGATAATTTTTTAGAACAATACCATGTAGATTTTATTCACCCTCAACATGCCAGTTTTGTTGATTGTTGTGATGCTGAAAATGATCTATGGCCCTTTGGGCATACTCGTACAATGGTGACTAGCCCTGTAATAAATCCCAGGTACCCAATGCCAGAGGAGCCACCTGAATTTATGCAAGATTATTTGAGAGGTTTGCGATTAGATCCAAAAAACTTTTATGGAAAGGTTCCAGAAATTCGTAAGGCTATACAAAAGCAAAAAAGAATCATAGGGGATGAATTAGGTTTTGACTTTTCAGATTTTTCCGATGACCAAGTTTCAGATGTTCTTCAGTATGATATTTTTCCAAATATTTTTATGACCATTCACCCTGAGAGATTATGGATATTTGGACCTAAACCGCATAAGTCTGATCCAAATAAATGTTCGTTTACGAAATGGTCTTTTCAAATACCCTCAGAATTAGTTCGCAGTGAAAAAAAAGGATTAGAGCTTTTACCCGGATCTGCTTTTTATGAACAAACAGGCATGAGGCCCGAACACGATATATTTACTAGAGAGGATG
The DNA here is from genome assembly GCA_002683015.1 of Rhodobiaceae bacterium. Classification (GTDB taxonomy): domain Bacteria; phylum Pseudomonadota; class Alphaproteobacteria; order MED-G09; family MED-G09; genus MED-G09. The sequence goes on from NYSO01000039.1 coordinate 12,308, forward strand.
TTGTTGAGGGTAGAAAATCATTTACCATAACTATTGACCAAGACATCCATTATTTAAACGATATGCAGGCTGGAATGCATTCAAAAGGATTTGATAGCGCTTTGCTTAGTAAAGACGAGGAGAGGCTGCAGCATTTTCATGATTGGGTTGATGACTGGGTAAGCAAAGATTCTTTATGGTCAAGCCTAGGGTAGAAAATTTATGTCAGAAAAACCTTTAACAAAAAAAACCTTATTTTTCTATGGACTTTCAGAGATGCCCCTTTCTATTGCGTCTCTTCCATTATTAGCCTTTATACCAAATTACTATGTTTCTGACTTGGGACTTGATTTTGCTGCGGTTGCCTTAGTAATGCTTTTGGCAAGGTCTTTTGATGCAGTTACCGATCCATTAATTGGCTTCTTAAGTGATAGGACTAATAGCAGGTGGGGAAGAAGGCGTATATGGATGTTTCTTTCAATACCACTTCTAATGATTGCGACATATAAAATATTTTTTCCTGATAATTCCTGGGAATGGGTTCCTTTGAGTTTAGATTTCTTATCTTTAAATTTAGGGAATGGTGGACATTATTTATTATTTTGGTTTTTGGTCTTATGGTTTGGTTGGAGTATGCTATTTATCCCATACTATTCATGGGCTGCAGAACTATCTTCTGATTACAATGAACGATCTACAATTGTAGGGTGGAGAATGTTTATAGGAACATTTGGCAATGCAATTTCTAAATTTTTACCTGCAATAGCTCTGTTCTTATTCGCCTTTGGAGGCGCTGAAGAAACAATTATAATAATTGGTGTTTGTTTACTTCTGGTTATTCCAATTTGTATCAGTCTTTCAGTTTTTAATGTTCCTGAAAGAATGGATTATCAAGTTAAACAAGGATCAGTAAAAAAAGGTTTAATCGCTATGTGGCAGAATAGCGCTTTTCGGAAACTTATTTTTGCATATTTCTTTAATTATCTGGGCATTACTCTTTCAACCTTAACTGTTATGTTCTTTATTAGAGGTGTAACTGGTGAAGAGGAACAGGGGATTCTTTATTTTGTATTTTATTATGTTGCAAACCTTATTGGCATTCCTTTTTGGCTTTGGCTTTCTAAAAAAATCGGAAAACATAATGCTTGGAAAATTGGGTTATTAATTTTTACAATCTTGCAGCCTTGTTATTTCTTCTTGGGTGAGGGTGATTATTATTGGATGTTCCCAGTTACTTTTATAGCTGGATTAGCTGGGTCAACCTTTCATCTTATACCACATTCTATGAAGGCGGATGTTATTGACTATGATACTTACCTTACTGGTGAAGATAGAGCTGCCCAGTTTTTTGCAGCATGGTCATTTGTGACTAAAATGGCTATAGCAATAGCTCCATTCTTTGCTTTTACATATCTTGATTTAATTGGTTTTGACTCTAGTCCTGGTGCAATAAATAGTCCAGAACAGATCCTTGGTCTTAGAATTTTATTTTGTTTTGGTTTACCATTATTTTTAATAATCGCTATTTTTTGTGTTCGAGATTATCCAATTACGCAACAAAAACAAGAAGAGATTAGAGAAGAAATAAAACTTCAAAAAGAAAAATTACCTAGCCAGGTTTAAAAAATTAGACNATTAAAAACTCTAATTTAAATTTAAGGTTTATACATTTTTTCCCTATGATAAACATCATCATCTTGTCTTTTTCCTCTATGACAATCTGAGTCATCAAAATACGGATCATTTGTTGGTTCAGTTCTTGACCAATCATTGACTTCTGATCTGTAGGCTATTTTCCAAATACCATCTCTTTTTTCATAACGGTCAAGGTATCTTCCAGCAATAATTACATCAGTATTGACACCATTCTCAATAGTTTTGTGATAAGCATTAAAGTATATTTCTCCATATGCTGTATTTTCATCTTTTTCATCAAATTCAATTAATGAATTCCCTATCATATGATGATTGGATATATGATNCTTNAGTGCATCCATACAAAATGTNGCAAATGTANCTGGATCNGTTTTTATGAATCCATAATCACAATATGCATCATCATGGAAAACTGATCTAAAGATNNTTTTATCTAAACGATCTAATCCACGCATGTATTTACAAACAAGTTCATAAATTTCAGATTTCGAAATAACTCTTTCTAATTTTTTTTCCATAGCCTATTCCTCAAAATATGATTCAATCATTTCATGAAAACGATGAACACGTTTTTCTTGTCCTGCAAAGTATGCACCATTAAAACCTCTAGAGCGCAAACCATATTGCTGGAATATAAAAACNACAGCNTCTTGATCGATAGTTTGGCCTAAACTTTTTTCACCATGATTAAATATATCGGGCTCCATAGCAAAATTGCCTCTTTCGTGAATACCAACTGTACTTCTTATGGGTGATGTTTCGTTTTTTGGATTGCTAGCATACCACCAATTATCAAATACACATTTTTCTGGATCAGTCGCATGTGGCCTTGCTCTTAAGAAATGAAATCCATCAGCCCATAAGGACACAG
>NYSO01000040.1 GCA_002683015.1 Rhodobiaceae bacterium
TGCAAATTGGTAGAATATACTAAGGCAGTTGCCCCCTATTTTTCGATTATTATTTTGCATGGCGAGGCAAAATAAAATGGTAAAATTACTTACTATAGCTGGCTTAGGCCCTGGTGCCTCAAATATGGTAACACCTAATGTGCAAGAAGCAATTTCGTCTGCAACAGACATTGTTGGATATATTCCCTATGTGGCTAGAATACCTCCACGTGATGGTTTGGTCTTACATCCTTCGGATAATAGAGTTGAGATTGAGAGGGCCGAACTGGCGCTGGATTTGGCAGCCTCTGGTAAAAAAGTTTTAATTGTTTCGTCTGGCGATCCAGGCGTTTTTGCTATGGCTGCAGCAGTATTTGAAATTTTAGATAAAAACCCAAGTCGATGGGCTGACGTAGAGGTTCAAATTCTTCCAGGTATAACGGCAATGTTGGCAGCAGCGGCCAAAATTGGTGCACCCCTGGGTCATGATTTTTGTACTTTAAATTTGAGTGATAACCTTAAACCTTGGGGGTTGATTGAAAAAAGACTTTTGCTTGGAATAGAGGCTGATTTTGCTATGGCGCTTTACAATCCCAGATCCAAATCAAGACCGGAGGGTTTCAATAAAGCTCTAACTATTTTAAAACGTGAATGTTCCAAAGATCGGCTTATTGTATTTGCGCGGGCGATTTCTACTCCCGAGGAAAAAATTCAAATTATGAACTTAACCCAAGCTAAACCGGAAATGGCAGATATGCAGACGGTTGTAATTATAGGATCTAGCCAAACAAAAGCTTTAATACAAAACGGAAAAACTTTCGCCTATACACCGAGATACTCTAAACTTGGTTCAACCAATTGAGGACGGCATCTGCTTCGAAAACTTCTGTTCGACTGGGTATGTAAGGCCTGTCAATCATAACAACGGATACACCCAAAGTTCTTGCGACGTTTATTTTGGAATAAGCCCCGCTGCCCCCTGAATTTTTGGCTACTACTAATTCAATTTTGTGCTTTTTGAATAATGCTGTGTCATCTTTGACAGTAAATGGGCCTCTTGAAATATTAATAAAGTGATCTGGAAATTTGAGCGGCCTTTCAGGTTGATCGACTAGGCGCAAAATGTATTTGTGTTGCGGTTGCGCGTAAAATAAAGATAAACTTTGCCTTCCAATAGCTAAAAGAATCCGCTTTTTTGGTATTTCCAAGTATTGGACAGCTGCTTCTACGTTTGGGACATTTATCCATTTGTCTCCGATTTCTTTTTGCCAGGGGGGACGGGTGAGCGCAGCCAGAGGTATGCCCGCCAAAGTGCATGCTTCTATTGCGTTCTTGCTCATTTGTGATGCGAAAGGGTGTGTTGCGTCTATTACATGAGTAATTTTTTCTAATTTAAGATACTCTAAAAGCCCGGACACACCTCCAAAACCACCAACCCGTTTTTCGATTGGGGAAGGTCGAAGCCGACTTACCCGGCCAGCGTAAGAAAGTCTGGCATTTATACTAGTTTTAGAGATAATCTGTGCCAAGGCTGAAGCCTCGGTTGTTCCACCAAGTATCAAGAGATTTTTTTGCATGAACGATATTCCCTGGTTAACTATTATTGGCATGGATGCTGGCGGCTATGCAAGTTTATCACCTGAGGCCCAAGCGGTTTTGCAGGACACACCAACCATCATGGCACCACCACGGCATTTAGCTTCTCTCCCTCAACTTTCCGGAGATCANATAGTTTGGCCGGTGCCTTTTTCTGAGGGAATTGAAAAGCTTCTTAAATTACGAGGTAGCCGTGTCGTCGTGATATTTTCTGGTGANCCATTTTGGTTTGGGGCAGGCTCTCAAATTATCCAAAAGCTTGATCGAAGAGAATGGTGTGCAATACCAGCACAAAGTTGTTTTTCGTTGGCAGCNGCAGAATTAGGCTGGCCGATAGAGAAAACATTTCAACTTGGACTTCATTCGGCTTCTTTTTCAAGGTTGCGCCCTTACCTCGCGGTTGGTCAAAAACTCATGGTAACAGTGCGTGATGGTGANTCGGTTAACTCATTNAACGANTATTTNATTGAAACTGGATTTGGCGATAGTGAATTGTGGGTTTTAGAGTCACTTGGTTCAGCAAGTCAGAACGTGACAAAAACTCTGGCAAAAGAAAAAANTAAAAGAAAATTTCAACACCCTCTTATGGTNGGGATAAAAGTTTTTGGCTCTGGAAAGGTNTTGTCACAAGCATCTGGCCTTATTGATGACTGGTTTGCAAATGATGGACAAATCACAAAGCAGCCCATACGAGCGCTTACTTTATCTGCCCTAGCCCCCCAAACCGGCCAACATCTTTGGGATTTAGGCTCTGGTTCTGGTTCTATAGCAATCGAGTGGCTGCTTTCGGGACCCTCTATGAAAGCTACATCTGTCGAAAAAAATTCAATCAGAGCAGAAAATATATATTTAAATGCTGCAAAATTAGGCGTCGATTGGATCGAAGTTATCGAGTCAGATATCATGGATGCTTTGAGTNAACTTGATCGCCCTGATGCAGTTTTTATAGGTGGTGGATTTAGCGCTGANTCGTTTGAAAAAATATGGAAAATTATTCCTNCTGGCACTCGCTTAGTCGTTAATGGCGTTACAATTGAAACTGACCGTTTGATTGTTGACTGCGCAGAAAATTTTGGTGGCCAACTATTACGTTTTGAGTATTCGCAACCAAAGCAGATTGGTGGGAAAAGTAGCTGGAAAGCGTCTTATCCTATTACACAGTGGGTGGTTGTGCGCTGATGGCAACAGTTTGTATCGCTGGTTTTGGTTTTAGATCCTTGGCAAATACGGATAGTCTTGTTAATGCCCTGAATAAAGCTAGGGCTGAACATAAAATCAGTGGTTTTTCTGCTCCGAAAGATAAGGTGGATCATCCCGCTTTGAAGGCGCTTGCTAAAACATATGAGTTACCATTGTATGCGGTTGAAAATGAAGTAATGAAATCAATGGAAACATTTACACAATCAGCAATTGTAATTGAAAAGAGACAAACTGGCAGTGTCGCAGAAAGTGCAGCACTGGCTTTTTTTAAGGGCCCAGCTAAACTTTTAGGGCCAAGAAAAATTTCGGATGACGGGTTAGCTGTATGTGCTATCGCTGAAGGGGAAAGCATATGACTGTTCATTTTATTGGGGCAGGTCCGGGCGCTGCTGACTTGATAACACTGCGAGGACAAAAGTTAATAGAAAGTTGCAAAGTTTGCCTTTATGCGGGCTCTCTTGTTCCATCTGAGATACTTACGCATTGCCCCGAAGATGCTCAGATTATCAATACTGCTCCGCTGGATCTGGACGCTATTATAGAAGAATGTAAAAGAGCAACTGAGTTGGGTTATGACGTCGCGCGGCTGCACTCGGGCGACTTATCAATATGGTCAGCTATGGGCGAGCAGCTTCGCAGACTTCGAGAAGAAAAGATAAATTTTACATTGACGCCAGGAGTTACAAGCTTTTCTGCTGCAGCTGCGGCTCTCGGTACAGAATTAACCTTACCTNCTCTAACGCAGTCGGTAGTTCTAACCCGTACTTCGGGTCGTGCCTCGGCCATGCCTGATAATGAGTCACTAGAGAATTTTGCCCGTACAAAAGCTACTCTCGCCATCCATCTTTCAATTCATAACTTAACTCAGGTTGTTGAAAAACTTATACCATTTTATGGTGATGATTGCTCAGCTGCAGTAGTNTANCGGGCTAGTTGGCCAGATCAAAAAATANTNCGTGGCACTCTTGTGAGNTTTAAAGATGGGGTGTCAGAAGATATNGAAAGGACTGCTCTTATTTTAGTAGGNCCTGTGCTTGGAAATGAGACATTNGCGGAAAGCTCTCTATATTCCACTGACTATGACAGACGTTTCCGTCCTCAGTCTGCGGATGAGGGAAAAAAATTATGAAGCAACCACCCGGCCTCTTAATATCAGCGCCAAGTTCAGGTACTGGAAAAACAACAGTCATGCTTGGTTTATTGCGGGCTTTGAGGGACAANGGTTTANTAGTGCAGCCATTTAAGAGTGGCCCCGANTATATAGANCCAGCTTTCCATTTTGCAGCAGCTGGNCGCAATTCATATAATCTAGATAGTTGGGCTATGTCTGATGCATTAATGGATAATCTTGTAGCTTNATCAGATGGTGCAGATTTAATTCTTACNGAAGGTTCAATGGGGCTTTATGATGGGGTGGCTAAGCCAGGACAGTTCGGCCANGGNTCTAGCGCTGAAACGGCCTTAGCTTTTGGTTGGCCAGTAATTTTAATAGTCGATGTAAGTGGGCAGGCTCAGTCTTCTGCAGCAACAGCCCTTGGTTTTTCTAATTATAACAAAGAAATTAANATTGCTGGTGTAATTTTAAACCGTGTNGCTAGTCCCCGCCATGAACGTCTTGCAAGACTTGGATTTGAAAAGGCTGGTTTAAAAGTTTTGGGAGCGCTACCTAGGCGTGGCGATTTAGTTTTNCCAGAAAGGCACTTAGGACTTATCCAGGCAGTTGAGCANCCAAANCTTGAAAANGCTATTGCTGANTATGGNNTTTTTTTAGCNTCAAATGNCGATCTGGATCAGCTNCAGCANTTAGCNCAGNGCGGAGTAAAAGCATCTAATTCCAATTCACAGCTTAACTTACCTAGTCCGCCTGGACAGCGAATTGCGCTTGCGCGTGATGAGGTATTTTCATTTACTTACCCTCATATACTGCGGCACTGGCATTCATCTGGGGCTGAATTGAGTTTTTTCTCTCCAGTTTTAGATGAAACACCTGACAAATCCGCCGATATAATTTGGATGCCTGGCGGTTACCCAGAACTTCATGCAGGAAAGCTAGCAACAGCAGAAAATTGTTTTTCTGCGATTAGAGATCATGCGCAAACGCGACCAGTTCATGGCGAATGTGGTGGCTATATGGTACTTGGTAGCCATCTTATCGATAAAGAAGGAATATCACATAAAATGGTTGGGCTTCTTGGGCTAGTGACAAGTTATGCTAAACGAAAATTTAACCTTGGATACCGAATAGCTGAAACGAATTCACGTGTCGAAATTTTTTCAGCAAATAAAAAGTTGAGAGGTCATGAGTTTCATTATAGCAGCATCATCGAACAACCTGACGAACCATTATTTTCTGTCAAAGATGCTGAGGGAAATACAGTATCAGAAACAGGGTCTATGTGTGGTAAAGTTTCAGGAACATTTTTTCATATGATTGCTGAGGCGGATTGATGGCAGGGTTTGTAAGTTTTGTTAGCTCCGGTCCCGGTGACCCAGAATTATTAACACTCAAGGCAGTAGACCGCTTGGAACGCGCTGATGCGGTGCTGTTTGATGATTTATCTTCAGGTCCAATTTTAAGCTATGCGAAAGCCGGTGCTGACCTGATAGGCGTGGGGAAAAGAGCAGACCGAGCTTCGCCTAAACAACATGCCGTTACACGACTTTTACTAGATTATGCAAAAGCTGGTGGACGCGTGGTTAGACTGAAGTCTGGTGATGGAGGATTGTTTGGTCGACTGGAAGAAGAACTGGTTGCCATGCGAGACGCTGATATAGAATATGAAATTATTCCAGGTGTGCCATCTGCTTTTGCAGCAGCTGCATTGGCTGGCATACCTTTAACACGAAGACTGGTAGCTCGACGCATCCAATTTGTGACTGGTCACGATATTAGGGGAAATTTACCTAAAGATATTAATCTGCCTGCCTTGGCTGATCCATCTGCTACGACAATTGTATTCATGGGCAAGAGAACTTTTGGCCAGTTACAAAAAAAACTTGCAAGTCACGGTCTTCCAGACGACACACCTGCTCTTTTAGCGGAGGCAGTTTCGACACCTCAGCAACAATTAACTTTAACGACTATTAAAGAGCTTGCCCAAAAATTGGATAAAGAAATTTCACCTCAACCTGCTTTGATTTTTTATGGTCCATTAGCAGAGGGATACATGGATCATGAAAATTGATCTTTATCTAGTTGGAATAGGGACTGGCAACATTGAGCATGTTACGAAACAGGCTGTAAATATTTTGGGTAGTTCAGATATCATAATGGTTCCTAAAAAAGGCAGTGAAAAAAGTGACTTGGCTAACTTGCGATATCAGATTTGTGATCAACTTTTGGGTTCAAAAACACCGCCTGTATTTGAATTTGATATACCAAAACGTTCATCTGAGGTAGAGTATTTGGAAGCCGTTGATCACTGGCATGAAGCTATTGCAAATGCCTGGCAATCGACAATTGAGCAGGCGCAGTTTACTTTAAAGCATCCAGTCAAAAAGGTTTCTTTAATGATCTGGGGAGACCCTAGCTTGTATGATAGTGCTTTAAGAATTGCTGAAAGATTGG
>NYSO01000041.1 GCA_002683015.1 Rhodobiaceae bacterium
AATATGATTGGGTAATGTTTCTTTTAAATCGTTATAATCAAGATCAATATGAAGGTTTGTAAGTATTCCTCTCTTAACATTAAGGTTACTTATCCACTCTAACGTAAGGTCTAGATGAGCATGTGTTGGATGAGGATCATATCTTAAGGCGTCAACAATCCAATAATCTAAATTATGAAGCACATCAAAACTTTCAGGATAAAAATCTACAACATCACTTGAATAAGCAATATTGTTAAATTTAAACCCTAAAGAGTCAATTTTTCCGTGTTTTTGAAGAAATGGAAGAAATTTTATATCCCCACCAGGTCCACTTATTATAAAGTNCTCAAAAGGAATAATAGTATNTTTTTCCAGAATTGCCGGATAAACCTTATCTTCAAGTGTGTTAAAGCAATAACTAAATCTAGGTATTAGTCTAGATGCAGTTTCATTATCTATATAAACTTGAACTCTTTTTCTTTTTCTAAGAGCAAAAATCCTTAGATCATCAATACCACCAGATTGATCAGCATGATCATGAGTATACAGTACCGCATCAATCTGTTTTACATTNGTTTTTANCAATTGATTTCTTAAATCTGGCGAAGTATCGATCAAAACANTAGTAACATCACCTAAGTTATTAAATTTTTGAACTAATAAAGAACATCTAGATCTTAAATTTTTTGGTTCATCTGGATTACAATTACCCCANTCACCATCTATCCTTGGAACACCTCCAGATGAGCCGCAGCCTAGTACAGTAACTATAATTTTATTGTTCATTAAGAGGCCTTTTTGCTTTTTTAAAAATTTCAAAGAAATTATTTGTCGTTAATGCAAAAAAATCATCTTCATCTACATTATAAAAGTTTGCTAAATATTTTGCTGTATGAACAACATGCGAAGGTTCGTTTCTTTTTCCTCTCATTGGCTCAGGTGATAAATATGGAGAGTCAGTTTCAACTATTAGCCTTTCTAATGGGATATTTCTTATAGTTTCTCTTAATTTTTCGGCATTTTTGAATGTTACTATCCCTGATAAAGATATATAAAAGTCTAGATCGATAACACGTTTTGCTAAATCTTCACCAGCAGTAAAACAATGGATAATTCCCGGAAATTTACCGTTTTTAGTCTCTTCTTCCAAAATAGAGCATGTTTCATCGTCAGCATCACGAGTATGAATAATGATTGGAAGTTGAGTATTTCTAGAGACATTTATATGTTTTTTAAAACTTTTAATCTGATCTTCTTTTTTAGAATTTTCATAGTAAAAATCGAGACCTGTCTCCCCTATTCCAATTACATTTGAGTTTTTAGATTTTTTTTCAAGAAAATCTTCATCTATTTGATTATCTATATTAGTTGAATGTGGATGAACGCCTACAGTACAATAAATATTGTCATATTTTTCAGATATATTAATAATTTTATCAATCTCATCTAATTCAGTTGAAATTGAAACCATTACCCTTACATTTGACTCTTGAGCCCTTAATAAGACTTTATCAAAGTCATCATTAAAGTCTTTAAAATTCAAATGACAATGACTGTCTACTAAATATGATGATTTTATTTCCATTATAGACAGTTATGCCTTTAGATTTTACAATAAGCAAGATTAAGCTACAAAATTAAGAGAAAATAATGATAAAAATTGATGTTATTTCAGATACTATTTGTCCATGGTGCTATATCGGAAAAAGAAACTTTGATAAAGCATTAAGCCTTGTTCCGGATGTAGAGGTAAAATTTATATACTCAACATTTCAATTAAACCCAGATTTTCCAAAAGAAGGTGTTAATAGAAAAGAATATATATCAAGAAAATTTAATGAAGATCATCATAGTAGTATGAAGGAAAGAATTAAAAGCGAAGCCTTAAAATCAGGAATATCTATTATAAGCAATAAGTTAGATATAATTCCTAATACATTTAATAGTCATAAATTAATATTTTGGTCTAAAGAACATGATTGTCATACAGAGGTGGTTGAAAATCTATTTAAGGCATATTTTGAAAAATCTAAAGATATAAGTAATATTGATACATTAATAGAAATCGCCGAAGAATCAGGTTTAGACAAAGAAATAATTAGAAATAAATTTTTAGAAAACAAAGATAATGAAAATGTAATTGAAGAAGAGAGAAAAAATAGAGAAAATGGAGTTATGGGTGTTCCAACTTATGTAATAAATGATGGTATTACCCTTACAGGATCTCAACCAGTTGACTCATTGGTTAAACTTTTAAAACATATAAATTCTAATTAGTTTTCAATCATTTTCACAAAATCCATAACTACGGATTTAATAAAATCAATTATATTTTCCTTTTCTTGATTAAGCTTAACAAATAATCTTTGATCTGGCCTAATACTTATATAACTCTTATTACTATTAATATATTTAACAAGCTCTGTAGGGTTTGAAAAAGTATTGTTTTTAAAAGAAATTAAAAAACCACTCTTTCCGCAATCAATCTTTTCTATATTTGNTTTTTTACATAAATTCTTCAAACTTATTGTATCGATTAATGTTTCAACTTCCTTGGGAAGGATTCCAAATCTATCAATTAATTCTGCAGCAATTTCATCTATTTCTTCCTCTACAGAAATTGATGATAACCTTTTATATATTTCCATCCTTATAGTTAAATCTGATATGTAATCTTCAGGTATCAAAACAGATAAAGGCAGGGATATCTTTGGTGACCATTGATTATTATTAATTTTTTGATTTGTATTTTTTAACTCTTCAATAGTTTCCTCAAGCATATTTTGATAAAGCTCAATACCAACCTCCTTTATTTGTCCTGATTGTTCTTCACCAAGTAAATTACCAGATCCACGTATCTCAAGATCATAGCTTGCCAGATTGAAACCNGCNCCNAGTGAATCAAGAGACTGAAGAACCTCAAGTCTTTTTAGGGCCTTCTTTCCAAGTTTTTTATGTTCTTTATAAGTAAGGTAAGCATAAGCTTTTACTTTTGATCGTCCTACCCTACCCCTTATTTGGTATAATTGAGATAAACCAAACATATCTGATCTATGTATTATTAATGTGTTAGCATTTGGAATATCTAGGCCGGACTCAATAATTGTTGTTGAAATTAAAACGTCATATGAACCCATATAGAAATCATTAATTCTGTCCTCTATTTGTTTTGAAGGCATCTGACCATGAACAGTTATATAATTAATCTCAGGAACAAATTCTTTTAAATATTCCTCAATATCCTCAATATCAGAAATTCTTGGAACAACATAAAAGCTCTGACCCCCTCTATGTCGCTCTCTTAATAATGCCTCCTTAACTACCAATGGATCGTTTGGAAAAACATAAGTCTCTATAGCTCTTCTATCAATTGGTGGTGATGCAATTATTGATAGGTCCCTTACACCTGTCATAGCTAATTGAAGAGTTCTTGGAATTGGTGTTGCTGTTAATGTAAGAACATGAATGTTATCTCTTAGTTTTTTAATTTTTTCCTTATGCTTAACACCAAAATGTTGTTCCTCATCAATAATCAAAAGACCCAAATCATTAAAACTAATTTTTTCACCTAATAAAGAATGTGTACCTATTACTATGTCACAGGATCCAGAGTTAATTCCTGTAATTACACTTTCTTTTTTTGGGGTTAATCTAGATAATTCTGAAATATTAATTGGAAAACCCTTGAATCTATCTTTAAATGTTTCAAAATGTTGTCTTGCTAGCAAAGTAGTAGGAGTTAATAAAGAAACTTGTTTCCCGCTCATAGCGGCCAAAAATGAAGCTCTAAGAGCAACCTCAGTTTTTCCAAAACCTACATCCCCACAAATTAATCTATCCATTGGAAGTCCCTTTTCAAGATCATTTTGAACATCATTTATTGCATTTAATTGATCATTTGTTTCCTCAAATGAGAATCTTGAACAAAATTCCTCATAAAAGTCTTCTGGAACATTTAACATTTCAGCCTTAGACAGCTGACGTTTGGCAGCGACTGAAATTAGCTCTTCTGCTAAAAATTTTATTTTCTTCTTTAAATTTTCTTTTCTTGTTGTCCAAGATAAACCACCAAGTTTATCAAGCATTTGATCTGATATTTCGGATCCATATCTTGACAAAACTTCAATATTTTCAACTGGAAGATATAATTTATCATCATTGGCATATTTAATTAAAAGGCATTCATGCTTGGCATTATTAATTTCAAGTGTTGATAAATTTTGAAATCTTCCTATTCCATGGTCAACATGAACAACAGCATCACCAGGCATTACACTAGATATTTCTCTAATAAAATTNTCTGCTTTTCTAATAATGCGTGGTCTATAAAATTTTTCACCAAAAATATCTTGCTCAGAAATAAAAATATAATCTTCAAAATGAAATCCNTTATTTAAATTTAAAACGGTTATATAGATATTACCTTGATTAATATCATTGAAGGAATCTAAGTTTTCTAAATGATTTAANACACCATTATTAATTAATATTTTGGCAACTCTTTCACTTGAACCAACACTTGAGCAGGCAAAGATAATTTTTTTGTTTTCTCTGATATAGCTATCAATATCCTTTTTTAACTCTTTATAACTTGAGGAGTCATTTCTTTGTGATTTAATATTNGAATATTTTGAAGAAACTTTTCCATTTAAGTTTATTGCTTTTGGCTTCTTAAAAGGACTAATTTGAAAACAGTTTTTTGAATCTAAGTTTTTTTCATATTCCTCTTTTTCTTGATAGAGNTATGAAGGTTCAATAGAAAAATATTTATTTTCAATNTTTGACAATTTATTTTCATCATATTCTTTTCTAGATTGGAAATGATCGTTAACTGTTAAAAGAAAATCCTCTAATGAATTTTCATAAAGATGATCTAATATGATTACTGGATCATTANTGTAGTCAAAAATTGTATTAGTTTTATCATAAAAAAAAGGAAGCCAATGCTCCATACCAGGGTANGAAATTCCTTCAGAAATACTTTCGTAAATTTTAATTTTTTCTTTNTGAGATCCAAATTTTTTATTAAAATTAATTCTAAAATTTTCTATAGTNTTGTCATTGAGAACAATTTCTGAGGCCGGATAAACTAAAACATCTTTCAATAACTCGATAGATCTCTGTGAAATTAAGTCAAAGGATTTTATAGACTCTATATTATTACCAAATAAGTCTAGCCTTATAGGGTTATTTAAAGGTGAAAAAAAATCAATTATTCCCCCTCTTATAGAAAATTCACCATGTTCTCTAACAGTTGAGGTTTTTGTATAGCCATTATTTACAAAGAAACTTACTAAATTATCGATGTCCACAATCTCACCGGGTTTTAATGAAATGAATTTATTTTTAATTTCATTTATTGATAATGTTCTNTGGCATGAGGCCTGAATAGTAGTTAAAATAATCTTATTTTTGCATTCTTCATTTGATAAAATAGATAGGGTTTCTAAACGTTTAGAAGTAATTAATTTATTTGGGGAAATTCTATCATATGGAACGCAATCCCACTGAGGGTAAAATAAAACATCATTATTTACAAAATAATCGAGCCCATCTTTAATTTGCTGATATCTTTTTAAGTCCCTGGCTATAATAAAAATATTATTATCTATATTCTTAGATATTTCATTAACCAGTAATGATTCTGAGCCCTCAGGAACCTCACCTAAATGAGATATATTATTTAGATTAGAATAAAATTCTTTTGAAAGAATTTCTTTTAAATTATTCATTTTTGACCTAAGAATTTGTTTTAAGAATTATATCTTCAATTAAATCTCTAAATTCCTCAGGAA
>NYSO01000042.1 GCA_002683015.1 Rhodobiaceae bacterium
AGGATCCAGTCGTATGAAGCGTCATTGCAATAATCCCTGCAAGTGGTCCAATTCCTAATACCCAAACAAATAGAATTGCAAAAATTATTTCNGGAACCCCNCTAAAAAATTCAAGTATTCTTCTTATCGTAAAAAAGACTNGAGAATTNGGGGATGTATTTTTTGCTGCTANAAAACTTAAAAAAAGTGCCAGNGTTGAACCTANTATAGTTGCAAGAAGAGCCATATTAAAAGTTTCAAAAAGTAATTTTAAGTATTTGGGNAGATTAAAGTACCAATATGCAATAGAGCCTTGATCTTTTGAACTAAGNAATAAATTGCTTGNTTCTAGTGAAGGNAGAATNTGNGAAACATAATCACCCAGCCTTGGAATTCCATTTAACAGATTTGANCTGTTGATATCTATTATTTTAGAAGAAAGNGTTANNCCAATTAANAGTANGGNTATAAGGGATATATTCCAAAAACGTTTTTTTCTTATTAAACTTTTATTATGACTATTCAAAATTATTTCATTCATCGTCTAAATCATAAAGTNTTTTTGAAATANNGGCAGTTAANTCATTNGGTTTTCCATCAAAAACAACNTCTCCTTCAGATAAACCAATAAGNCGATCACAATATTTTTTNGCTATTTCTAAGGAGTGAAGATTACAAATAATNGTTATTCCATCCTCTCGATTAATTTTGAGCATATCATCCATAACNNTTTTTGAGTTTTTNGGNTCTAATGATGAAATTGGTTCATCAGCAAGTANGATTTTTGGTTTTTGCATTAACGCCCTTGCNATGGCCACTCTTTGTTGTTGCCCACCTGATAANGTTCCAGANCTTTGAAGAGATTTTTCTGTTAATTCAAATCTNTTTAAGTTTCTNAGNGCGTTNATTTTTTCTTCNTTTGAAAAGTATCCAAATAAATTTAAAAAACTATAATTTCTTCCTAGGCTTCCAATAAGNACATTTGTNAATACATCTAATCGATCAACCAGATTGAATTGCTGAAAAATCATTGCNCATTCTGAACGCCATTTTCTAAGGGCTTTGCCTTTAATATCAGTAATAATTGTGTCATTAAACTCAATTGTTCCCTCAGTAGGCTCAATCAACCTATTAATCATTCTTAAAAGAGTAGATTTACCAGATCCAGATCGTCCGATAATACCAGTTATTTTTCCTTCCTCTATTTCAAGATTGACCCCGTTAATAGCAACAGTATCTTTAAATTTTTTTTTAAGATTTTTTATTCTGAGTGGTTTCATAATATCTCATCAATTATTTGTGGATTTACAGACTCATTATAATGATTAAACTAATCTTATATTTGCTATATTCAAGCTTGGATCAAAAAAAAATGAAATTCTTTTGTTTAAAAATTCTTATAATTCTATTTTCAGTTTTTTATTCAAATAATTTGTATGCAAGTGTTGATCAAAATATTAATGATTTTTTAGCTCCTATTGCTTCATTTATCTCAGGGATTGTTTTTTATTCACTACCGTTAGGAAGCGCTAATGTTGAACTCATAGTTATTTGGCTTATAGCTGGAGGATTATTTTCAACTTTTTACTTTAAATTTATTAATTTCAGAGGCTTCAAGCATGCTTTAGAGCTAGTTTCAGGTAAATTTTCAAATAAAGAATCTAAGGGTGAAGTATCTCATTTTAGAGCCTTAGCAACTGCTTTATCCGGAACTGTTGGCTTAGGAAATATTGGGGGAGTGGCTGTGGCTATTTCCCTTGGTGGCCCAGGTGCAACTTTTTGGATGATTCTGTCTGGCTTAATTGGTATGTCATTGAAATTTTGTGAGTGCACTTTAGGTGTTAAGTATAGAAATATTAATCCAGATGGAACTGTTTCTGGAGGACCTATGTATTATTTATCCAAAGGACTTGAGGAGAAAGGTCTAGCTTTATTTGGTAATATATTAGCCTACATGTTTGCTATTTTTTGTATTTTTGCATCATTAGGTGGTGGGAATATGTTTCAGGTCAATCAATCTTTAGACCTATTAATATTTGTCACAGGTGGAAGCGGAAGCTTTTTAGACCTTCATTCTTGGGTTTATGGATTGATTATAGCTCTACTAGTAGGTTTAGTTATTATTGGCGGCATAAAAAGAATTGGTTCTGTTACTTCAAAATTAGTTCCCTCAATGGCTGTTATTTATCTAATTTCTGCTTTGATTATTATCTTCTCGAATTATGATCAAATACCCTCAGCAATTTCGTCAATTTTTGTTGGTGCATTTTCNCCNGAGGGAGTAACTGGTGGTTTNATTGGCGTCTTAATTCTTGGNTTTAGAAGNGCTGTATTTTCTAATGAGGCAGGTATTGGTTCTGCACCTATTGCGCATTCTGCNGTAAAAACGGATGACCCCACAACTGAAGGATTNGTCTCTCTTTTAGAACCTTTCGTGGATACTGTTATTATTTGTACTTTAACAGCGTTAGTAATTATTACATCAGGTGTTTATACAACTGGTCAGGAAATCGAAGGTGCAAGAATGACTTCTCAAGCATTTGGAACTGTCTTACCAACATTTCCTTATTTACTTGCTTTGGTTGCAACTCTTTTTGCATTCTCCACCATGATTTCATGGTCATATTATGGTGTAAAGGCTGTCACTTTTATTTTTGGAGAGTCTAAAAATATTGAAACTTTATATAAGGTTGTTTTTTGTCTTTTTGCCATCATCGGATCCTCTCTTGATTTAGTTAAGGTGATAGACTTATCTGATGCAGCCCTCTTTTTAATGGCAATTCCAAATTTAATAGGTGTTTATATTTTAGCCAGTATTGTTAAAAAAGAGTCTTCTAATTATTTTTCCAAATTGAAGAACATTGAAACGATTTAATAGATTAAATTCAATTAAAGGTTTTATGGATCCTGAAGAGGGTGAATGTCTTTATAGGATTGCCCTTGAGGCATCAAAGAAAGGTCCAATTGTTGAAATAGGATCATATTGCGGAAAATCTTCAATTTATATTGGAGAGGCTTGTAAAAAAAATAATTCACTCCTTTATGCAATTGATCATCATACTGGATCGGAAGAAAATCAAATTGGTTGGGAGTATCATGATAAAGAATTATTTGATACCGAGACCGGAAAAATTAATACTTTTCCAGAATTTAGAAAAAATATTAGAAATTTTAATTTAGAAAATTTTATTATTCCCATTGTTTCTGATTCTATTTTAGTAGCTAAATTTTGGACAATTCATCTTTCGATGGTTTTTATTGATGGTGGCCATAGTGAGGAAGCTGCCTTCAATGACTTCAATAGTTGGAATGAAAAAGTTATGAAAGATGGGTTTTTAGCTATTCATGATGTCTTTCCTAACCCTGAGGATGGTGGAAGACCGCCTTATGAAGTTTATCTATTAGCATTAAATTCCGGTAAGTTTGAAGAATATGAGACTGTAAAGTCTTTAAAAATACTTAAAAAAATTTTATAAGGAATCATTTAAAAATAATGATGACCCGTCGCTTAATCCATAAATTGTATCATAAGCTAAAATAACTGCTGCAGAAGTCCATGGAGGTCTCTCTTTTGGCCAAAAAACTTCTTGCTCATATTGTCTCCCCATCCAATAAGCCCCACTTTCATCTTTCCATTGATGTGTATAAGAGAGCATTTCTTCGGCTAGTTTACTTTCACCAATTTTTTTTAATGTTATAGCTAGTTCTGCAGTTTCAGCAATTGTTACCCAGGGTTGATCTTTTACACATTTGCAGCCAATTCCATCTACTACAAATATTTCCCATTTACTAAATAACTTTTCTTTAGCCTCTTTTTTTGAGACCAGACCACAAAGAATAGGGTAGTACCAATCCATAGAAAACCGTTGTTTAGAGTCCCAAGTTCTATCAAATAATTCTGGCTTATTTTTAATTGCATCGCCTAATTTTTTAAGAGATTCTTTCCATTCATCAACATTTATTTCTAATACTTTCGCACAATTTATTGCACATGTAAGGCTTTTGTATATAGAGCAACAGCCTGTAACAAGCGCATCATCATTTGGAGCATTTTCATCTTCAGCCGCCCATCTTATTTCACCATTTACAGATTGATTTTCTATAACAAAACTAATTGCATTATAGATAGTGGGCCATAGCTTTAAGAGATCNTCTTTTGATTTATTAATTAAATAGTCATGCCAAGAAGCGGTNGCTATGTANGCTGAAAANTTTGTATCTCTTGTAAAACNTCCAGCATCACTTTCTTCTCCAACAAAGGATCCTGTATCTTCATCAAATTCAACTGTACTACCAAGTTGTCCATACCAAGACCCATCCTCAAGTTGAGAGTTTATTAAGTACTCAAATCCTAAATTTTTTTCTTTTTTAAAACCAAGAACATTTAAAGCCATAACTGACTCAAGATGATTCCATGCATCAAAGACACCCTCATTAAACCATGTAATTGAACCATCTTTTTTTTGAAGTTCAATTATTCTTTGTGAAGATCCTTTAAAGAATTTTGTATGATCCTTAATTGATATTTTNTTAATCATTTTGACTCTTTTTTGAAATACAGGACTACTGATTTACCTATTATTGGATCAAATAATTTTTCTAAAATTCTAGTTATCATTGGTCTGCTTAAAATGTCCCACTCAAGAAATTTTTTATATAAATTTACTAAGAAATTTTTCTCATTTTTAACCCCTACATAACATTTTAACCACCAATATGGTGAATGAAGCCCATGTCTAAAAGATTTTGATAAATAGTAGAAATTTTTTTCTTTAAAATTATTAATAAGTTTTTTATTTTCAAATATATGAATATGACCGCCAGGTTCGTTATGATACTCATCAGATAGATACCAACAAATTTTTTCAGGAAGACGNTTTGGAACAGATATACCAATATNTGCATCTTTTTTTGCAACTCTNTAAATTTCACTAATTACTTTTTTGTAATCTGGAATATGCTCAAGAACTTCTGAGCATATTATTTGATCAAAAGATTCATCTTTAAATGGAAGAGATAAAGCATTTCCAACCATTAAATTAAAATGTCTTTTAGGATCATTAGTTATATCTGGATATGTTTGAAAACCTTGGTAAGTAACTTTTAGATCATCAAAAGATAGGTCTAGACCAATAACATGACATTTTTTATAATAATAAAGTTTATGNACATGCCTGCCTTTGCCACACCCTAAGTCTAAAATTGTATGGCCATCTTTTATTTTTATTTTATCTAGATCTATTGTCAGCATTTGAAATTGCCTCTCTATAAACATCAACTAGCTCTTTAGCAGCTCTTTTCCAAGTAAACTTTTCTAAAACTCTATTTCTACCTTTTTCACCAAGCTCTTTCCTTTTTTCAGGTGATAAAAGAAGTTCTTTTATGGCTTTTTGCAATTCATCTGGATTTGAGTGAGGTACAATTATACCTGACTCACCAACAACCTCAGGAAGAGAGCCTCCGTTTGTTGAAATTAACGGAATTCCACAAGACATAGCTTCACCTGCAGGAAACCCAAAACCCTCATAAACAGAAGGTGAAACAGCAATGGTTGATTCGGCATATAATTCTGCAATTTGTCTGCTTGTTAAGTCAGAGATAAACTTTACTTTATCTTTTATGCCTTTCTTATCTAATTCTTTGCTGGTAGGCCCATCTCTTAATTTTCCTATGACAATTAAGGAAAGATCAGGGAAATCATTTAGAAGGTCTGAATATGCCCTAATTAAATAAATTAGCCCCTTGAGGGGGACATCAGCGCTTGCCGTGGTTATTAATTGATTTTTTTTTCTTTTAATAGATGGAATTGGTTCAAAAGTTTTATGATCTATTCCATGCAATACTTTTCTTGTTTTTTTGGGGTCTATTTTAAAATCTTTAACTACATCTTTTCTTGTATTTTCAGATACTACAATTATTGGATCTAGCTGTCTGGCAACTTTTATTTGCATTTTTAAAAAACTGTACCATCTCCACTTTAATAGCTTTAGTGATAAAGTTTCAGCATGTTTAATATCAATTCTTTTATCCATAGTAATTGGATGATGAATTGTGCCTACAACAGGAACTCCCATATCCCTTAATTTTATCAAACCATAAGCTAAAGTCTGGTTATCGTGAACAACATCAAATCTATTATAATTTTTCCTACCCCAAACTGCCATTCTTTCACCAAATGTATATGGTTCAGAAAAACCTCCGCTTAAATGACTTAGCCATTCATANAGATCTATTGGTTCCTTAANGAGTTTAAATTTAAAAGCTTTTAATGGGCTNTCATAAGAATACAGATCCAATGATGGTAATTTAGTTAGTTTGACGCCCTCNTCCAGTATAGGATATGGCTGTCCAGATATTACNTCTACTGTGTGACCCAATTCCACCATAGCNTTTGTAACTAAACGCATNTAAATACCTTGGCCTCCTGTGAANGGATGGCTTCTGTAGCTAGGCATTAATATTCTCAGGGGTTTGTCGCTCATTTTNTTCATTGAGCTTTGTATCATGGTTTTTATAATTATTTAATATTCATATTTTTTTAAAATTTTGATTTGAATATATTTTAAGAACATTTATAAACATGGCTTATTATTTTGTAATTTTAGGAAGTAAATATAGCATGGTTAAAATAAATTTTATTGAATTTAATGGNACAGAACATTCAGTTGAATCAGATGCTGGTTCAACCGTAATGGAGGCTGCTATCAATAATAGTATTCCAGGAATTGANGCTGATTGTGGTGGAGCTTGCGCTTGTGCAACTTGCCATGTTTATATCGATAAAGCATGGCTTGATAAAACAGGTGAAGCAGCTGATATGGAAACTGATATGCTAGACTTTGCTTTTGANGTTGAAGAAAATAGCAGATTATCCTGCCAAGTAAAAATCACTGATGAACTTGATGGTCTGGTTATTAAATTACCNGAAAANCAATTTTAATTATTTAACCCCAAGTTTTTTTTGTAATTTTGTACTTGAAGTTGTGTACTGAAAAATAACTTTNTTATCTGGATAAATATATTGATGAGCTTTTTGAGCCATTAAAGCACCCTCATGAAATCCACAAAGAATTAATTTTAATTTTCCAGGATAGTAATTAATATCACCAATTGCAAAGATACCTTTTTGATTTGTTTCAAATGTTTCAGTATCAACTTTAATTAGATTAAGCTCTAAATTTAAGCCCCAATTAGCTATAGGTCCTAATTTCATTGTTAAACCAAAAAACGGAAGCATTACTTCACAATTAATTTCTTTTTCNTCTTCTTTATCCCTGCATATAATTTTATTTAGTTTGCCATCATCTCCAATTAATTCTTTAACTTGACCTAATTCAAAATTGATAGAGCCGTCATCAATTAATTTCATGACTTTATTAACTGTGTCAGGGGCAGCTCTAAAATCCTTTCTTCTATGAATAAGAGTTAAATTTTTTGATTTTTCATGAAGCGTCAGAGCCCAATCTAATGCAGAGTCNCCACCACCAACNATTGNAATTTCTTTATCTANGAAGTTTTCTATATTTTTAATNGAGTANAAAACAGATTTACCTTCATAANTATCAATTCCTTCNATAGGAGGTTTTTTTGGCTGAAAGCTNCCTCCNCCTGCAGCAATAACAATTACTTTTGTGTGAAAGGTTTTATCTGTATCAGTAACTACTTCCCACAAATTATCGTCAATTTGTCTAAGTTCACTCACAATTGTTGATAAATGAAATTCTGGATTAAANGGTTTTATTTGCTCTAGAAGTGATTTTGTTAGTTCATCGCCTGATATTTCAGGTATACCTGGAATATCATATATAGGTTTGTCAGGATATAATTCTGCGCATTGTCCACCAGGTTTATCAAGTATATCTATTACATGGCATTTCATATCTAATAAGCCAAGTTCAAATACAGCAAAAAGACCTACTGGACCAGCACCGATTATAACCACATCAGTTTCTATTATTTTACTATTCATAGATTTTTACCAGCAATAATACCTGTTACAAAATCGGTTATCTAAACCATTTCTTCTTATTGCATCAGTATTCTTATCTTGAGCCCTAATTGATTTTAAGGTTAATCTACATGAACCATAAGCCTCAGTACCTTCAATAAATGATAATTTTATACACTCCTCGTGATCAATTTTATCTCTTAGCGCCGCTCTTTCTTCCAATGCTTGTTGAGAAACACAAGAAGAAAGGAAAATTATTAATGTTAATATTATAGTTTTTTTCATTTTTTCCTCATTTGTTTCGACTTAACTCTTTCATGCCTTTATCTAAACCATCAAGTGTTAATGGATACATTCTATCAGAAATAATCTGATTTATTATTTGGGTAGAAGGTGTAAATTCCCAATGCTTTGTTTCGACTGGATTTATCCATATTACATTTTGATAAATATCAGTAATTCTTTGCAACCATTCTGCACCAGCTTCTTCGTTCCANTGTTCTACACTACCACCTGGGTAAGTAATTTCATACGGACTCATTGACGCATCTCCTACAAAGATTACTTTATAATCTGATGAGTATTTGTGTAAGATATCCCATGTATCAATTTTTTCGGTATGCCTTCTTCTATTATCCTTCCAAACACTTTCATACAAGCAATTATGAAAATAAAAACTTTCCATATTTTTAAATTCGGTTTTAGCAGCAGAAAAAAGCTCTTCACAAAGCTTAACATGCATATCCATTGAGCCGCCAATATCAAAAAATAATAATACTTTAACTTTATTTCTTCTTTCAGGTACAAGTGATATATCTAAATATCCTTTATCNGCAGTATTTTTAATTGTTCCAGGAAGATCAAGGGTATCTGCAGCACCGTCTCTAGCAAATTTTCTTAGTCTTCTTAATGCAACTTTTATATTTCTTGTACCAATCTCAACATCTTTATCTAAATTTTTAAATTCTCTTTTATCCCAGACTTTTACAGCTTTATAATTTTTATTTTCTTTTTGTCCTATTCTTATTCCTTCGGGATTGTAGCCATCAGATCCATATGGAGATGTACCTCCNGTTCCAATCCATTTGGATCCTCCTTCATGTCTTTTTTCTTGTTCTTCAAGTCGTTTTTTTAATTCTTCCATTAATTTATCCCAACCACCCATAGATTCAATTTTTTGTTTCTCTTCTTCGGTAAGGAATTTTTCATTTAATGTTTTTAACCACTCTTCAGGAATTTCAGCAATTTCNTCAGNNTCTAAAGACTCTAGACCTTTAAAAACATGACCAAAAACTTGATCAAATTTATCAAGATTTTTTTCATCTTTAACAAGTGTTGATCTTGATAAGTAATAGAACTCTTCAATTTTTCTGTTAGGTATATCCTTATCCATTGCCTCCAAAAGAGTTAAATATTCTCTTAAAGAAACTGGTAGATTAGCATTTTTTAATTCATGAAAAAAATTAACAAACATTGAAAATTACTATCCATTCTCTCTTCTAGCTAAGAAAGCTAATCTTTCAAAAAGATGAACATCTTGTTCATTTTTTAACAAGGCTCCGTGTAATGGAGGTATAAGATTATTNGCATTTTTTTCTCTTAGCATTTCTGGTTTAATATCTTCGTTCATAAGTAATTTAAGCCAATCCAAAAGTTCTGATGTAGAAGGTTTTTTCTTTATTCCAGGAACATCTCTTAATTCATAAAAAACCTTGAGAGACTCAGAAACTAGTTTTGATTTAATTTTAGGATAATGAACATCTACAATTTTTTCCATTGTTTCTGCGTCGGGAAAAGAAATGTAATGAAAAAAGCATCTTCTTAAAAATGCATCTGGTAATTCTTTCTCGTTATTTGAGGTTATAATNACAACTGGTCTTTTTGCAGCTTTNATTGTTTCATTNGTTTCATAAACANANAANTCCATNCTATCTANCTCTTGAAGTAAATCATTTGGGAATTCAATATCGGCCTTATCAATTTCGTCAATTAATAAAATTGGTCTTTCATTAGACTCAAATGCTTCCCATAATTTTCCTTGTTTAATGTAATTTTTAATATCTTTAACTTTTTCATCCCCAAGCTGAGAATCTCTAAGTCTTGTTATAGCGTCATATTCATAAAGACCNTGTTGAGCTTTTGTAGTTGATTTTATATGCCATGTTATTAAAGGCATTTTTAATGCTTTAGANACTTCCTCTGCNAAAACAGTTTTACCTGTTCCTGGCTCACCTTTAATCAGTAATGGTCTCTCAAGTGTAACTGCAGCATTNACAGCGATACGAAGATCTTCTGTTGCTATATAATCTTTTGTTCCTTCGAACTTCATTTTTCACCTCTAATAAATTTTATAATAAACAAGAAAGATAATCTAATCATCAAAATATTTAATATCAACTATGATTATTACGAATCTTACTTGAGATTTTAACTTATATGCTATAAAAACCAACTTCTTAGTAAAGAGGATTTGAATGGTTACTCGTTTACCAAAGGGATATACACCTTCTGAAAAAGAACCTTTTATGAATGCCAAGCAAAAAGAATTTTTTAGGCGTAAGTTGCTTGCTTGGCGTAATGATATTATCCAAGAGACTAAAGAAACACTTAATAATCTTCAAAAAGAAGTTGTTAATTTCTCTGATTTGGCTGATAGGGCATCTTCTGAAACTGACCGATCGCTTGAATTAAGGGCACGAGACCGTCAAAGAAAGTTAATTTCTAAAATTGATGAAGCTCTTTCTCGCATTGACGATGGTTCTTACGGATATTGTGAAGAAACAGGAGAAAATATTGGTTTAAAACGCCTAATAGCAAGACCAATTGCTACTTTATCTATAGATTCGCAAGAAAGACATGAAAGAAAAGAAAAAGTTTATAGGGACGACTAAGCTTTTGCTCCGAATCGATATTTCTTTTTTNTGTAAAATAAANAGATCATAATAAGAACAAAATTAATTTTATTTAATAAATTCAATCACTTAATTGTTATTGCAAAAATAGAACAAAAGTAGTACAAATATATTCATCATTCTTCTTAAAAAAATTGGAGTAACAAAAATGAAAGAATCACTTAAAGCTGTAGAAACTAAAGGAAATAAAAATATGGATAAATCAAAATCGCTAGAAGCTGCTCTTGGGCAAATAGAGAAACAGTTTGGCAAAGGCTCCATCATGAAATTAGGTGGCGATAAAGCGATAACTGAAATAGAAGGTGTCTCATCAGGTTCACTTGGGCTTGATATTGCACTTGGAATAGGTGGTTTCCCAAAAGGAAGAGTGATTGAAATATATGGTCCAGAAAGCTCAGGTAAAACAACCTTGGCATTACATGCTATTGCTGAGGCACAGAAAGCCGGTGGCGTTTGTGGTTTTATTGATGCGGAGCATGCTCTCGATCCAATCTACGCACGAAACCTTGGTGTAGAAGTTGAGGATTTATTAATTTCACAACCTGANCATGGNGANCAAGCTCTTGAAATTGCAGANACTTTAATTCGATCTGCTGCCGTTGATGTTATTGTTATAGACTCTGTAGCAGCTCTAACACCGAAGGCTGAATTAGATGGTGAGATGGGCGATAGCCTTCCTGGTCTTCAAGCACGTTTAATGAGTCAGGCTTTAAGAAAACTAACAGCATCGATTTCAAAAACCAACTGCATGATTATTTTTATCAATCAAATTAGAATGAAAATAGGTGTGATGTTTGGAAGTCCAGAAACAACAACTGGTGGAAATGCATTAAAATTCTATTCAACTGTAAGATTGGATATCCGACGTATTGGAGCCCTCAAAGATCGTGAAGACATTGTTGGTAATCAAACTCGAGTGAAAGTTGTAAAGAATAAAGTTGCTCCACCATTTAAAACAATTGAGTTTGATATTCTCTATGGAAAAGGNATTTCGAAAAAAGGTGAAATAATTGATATCGGTGTTGAAGCAGGAATAATTGAAAAGTCCGGTACTTGGTATTCGTACGAAGGTGAACGTATGGGACAAGGAAGGGAAAATGTTAAGACTTTTCTTGAAGAAAACCCTGATATTTCAGCAGCAATAGAAATATCTATTCGTGAAAGTGCTGGTTTGAAAATTGACCCTTCACTAGTAAAGGATAAGGCTACCTCTAAGACCCAAGTCAATGAAGCTAATAAGAGTATTGAAGAAGAGAGTGTTTCAATAGCAAAGTAAATTATTGCAAGAAATAATAAATAGTCTAAATATTGTGCTAAGCTAGTATTAATCTATTATCTTGGCACAATATGACAAATTTAAATGAAATAAGGACTGAATTTTTAGATTTTTTTGAAAAAAATAATCATACTGTTTTACCGTCAAGTCCTGTAATTCCTCAAAATGACCCAACTTTAATGTTTGTAAACGCAGGCATGGTTCCTTTTAAGGATTACTTCATAGGAAATCAAAAACCAGAAAATAAAAGAGCTGCTAGTTCCCAAAAATGTGTAAGAGCTGGTGGTAAACATAATGATCTAGATAACGTAGGTCATACAGCAAGGCATTTAACTTTTTTTGAGATGCTAGGAAATTTCTCTTTTGGAGATTATTTTAAAGAAGAGGCAATATATTTAGCCTGGGAGCTTCTAACAGATAAGTTTGAAATACCAAAAGACCGTCTATTAATTACAGTATTTCATGAAGATGATGAAGCCTCAAAAATATGGAAGAAAGTATCTGGTTTTTCGGATGAAAAAATTATAAAAATTTCAACAAATGATAATTTTTGGTCGATGGGATCCGAAGGACCTTGTGGCCCTTGTTCTGAAATTTTTTATGATCATGGCGAAAGCATAAAAGGTGGACCCCCTGGATCAAAAGATGAAGACGGTGATAGGTTTGTGGAAATTTGGAACCTTGTTTTTATGCAATACTTAAAAAAAGAAAATCAGGAGCAAACTCCACTTCCAAAACCTTCAATTGATACAGGTATGGGTCTTGAGAGGATTTCTGCAGTTCTTCAAGGTAAAACGAGTAGCTTTGATACTGATATTTTTCAATCGTTAATAAACAGCATTGAAGAACAAATTAAAGTTAAAAAAAATAATGAAAATATTTCTAGTTTTAGAATAATTGCTGATCACTTAAGGTCCATTTCTTTTTTAATTGCTGATGGAGTAATTCCTTCAAATGAGGGTAGAGGTTATGTTCTAAGAAGAATAATGCGAAGGGCTATGCGTCATTCTCATAAGTTAGGCTTTGACAAACCAATATTGTATGATCTTTCTAAATTGATTATAAACCTTATGGGTGATCCTTATAGTGAGTTAGTTAGAGCAGAGAAACTTATAAATCTAACCCTGCAAAGCGAGGAAGATAAGTTTTTATCAACCCTATCTAGAGGTTTGAAAATTCTTGAGGAGGAAGCTAAAAATTTAGATTCCGGTAATATTTTTGATGGCAAAACAGCCTTTAAGTTATATGACACCTATGGATTTCCAATTGATTTGACTGAGGATTTACTAAGAGACAAAGGTTTGTCGCTTGATAAGGATCAATTTGACATATCAATGAAAAAACAAAAAGATGACGCAAAGAAATCTTGGCTTGGTTCAGGTGAGAAAAAAACTGATGAAATATGGTTTGAAGTTTTAGATATAAATAAAAAAACAGAATTTCTTGGCTATAAAGAAAGTGAGCTATCTGCTCAAGTTGTCTCTATAATTTCTAATGGTAAGCTTGTAAATAAAATTGAAGAGGGTGATGAAGGAATTTTAATTTTTAATCAAACTCCTTTTTATGCTGAGAGTGGAGGCCAAGTTGGTGATATAGGGATAATATCCGCTAATGGTACTGAATTTAATGTCACTGATACTAAGAAAAAAATAAACAGTTTTCATGCTCACATAGGCATCCTAAAAAAAGGACAAATTCAAAAAAATGATATTTTAAATCTGTGTATTAATCAAAATCATAGAAATAAAATTAAACTTAACCACTCATCAACACACCTTCTTCATGAGGCGCTTAGACAAGTTCTTGGTGAACATGTGACACAAAAAGGATCGCAGGTTACTTCTAAAAAATTACGTTTTGACTTTAGTCATAATAATCCTCTTGAGTATGACGATCTTTTAAAAATTGAATCAATTATTAATGAACAAATAAGCAGCAATTCAAAAGTAAAAACTGAAATTTTATCATATGAGAAAGCAGTTGAGAAAGGTGCTTTAGCACTATTTGGAGAGAAATATGANGATTCAGTAAGGGTTCTTTCAATGGGAGAAGATAATTTTTCAATAGAGTTGTGTGGTGGTACTCATGTTGATTCNTTAAGTGAAATAGGCTCATTCAAATTAATTGCTCAAAGTTCTGTTGCCTCTGGTATAAGAAGANTAGAAGCAGTAACTGGCTCAATGGTAGATACATCAGAAGCTCTAGTNGAAAAAATACTANCCCAAAAGAAAGCTAAAGAAGATAAAAAATCAAATAAGAAATCTGNCGAAACTGTATCTAAAAATGTTTTNGATGGAGAAATTTTAGAATTAGGTAAGGTAAGTTTATTTTTTGATTTCGTAAAAAATGTTGATGGTAAAAACTTAAGAGTTTTAATTGATGAGTGTAAAAAAGATTATAATAATTCAATTATTTGTATAATCAG
>NYSO01000043.1 GCA_002683015.1 Rhodobiaceae bacterium
TATTTTCAAATCAAAGTTCCCTATTTGATAATAAATCATCAATGATTGATCTAATTTTTTCTGAAGAATTATTTGCTACTATTTCTTTATTTGCTTTTGCCATCTTTTCTAATATTTCAGGTTTCTCTATTAACTCATCTATAACCTTGTATAATTGATTTGAGTCTAGTTTTTTTTGACTTTTAACAATAACTTGCCCAATTTTTTCTAATTCAATAGTATTTAATCTTTGATCATCATCTATAGAATGATGAAATGGAATAAATATTGCTGGAGTTTTTGTTGCAGCCACTTCAGCAACAGTTGAAGCTCCCGATCTTGAAATTAATAGGTGAGAGTTATTTAATAACTCAGGTAAATTATAAAAAAAAGTTTTAACCTCAGATTTCACATTCATAGAGTGATAACATTTTTTCACTCTCTCAAATTCATTATTTCTAACTTGATGAAAAACTCTTAATATTGATTTCTTTTTATTATCTAACTTATTTATACTATCAGGAATAATATCCGAAAAAAATGAAGCACCTTGACTTCCACCAAAAATAAGTAAGTTTAAAAACCCATCTTGATGATGAGTTTTATAATCTTTTTTATATTTAAAGATTTCTGGTCTTATGGGGTTACCGGTATAAAATATTTTATTATTATATTTTTTTTTTATACCTTTTACTTTTAAATGGCCAACGGTTAACCTATCACATAGGTTTAACATTAACTTATTAGCCCTTCCAATAATTTTATTTTGCTCATGAATAATTATTTTAATATTTAATAGTTTTGCTGCGAAAATAGTTGGTATTGTAGGATAACCACCAAATCCAATTACTAGTTTAGGGCTAATTCTTAAGGTATAAAAAAGAGAATATATTAAACCAATTAAAATTTTAAAAGAAATTACAGGCCATTTAATCAGTCTAGTATTTGTGAATGTTCCAGAGGGAATAATTCTTATTCTACTTAAATCAAAATCTCTCAATAGGGTTTCGACCCTTTTATCTGTAAATAAGAATACCTCATAACCATTTATTTTTAATTCTTCAGTAAGGCTTAATGCTCCGTATAAATGACCTCCTGTACCACCTGCAGTTAAGATAATTTTTTTGTTTGATTCATTCATTTCAAAAATTTATCCCGGGTTCACTAAAATTTTTTTTCATTTTTTTTATCCTTGGATCATCTTTTTTTGTTAAGGATAAAAACATACCCATACAAATCCCTAATGAGAGTATTGAAGAGCCACCATATGAAATAAAAGGAAGTGTCATTCCTTTGGCGGGTGCTAAACTTAAATTAACAGCCATATGAAATAATGTTTGAAGACCAAAAATTAATAGTAATCCTGATGCAGCTAATTGATTAGCATAATCTGAAACTAGAGTAATTTTTGAAAAACCTCTTATGATTAAAAATCCATAAATCAGAATAATAACTATAATTAAAAATAATCCACCCTCTTCAGCAACAGCAGCAAAAATAAAGTCAGTATAAGCATCTGGTAAATTATATTTCATCCAGCCCTCACCTATTCCTTGACCAAACAACCCACCATTTTCGAAAGCATCTATTGCTGCAGAAATTTGAGTTGGTCTATTATCCAACGACTCAGGAAAAAACCATCCCGCAAGCCAATTATTTACCCTTGAAGCTACATGTGAGAAATTTAAATATAAAAAAATAAAACCCAGAAAAGATATTGTAATTAAAGCACTAATTATTTTCCAAGATAATCCGTTAAAAAATAATAAACCCATAATTGTTAAAATTATAAGAATTGTTTGGCCGACATCAGGCTGAAGTAATAAAAGTGATATAACACTTAAAGTAACTATTAGAGGTATCATCTGGAGAGTAATATCACTTTCTAACCTTGATCTTGCTAAAAACCATGAAACAACAATAATTAATGATGGTTTAAGAAATTCTGAGGGTTGAATCGTAAATCCAAAAGCTGATAGCCATCTTGAAGCACCTCCGCTACTTACTCCAATAATTAATGTTAAAAAAATTCCAATAAAACTAATAATAAAAACTATTAAAGATAATTTCCTTACCAGGCTAGAGGGTAAAATTGAAATTGATACCAAAAAAAATAATGATATGAAAAAATAAATGAAATGCCTAGTAAGGAAAAAATAAGTATTAGTTTTAATGCTTATTGCTTCAGCCGGACTAATTGCTAAAGAAAAAAATAANCCTATACAACCTANAAAAATTATTGCAAATAACATCCATCTATCAACCGTATACCACCAAACTCCAAGCACACTCATATTTGTTCTTGATATTCTAAGCATTTATTCAGCCTTACTTGTTAAAGAAGAAATTATCTTGATAAAAAAAGATCCTCTATCTTCATAATTTCTAAATTGGTCATGAGAACTACATCCAGGTGATAAAAGTATTGAACCTTTTTTATTTTTTTTTGCTGCTTTGAATGCCGCTTCTGTTGCGTCTGTTAAATTTCTATAAATAGATGGCTTCTTATCTCTTGGAGATAATTTTTTTATTTCANTTGCTGCTGAACCTATCAAAAAAACTCCTTTAATTTCACTCGAAGATAAATTTAACTTTGAAAGATCATTATTTTTTGAATAGCCACCTCCTATCCAAAAAATATCTTTAAAAGAGTCAATTGCTAAATTAGCCGCTGAAACATTTGTAGCCTTGGAGTCATTAATAAACCTTATAGAGCCATCATCATAGANCAACTCCATNCTATGTTTTAAACCCTTAAACTCATTAATTCTTTTTCTTACAACCCCTTTTCCAATTTTAAAAATTTCTAGAACTTTTTCTATTGCCTCAAAATTATATGGTAAATTCACATCAACAGATAAATTACTTTTTGTGAAAAGAATTTTTTTGGATTTTAAATTTTTATCCGCAATATATTTTGAATGCTTATCNTCAACGGAAATAATTGAGTAATCATTTTTATCCTGATTTTTAAAAATATTTGATTTTATATCCCTGTATTCAATCATATTGGAATGTCTATCCAGATGATCTTCGGAAATATTCAACAATACAGCTATTTCAGGTTTCAATTTTGTATCAATCTCGAGCTGAAAAGAAGAAATTTCAATAATATAAATTGTTTTTTTATTACCTTTTTTTAATTTTAAAATAGGTTTTCCAATATTACCCGCCAATCTAACATCAAAGCCCTCTTTCTTTAAAATCTCGTATATAATTGNTGCAGTGGAAGTTTTACCATTTGTTCCGGTAATTGCTATCATTGTCCCTCTGTGAAAATCTTTTCCTCTTGCCATTTCAAAAAGTGTTATATCACTGCAAATTTTCGTATTTTTTTTAATTAAATTTTTTAATTTTTTCTTCTTTTTTAGATCAATTCCTGGTGAAGGAAAGAATGAATATAAATCAGTCCATGGCCATTCTTCAATTTCTTTCAAAATCAATTTCTTTTTTGTAAATTTTTTTCTTATACTTGGATTGTCGTCCCANACATAGACATTAGCACCATTAGAATTTAATGTTTCTGCTATAGAAGAACCTGTAATACCTAGTCCATATATACCAATATTCTTAGATTTAAATTGATCAAAATTTAACATTCTACCTCAACTTTAAAGTCGCTAGACCAATGATTGCTAAAATAAGCGAGATAATCCAAAATCTTATTACTATTGTGGACTCTGACCAGCCTTTCTGTTCAAAATGATGATGAAGCGGAGCCATCATAAAGACTCTTTTACCAATTAACTTATATGAAAGTACTTGAATAATTACTGATGAGGCTTCGAGAACAAATAAACCACCAATGATAAATAGAACAATCTCATGTTTTACACTAATAGCAATAGACGCAATCAAACCGCCAAGGGATAATGAACCAGTATCGCCCATAAAAATCATTGCTGGAGGAGCATTAAACCANAAAAAACCTAAGCCTGCTCCAAATAATGCAGCACAAATAANCACTATTTCTCCTACATCTGGAATAAATTGAATNTAAAGATAATTTGAAAAAACATAATTACCGACTAGATATGAAATTACACCCATTGATGAAGCTGTTATCATTACTGGTATAATAGCTAAACCATCTAAACCATCTGTTAAGTTTACAGCATTGGTAGTTCCAACTAAAACACATAGAGAAAAAAGAATAAAAAACCAACTCGAAACAAAGAATGGAGATTTAAGGAAAGGTATGTAAATTGAGTAATTATTCCCATCTGGAAAATTTTTTAAAATTAGAAAAACTATTGATAAAGATAATAATATTTGTATTAAAAATTTAATTTTCCAATTAATTCCATCAGACGATGATTTTTTAATTTTTATATAGTCATCTGCAAAACCCAAAGCTCCAAAACTCATAGTTGAATAAAGAATAATCCAAATAAATTTATTACTTAAGTCAGACCAGATCAAAGAGCTTGAGATCAAGGAAAAAATTATTAGAATCCCTCCCATAGTTGGTGTTCCGACTTTTGTAAGTAAATGCGATGGTGGCCCATCTTGTCGAATTGGTTGTCCCTTCTTTTGTTTTTGTTCCATAAATATAATAAATTTTGATCCAAAACATAGGCATATAAATAAAGAGGTTAATACCGCAAATGCTGATCTAACGGTGATATAGTTAAAAATATTTAAACTGTTGAAGTCAGAAAGGAAATTTTCAAGAAGATATAAAATCATTACGCTATATTCCTTAATAACTTTTCCTCATTTAAATAATTAAGGATAATTTTAATTTTGCTCTTGGAAGAACCTTTTATTAATAAAATATCTTCATTATTAATTTTTTTATTCAATTGCTTTATTAGTTCTTCAGGTTTTTGAGCAAAAGCACCCTTTTTATCATTTGATAGATTATCCCAAAGGTATTTCATTCTTTTTCCAGAACAAAAAACAAGATTAATATTTGTTTTATTAATAAATTTAGCAATTTTTATATGAAATTCCTCTGAAAATTTACCAAGCTCCAGCATNTCTCCAAGTATTAATATTTTTCTCTTATCCTTATAAAAATCTATNTCANTTAGTAAATTAATTGATGAAATCATTGATTCCGGGTTGGCATTAAAACTTTCATCAATAATTTGAATTTTTTTATTTTGAAAAGATAAGTCATAAGNCAAACCCCTTCCTTCAATAGGACTAAAATTTGATAATTTTTTGGTTATATTTGTTAAGGGTAAATTTAGGATGTCGCATACAGATAAAACAGCTAATGCATTAAATGCCATATGCAATCCAGGGGCAAACATTTTAAAATTTAAAGGCTTAGAATTTATTTTTGCTTCTATAAATGACCCTTGGGGAAAATATTTATAATTAATTAAAGAGTTTTTAGTTTCATCTTTTTTACCAAAACTTATTAATTCTATATTATTTTTTTCACATAAANTATTAATGGATTTATTAATAGAAATATTTTCATTTAGCACTAAGAAGCCGCCTGGTTTTATTCCATTAATTATTCCAAGTTTCTCTTTCAAAATCTCTTTTTTGGATTTAAAAAATTTTATGTGAGCACTTCCAACATTATTAATTAATCCAATATCTGGCTTAATAATCTTACTAAGATAAGAAATTTCTCCATAATTATTCATACCAACTTCAAAAATAGAAAAGTCAGTATTTGATGGCATCCTTGCTAGTGATAATGAAACCCCTATTTTATTATTATATGATGATTGTGAATAATGAATTTTGCCACAATCAATTAAAGATGAGGCTAACATTTCTTTGACAGTTGTCTTACCAGAGCTGCCAGTAACAGCAATGATTTTTCCTTTATTTCTCTCTCTTGACGACTTTCCAAGACATACTAAAGCTTTTAAAACGTCATT
Source organism: Rhodobiaceae bacterium (assembly GCA_002683015.1). Lineage (GTDB taxonomy): Bacteria > Pseudomonadota > Alphaproteobacteria > MED-G09 > MED-G09 > MED-G09. Next base: position 5,826 of record NYSO01000043.1, read on the forward strand.
AACTACGACAACTTTATTTTCATGATTAAGCACAGGAGCATTTGAAATAACTATTGAGGCCCCCTTCTTAATTGCCTCACCAATAAATTGATGACCATCATAATTAGGCCCAGCTAAAGCAAAAAAGATATCACCTTTTTTAATAGTTCTTGTATCAATTGAGACACCTGAAGCATTCCAATTTGATGGTCCATGACCATTTGTAATTTTTAATACATCTTTCCCTTTCCAAAGAATTTTATCCATTAGCATTCTCCAGAAAATTTTTAACAACGTCCATATCACTAAAATATGTTTTTTTACCTTTTTCTATTTGATAGCTCTCATGTCCTTTCCCAGCAATTATGAACATATCTCCTGAATTAGCTTCAGATAAACCATACTCAATGGCCTCCTTCCTATTAAAAATTATTTGAGCGCTAGGACACCCTTTTTGTATCATTTTAGCTATATTACTTGGATCTTCGTATCTTGGATTATCATTTGTTATAATTACTTTATTTGAAAACTTCTCTGCTATTTCTCCCATTATTTTTCTTTTTGAAACATCTCTATCACCACCACAACCAAAGACTAAAATAATATTTTTTGATAAAGAATTTGCGTATTGTAAAACCGATAAAAGAGCATCAGGAGTATGCGCATAATCAATTATAATTTTTGAATTATTTTTTGATTCAATAATATTCATNCTTCCGTAAACAGGTTTAATATTTTCTATTACCGAAAATACATCTTTATAATTTGCTCCAGATGTTATTGCTAAACCAGCAGCACAGAGAGCATTTGATATTTGAAAGTATCCTTGAAGATTAAAGTTAAATGAAAAAATTTCATCATTATATAATATTTCTACCTTATGGCCTTTAGCAATATTTTCTGAAGAAAGAATTTTTAATTTTTCAGCATTAGTACCAATATCAAAAATANTTCTATTAAGTTTTTTTAATTTTTCAAAGAATTTTATACCCTCNTCATTATCTGTAAAAATTACTGATGTTTTCTCAAAGGGAAGAATGTTATTAAAAAGTTTAAACTTAGTATTAGAGTANTCCTGTATAGAATTATGATAATCCATATGATCTAAGCTTAAGTTAGTAAAACAAGCAGACTCTAGATTAACAGAATTAATACGATATTGATCAATAGCATGACTTGATACCTCTAATGCTAAATTTGATACCTTCAATTTTGCAAGTTTGTCTAATATTTGATGAAGCTTAATCGGGCAAGGAGTTGTATTGCTAGTATTAATATTTAGATTTTTTGATCTAACACCTAGCGTTCCAATTGTTGCAGAATTATAACCAAGCAGTTCCCATATTTGATATAAAAAATCTACAGTTGATGTTTTACCATTTGTTCCGGTAACTGCGCAAATTGTGTCAGGTGAGCCAGGGAAAAATAATTTAGATAATTGAGATAGTTTTTTTCTTGGATTTTGATTAAAAATTACTGGAATATTTTCTTTNTTAATTCTTTTATTTGAAGTTAAAATTGCAACCGCACCTTTATTAACAGCTTCATCAATGTAATCTTCCCCATTGTCTTTGTTACCATCAATTGCAACAAAAAGGTTTCCATTTTTAATTAATTTACTATTGGATTGAATACCAGATAAACTGATATTATCTTCAAATGTATCATCAATTAATCTAAGAGGTATCACAGAGAGTTCTCCTCAATTAGATTATTTTTTGAGATATCTTTTTTTACATCTTTTACATCCTTATCAACATTATATTCAACATTTAATATTGGAGCTATTAATCGAATAATCTCACCTGCTGTAGGTCCAGCATTATGAAATGAGCTNCCCCCCATAATGCCTCTTGAAGGATTCTCTTTAGGTCTTTCATAACTTACCAAAATAACATATTTAGGATCCCAGCCCGGAAATGCACCTACAAAAGATGTTCGATTTCCACAACCACTGTAAGCTCCATTACAGGGAATATCTGCTGTTCCAGTTTTACCAATAACAGCATAACCTTTAACATCAGCTTTTTTTCCTGATCCATGCTTCACAACCTGACGCATCGCATAAATTGTTTTTGTACTTGTATTTTCTCTTATGACCCTATTCTCTTTTTTTGAATTATTGTAATAATTAAGAGAAGGCTGAATTTTATAACCGCCATTTACCATCGCAGCTACAGAAGAGGTAAAAGACAAAGGAACAACACTTAAACCTTGACCAAATGAAATTGTAATCATTGAATTATCCGTCCATCTTTCAGGTAAAATGGGCGCTCCTGTTTCATAAACTTCAAGTAAATATTCGTCTAAAAGGCCTACTTTCTGTAAAAAAGATTTCTGATTTTCTCTTCCAACTTTTATTGCAATCTGTGCCATACATCGATTAGAAGATCTAACCAAACAATCTACTGAATTAATTAAATTTTCTGAACTCTGATTTCTGTAATTATTTAAACACCTATTTGCTGCTATTTTTATACAAATGTTATCATCAAATTTATCATTAAGATCTATTTGGGAACTCTCAAGGCCCATGGCTAATGTCATTATTTTCATAACTGAACCAAGCTCATAACTACCTTGGAAAACTTGATTAAATGTAGATTCTTTTACTGCGCCATTTGTATAATTTTTATTAATTATATTTGGATCAAATGTTGGTAGTGACGCTGAGGCAATAATTTGTCCGTTATTTGCATCCATAACTATACCAAAGCCACTTTCAGCACCATATAATTCAATTCCTTTTGCAATTTGATCTTCAAGGTGAAATTGAACAGATATATCAATACTAAGTTTAATATCTTCGTGGAGGATTTTAGATTTTGGTATTGTTTTTTCAATTCCAGATAAGCCAATTAGGTCTCTTCCTGAATATCCTATTATATGAGATGCTAGTTGTTTGTTGATATAAATTCTTCTCCAAACAGAATGAAANTCTACCTCAGCCACACCAGAATTTAAAATATCGTAATATTGAATATCATTTATATTATCCGCAATCTCAACATAACTTTTATTTTCAAGTTTATTCAGAAGCACATCCTTATTTAGNTCAGGAATTACCGCCTTTATCATTCGAGCAGTTTCTTCTGGGTTAACTGGATTTCTAATAGAAGCCCTTTTTGTCTCTATTGTCGTAGCTAATAATTTATCATTTCTATCATAAATTTCTGGCAAAGGATTTTTGATTGAATTTGATATAATTTTATTTGGCTTGCTTAAGATTTCACCTGGAAATATTGCTAGTGATGTACTTCTAACTATAAAAATCGCGAAGACAAAAATAAATAAAAACTTCGCTAAATGAACTCTCTCTCTACTTAAGGATATTTTATCAATATCATTTCGATTATTACTTAGCCCATTACGGCTGTCATGAAACAAAAAACTAAGATCATTACCTGCGGTAGCCTTAACATTTGTAAATTTATTTTTCTTTAAATTAACCATTTAGTTTTTTTCTATTTCTTGATTAATAAATTCAATGTTTTCACCCTTTGATGGTGATAGCCTAAGCTGTGGNTAGTATTTCTCTGATAATTTCTGAAGCCTTTCCGGGCTTGTCCTTACAACCCAATCTGTTTTTAGGAGTATTTCTTTATTCTGCTCTTTTTTTAAGGAATAATTAATATTATTTAGNTGTCTAACCTTATCTTTAATTTCATGACTAATTATTTGATTAAAAACTATTAACGAAATGAAGGTAAAAAAAAGACTATAGACAAATAATTTAAACACTTACACCTCCATATTTTATAAAATTATGTGAATTATTTTTTAAAATTTCTTGTGCAGATGTTCTGTATACATATCGTAAATGAGCTGATCGAGATCTTGGATTTTCTTTTATTTCGCTTTTAGTAGGTTTTGTAACTCTCTTTGTTTTATAGTAAAAAGGTAGCTCAGTATTACCTAAAGAATATTTCTTCTCTGAAATCGAATTATATTTTATAAAATTTTTGACAATTCTATCTTCAAGAGAATGAAATGAAATGACTATTAATTTCCCGCCTTCATTTAAAATACTCTCTGAGGATACTAACGCACTATATAATTCTTTTAATTCATCATTTAAATAAATTCTTAATCCTTGAAAAGTCTTCGTTGAAGGGTGAATNTTTTGATATTTTCCACCTATTGATTTTTTTATAATATTAGATAATTCAAAAGTAGTTTGAATTTTTTTTATTTTTCTTTGTTCAATTATATTCTTGGCAATTCTTCTTGATTTTCTCTCTTCCCCAAATAAATAAATGATATTTGCTAAATCTTCTTCTTTATATTTATTTATTATATCAAATACCGATGTTTTATTATCGTCCATTCTCATATCTAATGGAGCATCATAACGAAATGAAAAGCCTCTTTCTGGAGTATCAAGCTGCATTGAAGAAACCCCTAAATCAATAAAAATAGCATCAACTTTTTTAATACCAATCTTTGAAATATGATTNGTTAATTCTCCAAANCTTCCATTAATTAAAGTTAGCCTATCACCATATGATTTATAGCGATCTTGATTTAAAGAAAATACCATTGGGTCTCTGTCAATGCCAATTACATGACAATCGGCACTATCAAGAATTTTTCTAGTATGNCCTCCGGCACCTAAAGTGCAATCAATATAGGTTTCATTTGATTTTGGATTTAATATTTCTAAAACTTCATTCATCATTACCGATTTATGAGTTGGAATATTATTATCCATCAATCTATTTCCTCAAATTTAACTTTATTTAAACCAACAGGGCCTATCAGATTTCTGTGTTCAAGAGCCTTAACCTTTGCCTTTTCTTTAAATTCCTCAAAATCATTAGGNTTCCAAACTTGAAACTTTCTACCTTGACCAACAAAAATAGCTTTATTTTTCAAATTTGCGTGTTCTATTAGGCTTTCTGGTAAAGATATCCTTCCATCTTGGTCATACGATAGATTGTATGTGTCAGCAAAAAGTGATGTGGATAATGCATCTGTTTCTTCTGCAAATAACTGCATTCTCTCTACACTTTCTGAAATTTGATTTATCAACTCTAGACCCCCTCCATCAATAGATTTTGATGTAAAAGAGGGAAATAAATAAACGCCTGGGTAACCTTGAAACTCAAGAACAGTTCTAAAAGATGCAGGAATTGAAATCCTGCCTTTAGCATCAATTTTATTAACTGCGCTTGATAAAAATATTTTCAAAAAACCCTCCAGTTTTTTTAAACAAAAGAATAACCTGATCTTATAAATATAAGACTTAAATATGGATTATCATGGGATAATATGGGAGTCAATGGGATTTAATTAAAAAATACACACAAAGTTACTTTTAAAAATTTTTAATTCTCTGAAAATGTCAGATGATTTGTAAGCCGGGTTCTGTACTTTAAAAAAGCGATGATCATTCATCTTGAATATACGTTACCGTATACTTCTAGCAACCTACCCGAATAACTAGAAAGAGAAATTCTCTGGCTAAGCCAACGTTATTCCTATTTGGTCTTGCTCCCAGTGGGGTTTACCCTGCCAAATATGTTACCATATAAGCGGTGCGCTCTTACCGCACCTTTTCACCCTTGCCCTAAGGCGGTATATTTTCTGTGGCACTTTCCCTAAGGTCACCCTCGCCGGGTATTACCCGGCACTGTCTCTCATGGAGCCCGGACTTTCCTCTTTAAAAAAAAGCGATCATCCAATCATCTGACAGTTTTGTAATATAAAAAAAATTGATTTTGGTCAATATTTTATAAATTTTAAGCCTTTGAACTTGGCCTTTCAGATAGTCTCTGTTGATAATCTTTTAAATTTTGAAACTCATCGGGAATTAAAATTTTTGGCCACTTGGCAAATTCAAAACATGTAAAAGCAGTTGTGTCAGCAANAGTATATCTATCTAAACAAATAAAATTTTTACCTTCAAGTTGCTCGTTTAACCATTTAAAAAATTTTAANACTCTTGGNTTATTTGCTTCTGACCATTCCGGTACTTGTTCTTCTANATGTGCCATAGCTGGATGTCCATGTCTAAAAACTGANGCAATTGGTATCATNAATAAAAGCTCTAAACGTCTTTGCCACATTTCAATTTGAGCTATTTCTTTAGGATTTTTTCCAAATAGGTTTGGTTCAGGATNTAATGCCTCTATGTATCTGCATATTGCTATGGACTCTGTTATNAAAGTTCCATCATCAAGTTCAAGAGCAGGTACTTGTGATAAAGGGCTTATTTTCTTGTAATCATCTTTTTTATGGTCACCTTTCATAATATCNATAGATTTAATCGGAATATCTATATTCTTTTCAGAAAGAAATACTCTAACCCTTCTAGCATTTGGTGCTGCACCACCATCATAAAAAATCATTTCTAATCCNCCTTTTAAAACAATTAAAAAATTTGATGACATTCTATTTGTATTAGTTAATTTAATCATTAATTTATAAAAATGCTAGGGAGAACAAAAATGACAATTGATTTTAAAGATAAAGTTGCAATCGTTACGGGAGCAGGTGGTGGATTGGGTAGATCTCATGCTTTAGAATTGTCNAAAAGAGGNGCTAAGGTCGTTGTGAATGATCTTGGAGGATCTGTTGATGGTTCTGGAGGATCATCTGATGCAGCCGAAAAAGTTGTAAAAGAAATTATTAGTTCCGGTGGTCAGGCTATATCTAATGGTTCATCGGTTACAGACGACAACGGTGTAAAACTAATGATTGATCAAACAATCGATGAATATGGAAGAATTGATATACTAATAAATAATGCNGGAATATTAATTGATAAGTCATTTTCTAAAATGGAACTTAATGATTTCGAAAAAGTTTTAAATGTTCACCTAATGGGAACNGTTAAACCAACAAAAGCTGTTTGGGAAATAATGAAAGAACAAAACTATGGAAGAATATTNGTTACTTCCTCATCATCTGGTTTATATGGAAACTTCGGACAAACTAATTATGGGGCAGCGAAATTAGGTCTGGTAGGTTTTATGAATACCCTTAAGCTTGAAGGTCAAAAATATAACGTCCATGTTAATGCACTAACTCCAGTGGCCTATACAAGGATGACTGCAAATTTAATGCCNCCTGAAGCTGAAAATTTATTAACACCTGAAAGCGTTACTCCTGCAGCAATTTATTTAGTTTCGGATGAAGCTCCTAATGGAACTATTTTGTGTGCTGGTGCTGGAGTCTATTCTGTTTCAAAAATTATGGAGTCTGATGGATTAAGTCTTGGACTTAATGCNACNGCTGAAGATATTGTTAATAACTGGGAAAAAATATCTAATTTTAATGAAGCGAAGTCATATAATATGGGCGGAGAGCAGACCGGTAAGGTTTTTGAAAAAGCNATGGAGACAATTGATAAATAATTGATGAAATTTTTTAATGAGTGACATTTCTTTTAATATAAAAAACTATACTGAAGAACCAATTATTAACGAATTTGGTTTTAGAGAATATGATGCCCGATGGATTTATCCAAAACAAATTAATTTNAGCGGTATAAAAAAACTTGGCTATGGTCTTGGACAATTAATGATAGAAGAAAATGTCAAAAAAGAGATTGTTATAGGCCATGATTATAGATCCTATTCTGAAGAAGTTAAAAACGCTCTTGTATCTGGTTTATTATCATACGGTATAAATGTTTTTGATGTTGGATTAACTATATCACCTGGCGCTTATTTTTCTCAATACGATTTAGATTGTAAATCTGTTGCTATGGTTACAGCCAGTCATAATGAAAATGGATGGACCGGCTTTAAAATGGGNGTCAATAGACCTTTAACATTTGGACCAGACTTAATGAAAAGACTNAAAGAAATATGCCTTAAAAACTTAAGTCCAAAAAAAATTAATGGTGAATATACCTATATTGAAGGAATGAATACCAAATATATTGAGGACCTAACTAAAAGAAATAATATTAAACGTAAAATCAAAGCTGTTGTTGCTTGCGGAAACGGAACATCTGGTATTTTTTCTCCAGAAATATTAGAAAAAATTGGTATTGAAGTTATTAAGGTTCATTGTGATCTTGATCATACTTTTCCTAATTATAACCCTAACCCAGAAGATCTAAAAATGCTTAAACATGTCAGCGAAGAAGTTATAGCAAATAATGCAGATATTGGTTTTGCCTTTGATGGGGATGGAGATAGGTGTGGCTATGTTGATGATAATGGTAAAGAAGTTTTTTCTGATATTATGGGTTTACTATTAGCTAGAAATTTCTCTAAAAAATATAAATCTTCAAAATTTGTAATTGATGTTAAATCAACAGGATTATTTAGTTCAGATAAAATTTTAAAATCTAACAACGCCAGTGTTCAATATTGGAAAACGGGTCATAGTTATATCAAACAAAAAACATCTGAAATATCAGCTTTAGCTGGTTTTGAAAGATCAGGTCATTATTTTTTTAATCAGCCTATTGGAAGAGGTTACGACGATGCATGTTTGTCGGCAATTGAAGTTTGTAAACTTTTAGATGAAAAACGAGAAAGTAGTATTTCAGATATGATTAAAGATCTACCTATTACATTTAATTCACCAACAATGTCGCCAAAATGTCCAGATAATATAAAATATCAAACTATCGACAAAATTTCAGAAATAATCAGAGATAAGTATGAAAATAAAATTAAAATCGCAGATCAGGAGATTCTATCTATCTTAACAAT
>NYSO01000044.1 GCA_002683015.1 Rhodobiaceae bacterium
ACCGATAAAGCTTATGCAAAAAATTCTATTTATGGACGCTTAGATATTGCTTTAAGCAGTGAGGATACTTCAAGTGGCTCTAACACTGATGTAAAGTCACATGCTTCACGCTTGGGATTTAAGGGTTCACAAACTTTTGATAATGGTGTTGCAGCTATTTACCAATATGAATTGCAAACTGATCCTATTGATGGCGATCCAACTTTTAAGCAAAGAAATAGTTTTGTTGGTTTGCAAGGAGCTTTTGGTAAAGTTTTTTTAGGTATGCATGATACACCCACAAAAATAGCACAAGGTAATATTGACTTATTCAATGATACTGCAGGTGATATTAAGAATATTTTATGGGGAGAAAATAGAAGCAAAAAAATTATTCAATGGTCATCTCCAAAAGTGAAAGGATTTACCTTAAATGTTATGGGTATTGNGGAAAAGGCTGATGAAGAAGCCTTTTCAGTTTCTTTAGATTGGAAAGGTAAGATNGGTGGAAATAAATCACACTTTGCTGTTTCATTTGACTCTGAAGTTCNTCAAAAAGGATATTTTTTCGATACAACAAGATTTGCNGCAACTATCCCACTTGGTAAACCTTTAACACTTGGTGTTATTTGGCAGNAGTCAGAAGATACATCTGGGAAATATGATGATGATGGGTATGTGATATCTCTAAAAATGAAAATGTCTAAAAAGATTACTCTTAAGGCTATGTATGGTGAGTCAGACATGGTTAAAGCAGGAGGANAGCTTACAGGTATCGGCTTNGATTATAAAATTGCTAAACCCTTAAAGNTATACCTGAATTATGTTGATAAATCTTTTAATGACCCATCTAAGGCTTCAGAACATATTATGGCTGGGATTCAGTACAAATTCAGCTTTGATTTGTTTTAATAAATGATGAAATTGGAGAAAAATATGAAAAACNTATTTAAATCACTTGTTATTATTNTATCAATTGCTTTGATCCCTAGCCTACAAGCAAAAGCTGAGGAGCANATTAGAATTGTAGGATCCTCAACGGTTTTCCCTTTTTCAACAGCCGTTGCAGAAGAATTTGGAAGNAAAACTAAATATAAAACACCTATTGTCGAGTCAACTGGTTCAGGCGGCGGTATGAAACTTTTTTGCGCAGGTAATGGAAAACAACATCCTGATATTACGAACGCATCGAGGAGAATAAAAAGTAAAGAATTTAANAAATGTAGTGATGCTGGTATTAAAATAATTGAAATTAAAGTTGGNTATGATGGAATTGTTTTAGCAAATTCAAAGAAAGCAAATGTGGTTNNACTTTCTACACGTGATATTTATATGGCTCTTGCTGAAAAGGTTCCTGCAAATGANGATGGATCAGAGCTACAGGATAATCCATATCAAACATGGAAAGATGTAAACCCNNAGNTACCTAATGTTAAAATAGAAGTTCTTGGTCCTCCTCCAACATCAGGAACAAGAGATGCATTTGTTGAGCTAGCAATGGATGCTGGCGCGAAGACTTTTCCTGCACTAAAGGAATTGAGAGGAAGTTCTAAAGCTGGAAAGAATGAATTCAAGANAATTGCNCGNACNATTCGTGAAGATGGAGCTTTTATTGAAGCAGGTGAGAATGATAATCTTATTATACAAAANCTTGATCAAAATCCAAATGCTTTAGGTATATTTGGNTTTAGTTTNCTNGATCAAAATACTGATAAAATCCANGGATCTATTGTTAATGNTGCCGANCCAACTTTCGATAATATTCTTNTTGGTGATTATCCAATATCAAGATCTTTATTCTTTTATGTAAAAAAGAATCATATAAGAATGAAGCCTTCAATTACTCAATTTGTTAAGGAATTTACAAGTTTAAGTGCTATGGGTGAGGATGGCTATTTANTCGAAAAAGGTCTAATTCCATTATCATCAGAAGAATATAAAAAGTATAAAAATGCTGGTAAAAATTTAATTGAATTAGAGCTTTGATAAAAAATTAATTTTTCAAATTGTGGAGGATAGATATCAATACCGATCTTTTAATAAGTTTATCATTGATAATTGTTGCAGGGCTTCTATCCTTCACAGTAGCAAAACAAAGNGCAGTATTTTATCTCCAAAATAATGAGCCTTTAAGATCAATGCCAATTTATCATGGCTTGTATGTATCTTTNTGGTCGACCTTACTACCTATATTTCTTATTATTTTGCTTCTTTTCTNTAAAGATAGTTATTTAAATTATCTTGTTATACCCTTTCTTTCAGAAGAAACTATAGACCTAGGAATTGATGAAATTTTATATGTTAAAAGTTTTTTAATAAATAATATTTCAAGTTTAAGCACTCTCATTAGTAGTGGTTTTATCTCTGAGGGTGATGCAAATCTCCTAGTTGAAAAGTATCAAGAATCTAGAGTTGTTTCCTTCTCTTCTTTAGTTTTACTCTCAGTCATATTAGGTTTTGTGTCATACAAGAAATTATCTGTTCGATATGATGCAAGGAGAAGAGTAGAAAGAATCTTAAAATTTATATTTTTTGTTTTCTCAACAATAGCAGTTTTAACTACTGTAGGTATTATCTTTTCTCTAATCTTTGAAACTTTGAGATTTTTTTCTCAGGTGGGTTTTATTGATTTTGTTTTTGGTACACATTGGTCCCCACAAACCGCCATTAGGGAGGATCAAGTTGGATCATCTGGAAGTTTTGGTGCTATTCCATTATTTACGGGNACGCTTTTAATAACCGCTGTAGCTATGTCGATTGCTGCTCCACTAGGATTATATTCTGCTATTTTTCTATCNCAATATGCGAAACCTAAAACAAGAGATTTTTTAAAACCTATTTTAGAAATATTGGCTGGTATTCCAACAGTTGTTTATGGTTTTTTTGCAGCTCTAACGGTAGGACCTTTTGTAAGAAGTTGTGGGGAATATATTGGTTTAACTGTTGCCACTGAGTCAGCGCTAGCGGCCGGGTTGGTAATGGGTGTAATGATAATACCTTATGTTTCATCGTTATCTGATGATGTTATGACGGCTGTTCCATTATCTTTAAGAGATGGTTCATTAGCTTTGGGAGCAACAAAGGCTGAGACAGTAAAAAAAGTTATAATTCCTGCGGCTCTACCAGGTATAGTTAGTGCACTCTTGTTAGCTATATCTAGGGCAATTGGTGAGACAATGATTGTAGTTATGGCAGCAGGACTAGCTGCAAATCTTACCGCAAATCCTTTATCTGCAGTTACAACAGTTACTGTTCAAATAGTTACTCTATTGGTNGGAGACCAAGAATTTGACAGTGCAAAAACTTTAGCGGCCTTCGCATTAGGATTGATGCTATTTGTAATAACATTGGCCCTTAACGTGTTTGCTATGATAATAGTTCGAAGATATAGAGAGCGATATGAGTAAAAATCTATCAAAAAGACATAGAGCTGAAAAACGTTTTATAGCATATGGATTTATTTCATTAATTTTAGCCGCAACAATGCTTGCCACAATAATTGGATCTATGATTTATAGATCNATTCCTGCTTACACAAATTATTCAATTGACCTTGAAATAAATATGACTGAAATTTCTGCAGAGGATGAATTTGAAGATATTAATTTTAGAGGTATTATTCGATCTTCATTATTTTCCTTTTTTCCTGAGGTTGAAAGCCGCTCCGATAAAAGAAAATTATTTAAATTAATTTCTTCAAGTGCTTCATACACTCTCAGAGATTTCATAATTGAAAATCCTTCCTATATTAATAAGAAATTCTATTTTAATGCTTTATTTACCGATGATTCTGATCTTTTTTATAAAGGTTATGTTGATACATCACTTTCGGAGAGTGAAAGAAGGTTGGATGATCAAGAAGTTACTTGGTTAAATGAATTAAAAAGCACAGGTAGAGTAAAAAATAAAATATCAAAAAATTTATTCTTAAATGGTGATAGTAGAGAGCCCGAGGTTGCTGGATTTTGGGGTGCCACAATTGGTTCATTAATTACAATAACTGTGACTTTATTGTTAAGTTTTCCTATCGGAGTCTTAACCGCNATTTACTTAGAAAATTTTGCTGTAAAAAATCGNATAACNGATTTTATTGAGGTAAATATAAATAATCTTGCAGCTGTTCCATCAATNATATTTGGTTTATTAGGTTTAGCTGTTTTTATTAATTTTTTTGGAATGCCAAGATCTATCCCATTAGTAGGAGGTCTTGTGTTATCATTAATGACATTACCAACCATTATTATTGCTACAAGATCATCACTTCAATCTGTCCCCCCTTCTATTAGAGAGGCAGCACTAGCAATGGGTGCCTCTGAAATGCAGGTTGTTTTTCAGCATTTACTACCTTCTGCTTTGCCTGGGATTTTTACTGGAACAATTATTGGTTTAGCTCGTGCTTTTGGAGAGTCCGCACCACTATTATTAATAGGTATGGTTGCGTTTATTGTCGATATACCAGCAACCTTTACTGATCCTGCAACTGCTCTTCCAGTTCAAATATATATATGGGCCGATAGCCCAGAAAGAGCTTTTGTTGCTAAAACAAGTGCTGCTACTTTAATTCTTATAGGTCTTCTTATATTAATTAATCTTGCAGCTGTATTATTAAGAAAACGTTATGAAGTTAAATGGTGATTTGATTATGGATGAACAAAAAGAACAAAATAATATTAGAAATAAAAAGTCTTTAATCGAGTGTAAAGGCGTAGACGTTTTTTATGGAGATAANCAAGCTTTATTTGGCATTAATCTTGATATAGGTGAAAAAGAGGTTACTTCATTAATTGGCCCTTCTGGTTGTGGAAAGTCNACTTTTCTTAGATGCATNAATAGAATGAATGATGTGATAGAAATATGTAAGGTCGAAGGTACTATTAAAATTGATAATGAGGATATATATCATCCTAATGTNGATGTTGTTGAGTTAAGATCAAGAATAGGAATGGTTTTTCAAAAACCTAATCCTTTTCCTAAATCAGTTTACGATAATGTTGCTTATGGACCAAAACTACACGGTAGGATCTTGCATAAAGATGATCTTGATGCGAAAGTAGAAAAAAGTTTAGAGAGAGCAGGTCTTTGGTCTGAGGTCAAAGACAGACTTGGTGAACCAGGCACTAGCCTTTCAGGTGGACAACAGCAACGACTATGTATTGCAAGGGCTATTGCTATTGATCCTTCAATTATTCTAATGGATGAACCCTGTTCCGCTTTAGACCCNATTGCAACTGCAAAGATTGAAGAATTGATTGATGAACTAAAAGATAATTTTACAATTACAATTGTAACTCATTCTATGCAGCAAGCAGCAAGAGTATCCCAAAGAACNGCCTTTTTCCACTTGGGAAAACTTATAGAAGTTGGTGATACTGAAAAAATTTTTAGAAGTCCTGATCATGAACAAACAGAGGCTTATGTAACAGGAAGGTATGGATAANGGTAATAAAATGGATGATCAACATATAGTAACTTCATTTGATGAAGAATTAAAAGATTTAACTGATGGTCTTGTGAGTTTAGGTGGTTTGGCCCAAATAGCTCTTAGGAATGTTGAACAATCACTGAGAATGAATGACCATGATCTTGCTAAGCAGACAATTGAAGCTGACAAGCAAATCAATGCACTTCAATTATCACTAGAAGACAAGACTTTTAATATTTTAGCAAAAAGACAGCCAATGGCTAACGATTTAAGAATGGTTTTTTCTGCAGTAAAAGTTTCCTTATATTTGGAAAGAATTGGAGATATGTGCAAAGGAGTTTGTAAGCGCATAGTAAAAGGAGATTTATTAAATGCTAAATCCCCTAAAACCATAGATGCTCTTGTAAATTTAACTAAAAATGTTCAACAAAGTTTAGATTTAGTTTTAGAAGATTATGCTCAAGGCAAAGCACAACATGCGTTGGATGTTTGGAAATCTGATATTAAAATAGATTCATCATATGCAAATATTTTATCTGCCATTTTAGAAGATATTAAAGAAAAACCAGAGGCAATTGAGGCTCTTGTCCCATTATTTTTTATTGCTAGATACTTAGAGAGAATTGGTGACCAAGCAACAAACATTGCTGAAGTAACTCACTTTATAGTTACTGGCGAGACATTGGGCGATGATAGAAAAATGGAAGTTGAGGATGAAACTGTTTTTTAATTTTAAAATAAATTTTTAAAATGAGTAANCNTACAGATTATAAGATTTTGATAGCTGANGATGAAGAGAGCTTGGCTATGCTAATTGATTACAATCTTATTAAAAATGGATATAAAACCAAAATAGTGAAAGATGGTGATTTTGTTTTATCTGAGTGTGAGACCTTCTGTCCTGATCTAATACTCTTGGATTGGATGTTACCAAATATTTCAGGTATAGAATTATGCAGACGTCTAAGAACTCAAAAAAAATATAATAATATTCCTATTATAATGATTACCGCACTTGGTGAGGAAAGTGATAAAATTAGAGGATTAGAAACCGGCGCTGATGATTATATAACAAAACCATTTTCATTTCCGGAGCTAATTGCAAGAATTGATGCAGTCTTGAGAAGATCTAAGTTTTCTAAAGGACAAAATATTATTGAGGTAGGGGATATCTCAATCAATAGAGACGAATATCGTGTCCTTAGGGATGGTATCTCCATAAGCTTAGGTCCTACAGAATTTAAACTATTAAATTGTTTGGTCGAACATCCAAATATGGTTTTTAGCAGAGAGAAGTTATTAGATAACGTATGGGGTGTAGACAACATAAATGTAGAGATAAGAACAGTAGATGTTCATATTGGGCGATTAAGAAAGGCNCTTAGGATTAAAGGAAAAAAAGATCCTATTAGAACAATAAGATCTGCAGGGTATTCAATTGATCAGAGCTCTTAGTAATTACCTACATTAGTCTTAGTATTTCTTTTTGCGGAAAATTTAACTTTCTTTTTTCTCCTAGTTTCAAGCGGTTGATAAGCAACTTTTGTATGCTCCTCGCAATAAACAGAACCTTGAATTCTATTTAATCCACAAAATCGAAAATCTTCGTCTGAAGGTTCACCAATTGGCCACTTACAAATTTTTTCTGTTAGCATTAAAATATTTATAGGACTTCCATCGGAGCTTACTGCTGGTTCAGGTAATGATAGTGGCTTTAAATTATCATTTAACCTATCTTTTGATGAAAAATTCGATGAAAAATTCGAAGGTTCTCGATGCCTTATTCTACTTTTTGGCCTTGTTGGGCTGGCTCTTCCAGCTAGTCCAAGTCTGTGAACTTTGCCAATAACTGCATTTCTTGTTACATCACCTAATTCTCTGGCTATTTGACTTGCACTTAGACCTTCACCCCATAATTTTGTAAGAATTTCTACCCTATCATCAGTCCATGCCATTTTATTTCTCCCTACAAATGTAAAATATATGGTATACATTTTTTCAACGTATACAAGATGTAGTTGTTAAAAAAAATAAAAAAATTACATATTTTTAAGAAATAACTTTATTTATTGTCATTATTGTTCAGAATAAGCACATGTCAGATAATTCTCAATTCCAATGGATACCGCCAAGAGATTCCGGTAGGGTTAATTGGTATGGTTTATGGACTTTATACAAAAAAGAAGTTCAAAGATTTTTTAAAATTTTTCTACAGACTGTTGCTGCNCCAATAGCGACCACCATTCTNTTTATGGCTATNTTTACCCTAGCTTTGGGAAATTTAAGACCAGATATTAAAGGTGTTCCTTTTATTGAGTTTTTAGCACCTGGTTTAATAATGATGTCAATTTTACAGCAAGCCTTTAATCATACATCTTCTTCGTTACTCATATCTAAAATTCAGGGAAATATAGTTGATATACTTATGCCTCCTATATCTGCAGGGGAGATGAATGTTGCAATTTCAATGGGTGGTGTCACAAGAGGAATTGTTGTTGCATTAGTATCTTTACCTTGTATTCATTTTTTATTTGTTGAGTTAAGCATTTTTCATACTTGGGCAATAATATATTATTCAGTATCCGGGTCCTTATTTTTATCTTTACTTGGTATAATTACTGGCATTTGGTCAGAAAAATTTGATCACTTAGGAACTATAACTAACTTTATTATTGTGCCTTTATCTTTCTTATCAGGAACGTTTTATTCCGTGGATAGAATGCCTGAATTTGCAAGGATACTAATAGATTATAATCCATTTTTTTATATAATTGATGGCTTCCGATACGGCTTTATTGGTTCATCCGATAGTTCGATTTTCTTTGGTGTAGTATTTATTCTTTTATTAAATATTTTTCTTTGGTTATTAAGTTTATTCTTATTAAAGAAAGGTTGGAGGTTGAAGACTTAGTTAAAAGATAGTAGTTGGATAAAATTATTAAATTTTAAATTTGAGAATGATATGAATAGTTCAGTAATGAATACTTATAATCGTTATCCCGTTTCTTTTAAGGATGGAAATGGAGCATGGTTAACATCTGAGGATAATAAACAATTTCTAGATTTTTCGTCTGGTATTGCTGTTAATATTCTCGGACATAATCATCCAGAAATTAATAAAACTTTTGAAATGCAAGCAAATAAAATTTGGCATGTTTCAAACTTATACACTATTCCCGAGCAAGAATTGCTCGCAAAAAAATTATGTGAATTAAGTTTTGCTGATAAAGTTTTCTTTTGTAATTCTGGTGCTGAGGCGGTTGAAGGCGCAATTAAAATAGCGAGAAAATATCATTCATTTAATGGTAATGCTCAGAAAAANGAAATTATTACTTTTAAGAACTCTTTCCATGGNAGAACNTTAGCTACACTTGCTGCTGCCTCTAACCCTCTTCACACTGAGGGGTTTAGCCCTATTCCAAATGGTTTTTTGAATATCCCNCTTAATGAAGATTCCCTTAAAAAAAGTATTTCAGATAAAACAGCAGGTATTTTGATTGAGCCTGTGCAAGGTGAAGGGGGAATAAACCCTGTTTCTAATGAATTTTTATCTTTAATAAGAAAATTGTGTGATGACAATAATATATTAATGATACTTGATCAGGTGCAATGCGGAATGGGTCGAACCGGTAAGTTATTTTCTCATGAGTGGTCTGATATTGAGCCAGATATTATATCCTTGGCAAAAGCTTTGGGAGCAGGTTTTCCAATTGGGGCTATATTAACCTCTGAGGATGCTTCAAAAGGAATGCAGCCTGGAAGCCATGGTTCAACTTTCGGAGGTAATCCGGTAGGGTGTTCGATTGCTTTAAAAGTTTTGGAGCTTATTGAGAAAGATGACATTTTATCTAATGTTAAAGATCTTTCAGAAATCCTTATTAGTGAATTGGATAAGCTAGTTAAAAAACATCATAATAAAATTTCTAATGTTCGAGGTAAGGGCTTAATGATTGGTGTTGAGTGTATTGAGAAAAATTCTGTTATAACTGATCAAGCTTTTAAAAATGGCTTATTACTTGTAAATGCTAGTAATAACGTTGTGAGATTTTTACCACCTTTAAATATTTCCGAAACTGAAATCTTTGAGGCAATAAAAAAATTCGACGAAACATTATCAAATCTAGATATATAGTATATGGTTTAACATGACCGAAAAAATTCGACATTTTATTGATTTGGATTATTTTTCTAAAAATGACTTTAGAGATCTTCTTAATAGTTGCCACCAAAGAAAAAAATCAAAGGTAAGAGTTGGNAAGGCTGAAGTTGATAGTGATGCTTGTGCTAAAGATAAAATACTTGCCATGATTTTCGAAAAACCATCAACAAGGACTAGATTTTCTTTTGAGGNTGCTATGTATCAATTGGGTGGTAAATCTATAGTTGTAAATTCAAATGATATGCAACTAAATAGAGGAGAAACAATTTCTGATACAGCTAAAGTATTATCAAGATATGTTGATATAGTAATGTTAAGAACNAATGAGCATTCATCTATATTAGATTTTTCTCAATCNTCATCTGTACCTGTAATNAANGGTTTATCAGACCTTTCTCATCCATGTCAGGTTGTTGCAGATTTAATGACATTTGAAGAAATTATAGGCCCAATAAAGAGTAAANTNNTTACTTGGTTCGGTCCAGGAAATAATATGACTCATAGTTGGATACATGCAGCTTCATTACTTGATTTTGAACTGAGAGTTTGTGCCCCTAAAGAATATTTGCCAAATGCAGAAATTGTTGAAAAAGCAAGAGGTGAGGGCGCTAAGATTTTAGAAATTGATGACCCTAAGGAAGCGGCTAAAGGTTCTCATTGTATTGTAACAGATACTTGGTTTTCAATGGGTGATAAGGAAGATAGTTCTAAGAGAGATGTTTTAAGCCAATTTCAAGTAACAAATGAATTAATCTCATTAGCTGACGATAATGTCATTTTCCTTCACTGCCTTCCAGCACATCGCGGGGAGGAGATTGACTCTGAGGTAATCGATGGACCGCATTCATTTGTTTGGGATGAGGCTGAAAATAGGTTGCATGCTCAAAAGGGTATTATTGATTGGTGCTTAAATAGTAATTAATTATCGCCAAAATGATTTATTGAAAATCACAATTAGTGTCAAAAATTCGAGCCTACCTGCAAGCATTCCAAAAGAAAGCAACCATTTTGCAATTTCAGGAATCTGGCTAAAACTATAAGCCGGACCAATTACCTGGCCCAGCCCAGGTCCAACATTCGATATTGATGTTGCCGCTGCAGAAAATGAGGTTAAAAGATCTAATCCTGTAAAACTTAAAAGAATAGATAGAATTATAAAAGTAAGTATAAAAATAAAAAGAAAAGTTATTACAGATTGAGTAACTTCAGGGCTCAAATGTTCGCCGTTATATCTTTTGTTGACCACCCTGTTAGGACTAATAAGTTTTGAAATCATTTCTTTAGAGTTATTAAATACTATTTGGAGTCTGAAAATTTTTACACCACAAGTAGTTGAGCCTGCGCAACCGCCAATAAAAGTAATAAACAAGAATAAAAGGATTATTGGTGTTCCCCAGCCATTATAGTTAGTACTTGTAAAGCCAGTTCCTGTTAGAATTGAGGTAACATTAAAAATTGAGTATCTTAAAATTTCTGAAAATGTAAAATTACTTGTAAGAATAAGATAAAAAACAACAACTACAATAGAAATTATCAATGTCTTAAAAAATCCATGAACTTGTTGATCTTTTATTAAGTCTTTTGGTTTACCCCTTATAGCCTTAAGATATAAGACGAATGGGAGGCTGGCTAAAATCATAAATAAAATAGTCACTGTTTCAAGATTAACATTGTTATAGCTTCCAATAGAGCCTGATTTCGATGAAAATCCACCTGTTGCAATTGTAGACATTGCATGAACAACAGAGTCGAAGAATGAAAGACCTGAAAAAATAAACGCAATAGTGCAGATAACAGATAAGGTAATATAAAGAACAGATATTTCTGCAGCTATTCTTGCAGCTTTTGGTAATATTTTTTCTGATGTATCAGAACTTTCTAATCTAAATAATTGCATTCCACCGACCCCAAGCCTCGGAAGAATTGATATAGCACTAACAATAATTCCTATTCCGCCTAGCCATTGCAGAATTGCTCTCCAAAGAATTATTCCTCTTGATGAATTTTCAATATCATTAATTATTGTTGATCCGGTTGTTGTAAGTCCTGAAACTGACTCAAAAAAAGCATCCGTTAAGCTAAAGTTTTGCGTTGATGTTATAAAAGGTAATGAAGCAAATATTGATAGAGAAAACCAACTTAATACTACCAGCATAAAAGCACTTTTTACCTCAATCTTAATAGTATTTCCTCTATTCATTAAAATAAAAGACATTCCCATAAAGAAGGTAAAAACGCTACTTACAAAAAAACCAATCCAATTTTGA
>NYSO01000045.1 GCA_002683015.1 Rhodobiaceae bacterium
AGGGAGATATTTTCTATTATTTTTAATAATTCGTTAAAATAAAAAGGGGTTTTTAAAAAAATAAATGAATTTTTTTCTAAGGTTAAAATACCATCTGATGAACCAATAATAATTGCCGGGAAAAAATAAGAAGCCTCAGATAATAATTCTTTAATTTTTGTTACTTGCTGCTGCTTTACCGAATAAAAGATAGCTACATCATTTTTTTCAAATTGATCAATATTAGTTATATTAGATAAGTTAGCACTTGCAATTAAATCACAATAAGACAGCGAGGAAAACTGTTCCTCAAAAACTGAATTAAAAAAAATATCATCAGAAAATAGAAAAACTTTACTTTTCAATTTTTATTCCTTGGTCCCATTATTGCCTCTCCCACTCTTATATGAGTTGCACCTAATGCTATAGCTGTCTCAAAATCATTACTCATTCCCATACTTAAATATTTTAACATATTTTTTTTTGATAGTTTGTTTAATAAAGCAAAATATAATGATGGCTCTTCATCTGGAGGTGGAAGGGTCATTAATCCATTTATACTAATCTTTGAATAATTTTTTGCCTCGGTNAAAAATNTATCCATATCTTCAATATAAATTCCACTTTTTGAACTTTCTTTTGAAATATTAACTTGGAGAAATAATTCTTTTATAGTTGAGTCTTTGGTTATATTTTCATTTATGATTTTTAAAGTCTTTNTTTTCTCAACCGAATGAATAGCTGTGAAAAGATTGATTGCAATTTTTATTTTATTTGATTGAATNGGNCCAACCATATGAAGCTCAATATTTTTATTGCTAGATAAAGTCTTTGACCATTTTTTTTCNGCCTCTTGTACTTTATTTTCTCCAAAAAAAAGATGGCCAGTATCTATGAGTGGNTTTATTTTTTCAAAATCAAATTTTTTTGTAACAACAATTAATTTTATTTCAGATGGGTCCCTATTAAATTTGACTGCGATCTTTTCAATTCTACTTTTTATAATTTTAAGATTTTTTTTAATATCTGTCATTGCTTCTTTATCTTTATTGTTTACTTTATCGAATATCATAAATAATAAAATATAAAAGTTTGAATTAATTCATTTTGAGATAAAGTAATATTACTGNTATTGATAGTATTGTTTTAAAANNATCTTAAGTGGGAGTTATTTTTATGTATAGAAAAAGTAATATTGTTTTAATATTCTGTGTTTTACTTTTACTNAATAACTGCGCGAGATTAAATCCTTTTTCAAAAAAAAATGGATGTCGAAACCTCAGAAATTNTTAACTCACAAATATCNATGGCAGTAAATGCATTTCTTTGGAGGGCAAGCTTAGACACTGTATCCTTCATACCCGTAAATGCTGCTGATCCTATAGGTGGTTTCATATCTACTGATTGGTACCTTGAGCCAGAAAACCCTAATGANAGAATAAAACTAAATATTTATGTCAAAGACAGAAGGNTAAGAGCNGATGCCATAAGTGTTACGGTTTTTAGAGAAATAAGAGTGTCTGAAGAATGGGTTAAAGCTGATGTAAATCCTGATACCGCAAGACTAGTTGAGGCTTCTATTTTAACAAAGGCNCGNGAGCTAAGAATTGGCTCTCTTGGTACTAGCTAACATCTAAATGTCTGAATACCATCCAGATAAAATTGAACCATATTGGCAAAAGATTTGGTCAGAAAAAAAGTCTTTTAAACCAAAGC
Organism: Rhodobiaceae bacterium; assembly: GCA_002683015.1. GTDB lineage: Bacteria > Pseudomonadota > Alphaproteobacteria > MED-G09 > MED-G09 > MED-G09. The sequence goes on from NYSO01000045.1 coordinate 1,696, forward strand.
CTATTTCTGAAAAAAAACCAAAAAAATATATTCTAGAAATGTTTCCTTATCCCTCGGGAAATATTCATATGGGGCATGTNAGGAATTATACAATTGGCGATGTTGTTGCACGTTATAGAAAAGCCCAAGGTGACAATGTTTTGCATCCGATGGGTTGGGATGCTTTTGGGATGCCCGCAGAAAATGCAGCGATGGAAAAGAAAATACACCCAAAAGAATGGACTTATAAAAATATAGATAATATGAAAGCTCAACTTAAATCACTAGGGCTTTCAATTGACTGGGAAAGAGAGATTGCTACATGTGACCCAAACTATTTTAAACATCAACAGAAAATATTTTTAGATTTTTATAACGCTGGAATTGCTTATCGAAAGGAGAGCGAAGTTAATTGGGATCCAGTTGATAAAACNGTTTTAGCTAATGAACAGGTTATTGATGGAAAAGGATGGAGATCAGGAGCGCCAGTAGAAAGAAAAATTTTAACACAATGGTTTTTGAAAATATCAAGTGACTCTCAAAGGTTGCTTGATGAGGTTGTAAAGCTTGAAAACTGGCCTGATAAAGTTAAAACAATGCAAGAAAATTGGATAGGTAAATCTACTGGGGTTTCTTTTGAATTTGACTGCTTTGATATTGACCAAAAAAAATATGATCCAATTAAAGTCTTTACAACCAGGCCTGATACATTGTTTGGAGCTACATTTTGCGGCATATCAATTGATCACCCGATATCTAAGTCTCTTAAGAAAGATAAGAAAATCAAGGAATTTATTGAGGAATGTAAAAAAATTGGCACTACTGAAGAAGCCATAGAAAAAGCAGAAAAAAAAGGCGTAAAGACGGGTTTTAAAATTAAACACCCCTTCATAAAAGATAAATTCCTTGATGTGTATATAGCAAATTTCATTTTAAGCGGATATGGAACAGGGGCGATTTTTGGTTGCCCAGCCCATGATCAAAGAGACTTTGAATTTGCAAAAAAATATAAAATTGAAATCATACCTGTTGTGAGCTCTGGAGAAACAGAAAAAGAAAAAGGTGACAATCTTGANGAGGCNTACACGGGNGANGGAAAATTAATTAATTCNNGTTTTTTAAATGGAATGAATATTGATCAAGCAAAAGATNAAGTAATAGAAAAGCTTATTGAAAATAATAATGGAAATAGGGAAACAAATTTTAGGCTTCGTGACTGGGGTATATCTAGACAAAGATACTGGGGCTGTCCAATACCAATTATTCACTGCGATAAATGTGGAATAGTTCCTGTTCCGGAGAAAGANCTGCCTGTTGAATTACCAGATGATGTAGACTTTATTAAACCAGGNAACCCTTTAGAGCGTCATGAAGAATGGAAATCAGTTAATTGTCCGAAGTGCAAAAATGAGGCAATTAGAGAAACTGACACATTCGATACATTTATTGACTCATCGTGGTATTTTGCAAGATTTTGTGAACTTGATAAGGCACAACCATTGGATATCTCAGCAACTGATTATTGGTTACCAGTTGATCAATATATAGGGGGCATAGAACATGCAATACTGCATTTATTATATTCAAGATTCTTTACAAACGCACTTAAAGAGACAGGGCATTTAAATATTAGTGAGCCTTTTTATGGAATGTTCACGCAAGGAATGGTTTGCCATGAAACTTACCAAACCGTTAGTGGTGATTGGATTGAACCGGAGCTGGTAACAATAAAAGATAGTGAAGTTTTGCATAGAAAAACAGGAGAGCCTCTAAAAAGGGGACCTTCTGAAAAAATGTCTAAATCTAAAAAAAATGTTGTAGATCCATCGATAATAATTGAAGAATTTGGTGCAGATACTGCAAGATGGTTTGTTCTTTCAGACTCTCCCCCTGAAAGAGATATTTTTTGGTCTGAGTCTGGGGTTGAAGCCGCAGGTAAATTTATTAAGAAGATATGGAAAACTATTGTTGAGCTTAATAAACTTATTGAAAAAAATGTTTCAAATAAAAATAATGAAAAGACTATTAACCTAAAAAAAACAAATCATAAAACGCTAAATAATATTACTAAGGACTTAGATAGCCTCAGCTTTAATAAAGTCATAGCAAGACTCTATGAGTTTGTAGGTGAAATTTCTAAAATAAAAGAAAGCGACAATATTGATTCTAAGGCAATAAGTGAGTCCCTATCATTTCTTTTGATTATGCTTGGACCAATTACACCTCACTTAGCCGAGGAAGGCTGGTCACTTTTTGGTAAAGACAAAGGAATGATTTGTGAGCAACCATGGCCTAATATTGAAGAGAGCTTAATAGCTGAAAGCACAATAAAAATTCCAATTCAGGTTAACGGAAAAAAGAAGTCAGAAGTTCAAGTAGATAAAAATATTGATGAAAGTAGACTAAGAGAAATAGCTTTAGATGATGATAGTATTAAATCATTTATTGGCGACAAAGAAATTAAAAAGATTATAATCGTTCCTAATAGGATAATAAATATTGTTGTTTAAAAAAAATTTTCTAGTTGTTTTTTTCATTAGTGCATTTTCTTTATCATGTACTTTTGAACCTCTTTATTCTGAAAAATTCCTTTTAGAATATGAAATAATTGAACCGTCAAAATCTAATAAAGAACTTCACGAGATATATAGAAATCTTAATAATTTAGCTTCTATAAATGAAAGTGGCGATAGCCAGTATACAGTCGAACTAGAGGCCCAAAGTAGATTTGATGATATTGATGTTAGAGAAGATGAAAAGGTAATGAGAATGGGTGTCTCAACCACAGTAATATTTAAGATCAGAGAAAAAAATTCAGATAAAATTCTATTTACAGGTCAAAGTATAGGGTCAAATGCTTTCAATAGAATTTCAGAGCCCTATTCAAATGAAATTGCTAAGAATGACGCAGTTTCAAAGCTATCCATGACAATCGCATATGATATAAGAAATCAACTTGCCCTTTATTCTAAAAAATTTAAAAAATGAAAGGAAAACAACAAGATATTTTTTCAATAATTAAAGAAGAAAGCACATCTTTAAAATGTATTCTTTTATATGGGCCAAACACATACCTAGTTAACGATACTTATAATAAGTTATGTAAAAGCCTTTTTGATGAGAATGATGTTTTTGCTCCTCCAGAGTTCAATATTAAAGAAATATCAAAAGACTCTGATATTTTTTATAATGAGGCAAGGTCCCTATCTTTCGGTGGCGGAAGAAAATATTTAAAAATTGATATGGATAATTCTGAAACATCTGGTCCTATTCTGGATTTACTTAAAGATGACTTAAACGAAACTACACTTCTTATTAAGGCTGGAAATTTATCTCCACGATCAAGCATTAGAAAGTCTATAGAAAAATTAGAGGGTGCCTTAATAATTCCATTTTATGAAGATGATTTTGTGAGCTTGAAGAATTTCATTAAAGAAAAATCAAATAACAGAGATTTTAATTTCGATGATAGCGCTATACATGCAATTATCTCAATGTCTGGTTTTGAGAGAAGTCAGGTCAGTGATGCTNTAGAAAGAATAATGCTTTATTATGAGTTTGCTGAAAATAAAAATATTAATGATGAAAAAATTAAAGAAATATTATTTGATACCAATCAAAACCAAATAAGTGAATTATGCAAACATATATGCTTAGGTGAAACAAGACTATCCCAACAGGTCTCTGATAGACTTTTTCTTCAAGGTGTTACGCCCCCTCAGTTTATATCGGCATTAATATTACATTTCCAGAAGTTACATTTAGTCGGGCTAAGTATAACATCAGGCCAATCAATTGGTGATGCAATGAAACAAATAAAGCCTCCAATTTTTTTTAAGGAAGTTAATGCTTTTAAAACTCAAATCAAAAACTGGAATATTGCTAAAGTTGAGAGGGCTCTTGAAATTTTAATTGAAAGCGACCTATTAACAAAAACTAAGCCAGGTCTTGGAAAAAGTATAATTGGAAATATTGTTATAAGGCTAGCAACTGTGGCAAAAAAACAATCTAATTAAGCTTGTCACAAATAAAATTTAATTGGTCATATGATAAATATTTAATTTTAATCTCGCCCTTTTCCCCCTTACCCTCATCTATCTGAACAGATAAACCTAAATTATCTGTCAATTTTTTTTCCAGCATTAGCGTATCAGGCGATTTTTGACTTACTGAAGCTTGCTTTGATTTCTTGTCTTTCTTTAAGTAAGAAACATAGCTCTCCAACTGTCTTACACTCATTCCTTTTTTTATTGCAAATTTTGCAACAGGCAAAGGATCTGCCAGAACAATTAAAGCTCTAGCATGTCCTGACGATAAATCACCGCTTTGAACAAGTTGTTGAACTTTATGGGGAAGGGATAAAAGTCTTAGCGCATTTGCAACATAGGCTCGAGACTTACTTAATATTTTAGAGAGATTTTCTTGCGTATAGTTATATTCTTTTTGTAGCTTTTCAAAACCTAAAGCTTCCTCTATTGCGCTAAGATTTTCTCTTTGCATATTCTCTATTAAGCCAATTTCTAAAACTTCGATTTCATTAAAATTTTTAATTATAACTGGAACTTCATTTAGACCGGCTTTTTGAGCAGCCCTCCACCTTCTTTCGCCAGCAATAATTTGGAATTCTTTATCATTCAAAGGTCTAACTAAAATAGGTAATAAAATACCTTTTTGTTTAATTGATTGCGAAAGTTCATCTAAAGATGTTTCGCTAAAATTTTTTCTTGGCTGATCTCTGTTTGGAACTAAAAATTCAATTGGAANATTTGTTTGATCATCAGCAACTTCAGTGTTAACTTTTGTACCTTGATCATTAGACTTTTCATCCAAGTCGCCTATTAAAGCTGCCAAGCCTTTTCCTAAACCCTTTTTCATTTTTTTACCTTTTTAAAAATTATTTTACTTCCCAATTTACTCTATTTAAAAACTCTCTTGCCAGACTTATATAAGCTTCACTTCCTGCACATTTATGATCATAAATTAATGCAGGTATTCCGTGTGAAGGAGCCTCTGATAGTCTTATATTTCTTGGTATTTTTGTTGTAAAAACACTTTCGCCTAAATAGGCTCTAACATCCTCTTCAACTTGAAGTGATAAATTATTTCTCTTATCAAACATCGTTAAAACGACACCAGATAATTTAAGCCTGTCATTAATCGTTGAGCTTATGCCATCAATAGTTTTTAAGAGTTGGCTCAAACCTTCAAGTGCATAAAATTCTGCTTGAAGCGGAACAATTGCTCCGTCAGATGCNGCAAGTGCATTNAGAGTAATTATGTTAAGCGCCGGAGGACAATCTAACAATATAAAATCGTAATTCTTTTGACCGGAAGATGTGCTTCTNAANGTTTCCCGAAGNTTGATTGCTCTATCTTCATCTGCTGATAATTCTATTTCAACTCCAAGCAAATTTTCATTGGCTGTTATTACATCTAAATTTGGAATATCAGTTTTTATTACACAATCTTGTAATTTTTTGCTAGAAGACAAAACGTCATAAGTTCCAACACTTCTTTTGGCGGGCGAAACTCCTAGACCCGTTGAAAGGNTGCCCTGAGGATCCATATCAATTAGTAAAACCTTAGCATCACAAGCTGCCATAGCTGTTCCCAAGTTAACTGTTGTGGTCGTTTTTCCAACACCCCCNTTTTGATTAATTATAGAAAATATTTTTTTACTCATTATGGCGTTTTGCATCCTTTATAATAAATATTTTAGAGTTTTTGTTAGTGATACTTGTTTCAAGAGAGTAATTAATATCCCATTTTAACTGTGCGTTCNTTAATTCGCTTTGCCATGACTCACCCTTAGGAAAAACACAAACAGCACCAAGCTTTATGTCTTTGTAAAATAAAGGTATCAGTTTATCCAAAGGTTTTAGGGCTCTAGCAGTAATTACNTTAGAAAAGGGTTTTCTATCTACTCGAATGTCCTCATATTTTTCTTGAATGACATTTAAATTTAACCCCAGTTCATCGGATACATANTTTATAAAATCAGATTTTCTCTTACTTGGCTCTACAATAGTTACCTTCAAGGACATGTGAATAATTTTAAGAACAACCCCAGGCAGTCCTGCGCCAGACCCAACATCGCAAACAGTTTTTGTTTCACTGGGGAATAGAGTTATTAGCTGCGCACTATCNAGGATGTGCCTTTCCCAAATATCATTTTCTGTACTTTTAGAAATAAGATTTANTTTTTTATTAGCTTTAATCAATAAATCAACATAATCACTTAGAGTATTCTTATTAGGAAAAGACAAAAATTCAGAGGGTTTTTGTTTTTCAACTAGCAAATCATACACCTTTATTATTTTTGATATGTGATATTATTAAACCAATGGCAGCAGGAGTAATCCCGTCAATTCTTTGCGCATGACCAAGAGTTTCAGGTTTTGCCTTCATTAATTTTTCTTTATTTTCGTTAGAAAGGCCATTTATTTTTTTATAATTTATATTTGGATTGATCTTTTTTTTCTCATCCTTTCTAAACCTCTCAATATCTAGTTGCTGCCTTACCAGATACCTATCGTATAATGCCTCTGCACTGATTGTTTTTTCAATTTGGGGAGATAGACTTTTAATATCATCCCAAAATTTATTTAAATCATCATACTTTACTTCAGGATAACTCAATAATTCAAAGGCAGATCTTTTTTTTCCATCAAGATTAATATTTAACCCTCTTTTTTTCGCCTCATTTGGAGAAATTTTTAACGATTTTAATTTTTTTCTTAAGTTAGATAAATCTTTTTTCTTTTTAACCCATTTATCTTTTCTCTCTTTTTTTACTATTCCGGCCTCTATTCCAATATCTGTTAATCTTTCATCGGCGTTATCCGCTCTTAAACTTAACCTATATTCTGATCTAGATGTAAACATTCTATAGGGTTCAGAAACCCCTTTTACTACAAGATCATCAATTAGAACTCCGATATATCCATCAGCCCTGTCAAGAACTAATCTTTCCTTATTCAGGCTTTTTAAAGCTGCGTTCGCGCCTGCTACTAATCCTTGAGCAGCCGCTTCTTCATAACCAGTCGTTCCATTAATTTGCCCTGCAAGCCAAAGACCATTTGTTTTTTTTAAGCTAAGACAATGATTAAGCTCTCTTGGATCTATGTAATCATACTCAATAGCGTAGCCATACTTTTCAATTTCTACTCTTTCAAGACCAGGTATTGTTCTTATAAATTCATCCTGTACATTCTCAGGCAAAGATGTTGAGATTCCGTTGGGATAAACTAACTCGCTTGAAAGCCCTTCTGGTTCTAAAAATATTTGGTGGCTATTTTTATCTGAAAATCTCTCAATTTTGTCTTCAATTGAAGGACAATATCTTGGACCTACACCTGAAATATTTCCATTGTTTATTGCGGACTTTAAAATATTCTTTTCAATAATTTTATGAGTCTCTTCTGTTGTTCTCGTTATGTAACATGGTAATTGCTTATTATTATTTTTACCTGACAAGTATGAGAAGGCCTCAGGAACCTTATCACCATTTTGTATCTCTAAAGAAGTGTAATCAATAGAAGAGGAGTAAAGTCTTGCTGGTGTACCTGTTTTTAGCCTTCCAAGAGCTAAGCCAAATTTTTCTAAAGTTTTTGAGATACCTTTTGATGGAGGTTCTCCAACTCTTCCCCCTGGTGTTGTTTTTTTGCCACAGTGAATAACACCATTTAAGAAAGTTCCCGTTGTTAATACGGTTTGGTTTGCTGAAATTTTTATTCCATCCTCACAAATTACGCCACAAATAGTGTTTGAGTGACTTAGTATAAAATCCTCAACCGATCCTTCAATTATTTCAAGACCGTTAGTTTTATTTAGCTCATCCTTCATATTTAGGGCGTAAAGATCCCTATCTATTTGAGCCCTAGGGCCCTGCACGGCAGGTCCTTTTCTTTTATTTAAAACTTGAAAATGTATACCTGAAAGATCTGATATACGACCAATTATACCATCAAGAGCATCTATTTCTCTTATAAGG
>NYSO01000046.1 GCA_002683015.1 Rhodobiaceae bacterium
AGCCTTAAGTCAAGGATGCACATCAACATCAGCTTTCCTATCAATTCATAACATGGCAAATTGGATGATTGATAGTTTTGCATCAAGTGAATTAAAAGAAAGATTTGTTCCTGACTTATGCTCTATGAGTAAAATTGCATCATATTGCTTAACAGAAGCCGGGGCGGGTTCAGATGCAGGAAGTCTAAAAACAAAAGCTATTAAAAATGGTGATCATTATATAGTTAATGGAACCAAGTCCTTTATTTCTGGGGGTGGTTACTCTGACGTATATGTTACCATGGTTAGAACTGGAGATGATAGCGCCTCTGGAATTTCAACACTTTTAATTGAAAAAGATACCCCTGGACTCTCTTTTGGGGCGCAGGAAAAAAAGATGGGATGGAACTCTCAACCAACTGCACAAGTTATTTTTGAGGACTGTAAGGTTCCTGCTGAAAATATTATAGGTAGTGAAGGCGATGGTTTTAAAATTGCTATGAAAGGTTTAGATGGTGGAAGACTTAATATAGCTGCATGCTCTCTTGGAACTGCTCAATTTGCTTTTGAAAAAGCTGTCGAGTATGCAGGAGATAGGGAACAATTTGGGAAAAAAATTCAAGATTTTCAATCTATTCAATTTAAACTTGCTGATATGGCAACTGAACTTGAGGCATCAAGATTAATGCTTAGAGACGCAGCTAACAAAGTTGATGAAAATACTCCTGATAAAACAAAAGCCGCTGCAATGGCTAAGCGTTTTGTAACTGACATGAGTTTTAAAATCGTAAATGAAGCTCTTCAAATTCATGGTGGCTATGGATACCTTAAAGATTATCCATTAGAGAGAAATCTTAGAGATGTTAGGGTCCATCAAATACTCGAAGGAACTAATGAAATAATGAATGTTATTATTTCTAGAGAAATACTTAAGGAAAACAGATGACAGATGAAGAGGTTTTCTTTGAGGTCAAAGGAACTCTTGGGCTTATAACTTTAAATAGGCCAAAAGCCTTAAATGCACTTACTTTATCAATGGTAAGAGAAATTCATCCGCAATTAAAAAAATGGGAAAATGACTCTTCTGTAAAAAATATTTTAATTAAAGCAGAGGGAGAAAAGGCATTTTGTGCCGGTGGAGATATTAGAGCTCTTCATGACTGGGGTAAAAATAATGATGAAGAAGCAGTAGGATTTTATAGAGAGGAATATATTCTAAATCAATATATTAAACGTTATCCAAAACCATATATTTCTCTTGTAAATGGGATTGTTATGGGTGGCGGAGTTGGTCTCTCGGTGCATGGTAGCCATAGAATAGCAGGAGAAAACTACTCTTTTGCTATGCCAGAAACAGGAATAGGTCTATTTCCAGATGTAGGAGGATCATTTTTTCTACCAAGACTGAGTTTCGAAGCCGGTACCTACCTTGCATTAACTGGGAACAGGATAAAGGCCGCTGATGCCATCTTTTTAGGGACTGCCACAAACTTTATAAAATCTGAAAATTTTTCTAATTTAATAAATGATCTTTCAAAAGAAGAAAATGATCCAAAAAATATCATTGAAAAATACTCNGTTGAACCAGGAGANTCAGAATTTANAGAAATAAGNCAATTTTGTNATAAAATNTTTANTGCTGANACAGTTGAAAAAATNATAGAAAATTTAATAGAAGAAAACTCAGATCTATCCAAAAAAATACTTTCNATAATNGAGCNAAAATCACCAACATCTCTAAAAGTNGCCTTAAAGAGTCTNAGGTTAGGTAAGAANATTAGCTTTGAAGAATGCATGCAGATGGAATTNAGAATGGTTAACAAAGTAATGAATGACCATGATTTCTATGAAGGTGTAAGGGCGCTAATAATTGACAAAGATAATAACCCATCTTGGAANCCAAGTAATATATCTGAGGTAGAAGAAANTTTTGTGGATAAATTTTTTAGTTCATTAGATGATGATCTAAAATTCAATTAAAAGGAGTTAGGTATGNCGGAAGTTACATTTATAGGATTAGGTAATATGGGTCTTCCAATGGCCTTGAACCTTTTAAAAGCTGGGCACTCTGTGACTGGATATGATTTAGCAAAAGATCAAGTAAAAATTCTTGTTGATGCTGGGGGAAAATCTACTGAGGATATTAATTCATCTATTCAATCTTCAGATGTAGTAATTTCAATGCTGCCTTCAGGAAAAATCGTAAAATCAGTTTATCTGGGCAGTGAAGGATTAATAGAAAATGCTCCAGATAATCTACTGCTTATAGACTCATCAACAATAGATGTTGAAACTGCAAGAGATGTTTCTAAAAACGCCATAGCAAAAAATCTTAATATAGTTGATGCTCCAGTTTCAGGCGGGGTCGGAGGTGCTCAAGCAGGTACATTAACATTTATGGTTGGCGGAGAAAGAGAAGCCTTTGAAAAAGCAAAAGAATACCTCGATATAATGGGTGGAAATATTATTTATGCGGGATTATCTGGTAACGGCCAAGCAGCAAAAATTTGTAATAATATGTTGTTAGGAATCTCCATGATAGGAACGGCAGAAGCATTTAATCTAGCAGAAAATCTNGGTCTTGATGCTCAAACATTTTTTGATATTTCTTCAACAGCTTCAGGCCAATGTTGGTCAATGACAAGTTATTGCCCAGTTCCAGGACCTGTCCCATCTAGTCCTGCTAACAATAATTATGAACCAGGGTTTGCTTCAGCATTAATGTTAAAGGACTTAAGACTCTCTCAAGAAGCTGCAAANATGACCTCATCTTCAACACCCCTTGGAGCCAATGCAACATCAATATATGAACAAATTGAAACGTTGGGTCATGATGGTATTGATTTTTCGGGTGTAATAAAATTATTACAAAATAAATTAAAATAGAGCCAAATAAATGACAGCTGATAAAATATTCCCAGTACCTGAAAATTATAAAAATTCAGCGCATGTTACAAAAGAAATTTATGAAGATCTATGTCAACAAGCCGAGACTGACTCTGAAAAATTTTGGGATAAAATTGGAAAGAGAGTTGATTGGATAAAACCTTATTCAAAAATAAAAGATGTTACATGGTCAAAGAAAAATGTTGATATCAATTGGTACTATGATGGAAAGTTAAATGTTTCAGAGAACTGTATAGATAGACANCTTAAGGATAAGGCTGATGACATTGCAATTATTTGGGAAGGAGATAATCCTGATGAAAGTCTTAAGATATCATATAAAGAGCTTCATAAAAAAGTTTGCAATTTGTCAAATGCACTTAAAAATAATGGTGTAAAAAAAGGCGATAGAATAACTATTTATATGCCTATGATTCCAGAAGCAGCTTATGCAATGTTAGCGTGTAGTAGAATTGGTGCAATACATTCTGTTGTATTTGGAGGTTTTTCTCCTGAGGCACTTGCAGGAAGAATTTTAGACTGTGACTCACATTACGTTATTACAGCAGATGAAGGCATAAGAGGCGGTAAAACAATACCTTTAAAATTGAATACAGATAAAGCGCTTTTAAAATGCCCCAANGTTAAAAATGTATTTGTAGTAAATCGTAATAATGCAAATGTAGAAATGACTGAAGGAAGAGACCTTTGGTATCATGATGTTATTAAGAATGTAAGTGATGAATGCGAGGCTGAAGTAATGGATGCTGAAGATCCTTTATTCATTCTTTATACATCTGGCTCAACCGGTAAGCCAAAAGGTGTCCTTCATACTTCGGGGGGGTATATTGTATATGCTTCTTATACCCATGAAATGATTTTTGACTACAAGCCAGGTGATATTTATTGGTGTAGCGCTGATGTAGGCTGGGTAACTGGTCATTCATATATAATTTATGGGCCATTATGTAATGGAGCTACAACTTTAATGTTTGAGGGTGTACCTAATTTTCCAGATGCATCAAGGTTTTGGCAAATATGCGATAAACATAAAGTAAATATATTTTACACAGCCCCTACAGCAATNAGAGCATTAATGAAGGAGGGCGATGAGCCNGTTAAGGCAACTAAAAGGGATAGNCTGAAGCTACTTGGAAGTGTTGGTGAACCAATCAATCCAGAAGCTTGGTTATGGTACTACAATATTGTTGGAGAAAAAAAATGTCCTATAGTTGATACTTGGTGGCAAACTGAAACTGGGGCTACTNTGATNTCACCTTTACCTGGAGCAACAGATTTAAAACCCGGCTCTGCCTCCAAACCTATTCCTGGAATTACCCCAGTATTATTAGATGCAGATGGTAATGAACTTGAAGGTNCTAATGAAGGTAATCTATGTATTAAAAATAGNTGGCCGGGTCAAATGAGAACAGTTTATGGTGANCATGATAGATTTATAGANACCTATTTNTCTCAATANGATGGNTATTATTTTACTGGAGATGGATGCAGAAGGGATGATGATGATTATTATTGGATNACAGGAAGAGTTGATGATGTAATTAATGTGTCTGGTCATAGAATGGGTACAGCAGAGGTTGAAAGTGCATTAGTTTCTCATAATAAAGTTGCNGAGGCAGCAGTGGTTGGNTTTCCTCATGAAATAAAAGGACAAGGAATTTATGCATATGTAACNCTAATTGCAGGTGAAAAAATAAGTGATGAAATTAAAAAAGATCTNATTGAATGGGTAAGAAAGGAAATTGGACCAATTGCGACCCCTGATTTTATTCAGTTTTCTTCTAATCTTCCTAAAACTCGATCTGGAAAAATTATGAGAAGAATATTAAGAAAAATAGCAGCAAATGATTATGATGATCTTGGGGATACATCAACTTTAGCGGAACCAAAAGTGGTTGATGACCTTATAAAAAATAAGCAAAACTTCTAATCATGATGAAAGCTATTAATATTTTAGAAAATAAAGAACTCGAATGGTCTGAAACTGATTTACCTTCGATTTCCGATAATGATNTTTTGATAAAAATTAGCGCTACTTCNGTTAATAGAGCAGATGTTGTTCAAAAAAATGGTCTCTACCCCCCTCCTCCAGGAGCGTCTAATATATTAGGACTAGAATGTAGCGGTATAATTGAAAAAATTGGGAAAAATGTAAAAAATAGAAAAGTAGGAGAAAAAGTTTGTGCACTCTTAGCCGGAGGAGGATATGCTGAATATGTTTCTTGCCCTGAAGTTCAGGCAATACCTATTCCTGAAGGAATTAGCTTAATAGAGGCTTCTTCTCTCCCTGAAGTTTATGCAACTTGTTGGCTAAATCTTTTTTTAGAAGCTAATTTAACAAAAGGAGATAAAGTTTTACTGCATGCTGGAGCGAGTGGTATAGGTACTGCTGCTATTCAATTATGCAAGGCTTTTGAGTGTGAGTCATTTGTTACGGCTGGTACACAAGAAAAAATTAATTATTGTATTGAGCTTGGAGCTACTAATGGAGCTCTAAGAACAGAAGAGCCTTTCAATAAAATAAAAGAATGGTTACCTGAAGGTGCTAATATAATTCTTGATCCAGTTGGTGGTAACTATTTTGAAAATAATNTTAATGCACTGTCCATTGAGGGTAGACTTGTCATAATTGGGCTTATGGGTGGTGTAAAATCCTCAATAAATTTAGGTTCAGTTCTAATGAAAAGGCAAAAAATTATTGGTTCAACGATAAGAGCAAGAAGNATATCTGTTAAAGGAAAAATAATGAGTGATCTATATCANCATGTGTGGCCNTTTTTTAAAACAAAAAAAATTATACCGTGCGTTCATACGATTTTGGATATTAATGATGCGAATAAAGCTCATAAAGTCATGGANGAAGATAAAAATATTGGAAAAATAATTTTAGAGATTAATTAAATTTATTTTTCCTTGAGTAATTTCGAACCATCAACTAGTGATTGAGAAAATTTNTCAAACAATTCATCTATTTGCTCTTCTGTTATAATGAGAGGAGGACATACTGCCAAAGTATCACCAATAGCTCTAACTATTAAGCCATTTTTATGAGCACATTCAGCAATAACAGGCCCTGCACTTCCTACTGGATTGAAAGGTTTTGACGGCGATTTATCATGAACTACCTCTACAGCTCCCATTAAGCCAATACCCCTAGCCTCACCAACAATATCAATATCCTCAAGCCTATTTAATCTTTCCTGAAATTGACCTTGTAACATGGGAACCCTATCCATTAATTTATTCTCTTCAATAACACGAATGTTCTCTAAAGCTACAGCACACGCAACTGGATGAGCACTTGCGGTAAAACCACTACCAAACATTATATTTTTTTGGGTATTGTCAGCTATCACCTGATATATCTTATCAGTCATTAAAACAGCTGCCATAGGCATATAGGAAGACGTAATTTGTTTTGATAAAACTATAAAATCAGGTTTAATTCCATATAATTCGCATGCGAAAGGTTTGCCTGTTCTTCCAAATCCATTAATAACCTCATCNGCAATAATTAAAATATCATATTTTCTGCAAACCTTTTGTATCTTTTCCCAATATCCAGCTGGGGGCACTATTAAACCACCAGCACCCATCACTGGTTCACCAATAAAAGCAGCAATTGTATCTGGATCCTCTTTTAAAATAAGTTTTTCTAGCTCATCCGCACATCTTGAAGAAAATTCATCTTCAGTTTCACCTTCAAGACCCTCTCTCCAGTAATGAGGGCACATAGTATGTAAAACTTGAGGAATAGGAAGGTCAAAATCATTATGCATTAATGGCATTCCTGTTAGACTTCCTGATGCAATAGTTATTCCATGATAAGCTTTTATCCTTGAAATAATTTTTTTCTTTTTAGGTTTATTAAGTGCATTATTATAATACCAAACAAACTTCATTGCCGTGTCATTAGCTTCCGATCCTGAATTTGTAAAATGCACCCTACTCATATCAAGGCCTACCATTTCAACTAATTTATGAGATAACTCAGCTACAGAAGGATGTGATTTATGAGAAAAAGAAGGATAATATGGAAGCTTACTTAATTGTTTAGTAGCGGCATCTATTAATCTTTCTTCACCGAATCCAACAGCAACCGACCAAAGACCAGCCATTGCTTCAAGGTATTTTTTTCCATCATCACCCCAAACATAAATACCCTCTCCCTCGGATATTACCATAGGACCTTGTTCTTCTATCCTTCTAGCATTTGAATATGGATGAAAATGATTTTCTGCATCTAATGCAGCATATGAGTTTGGTTTTAATTTTTTATTCATAAAAATCCTCTTGGCAAAGAACATATCTTGTTAGTTTTATACTTACAATTATATAAAGGTAAATATTTTACTATTATATTTTCAACTTTTAAATTTTAAGTTTCTTAATTTTTTTACGTTCAAAAGATGATGGTATATTCATTTCTTCTCTATATTTTGTAATTGTTCTCCTCGCAATTTTAATTCCAGAATCATAAAGTAAATCCTTCAACTTTGTATCCGATAAGGTTTTTACAGTTTCATTATCTATAAAATTTCTGATTTTTGTTTTCACTGATTGAGAGGAAATATCCTCGTTACCAGCACTAGCAATAGCTTTAGAAAAAAAGAACTTAAGAGAATAAATACCTCTAGGTGTATCAATTTCTTTTGAATTTGTAATTCTAGAGATNGTGCTTTCGTGAAGATCTAACTCCTTGGCAATATCTTTTAAAATCATAGGCTTTATATGGGCCANACCATCTTCAAGAAATGAATTTTGCTGTNTAATAATTTCCCTTGAAACCCTCAAAATAGTTGCTGACCTTTGCTCCAATGCTTTTAGTAACCATTTACCTGAGGCATATCTTGTNGCTAAATAGTCTTTATCCTCTTTTGTAAGATTCTTTGATGCTAGTTCTTCATAATAACCGGTATTTACTAATACCTTTGGTAAAGTATTTTCGTTTAACTCCACAATCCATTTTGATTTAACTTTTTTTACTATTACATCCGGCTCTTTAATNTCNTCATAATCATTTTCATCAAATGATGATAAGGGCCTTGGGTTACATGANCTTATTATTTTTAGCATTTTAAAAATTTCATCTTCATCGGTATCACATATTTTTGTTAGCTTTTTTAAATCNCCAGAAGCTAGAATTTCNAAATTATTTATTANNTTTTTAATAGAATTGTTTAATAATTTTCTNTCCTCCAGTTGTAATAAAAAAGACTCCTCAAGTGATTGAGAAAAAACTCCAATAGGCTCAAATTTTTTCAATTCTGATAAAACTTTATTTACTTTATTTTCATCAATACCAATATCTATTGAAAAATCTTTTAAAGAAATTTTTAAAAATCCACTACTATCTAAATTATCAATTAATAAAAATGCAATTTGTCTATCTAGTTCATTTTTAAAAGCAATATTAACTTGCTCAATTAAAAAGTCCTTGGATGACTTCTTAAAACTGACTGTCTCTTCAATATAATTGTTTATTTCAGAATTATCGCCTCCATAACTATTATCAAAAATATTAGATTGATCATCTATGGGGCTCTCTTGATTTGATACATGAATTTCTGATTCACTAGATGAGTTATTTTCAGATAAATTATTTTCATTATAATTTTTATCATTGTCTTTTTCATTGGATCCATCATCCTTATCCAAAAAAGGATTATCAATGATTTCTCTATCAATATATTCCTCTANTTCAATATTATTCAGCTCAAATAATTTAATAGCCTGTATTAATTGAGGTGTTAAAGCAATATTTTGAGATAATTTTATACNTTGTATTTGTGATAATTTAGCCATTTCTATATTTAATTTTTTAAAAACTAATTTATGGCATGTTTTTTGCTTTATNAATACATCAATTTCATAGAAAGTTTCTAAAGTGACTGAATTATTAAAATTATCATTATGTATTTTTGGTACAATATTTTTATTTACTGGCCTTGTTTCATTAATTAATACAATGCCAGATCTATTTTTTTTATCATTACCAATTAATTTAATATTTATTTTTTGGTTTCATAATCAATTAATTAAAAANTATTAATTTTTTTATTATATTTATAAAAAAATAATTAAAAAAAAATCACTTATGTTAATATAGGTAATGAATAAAATTCTTGTAAATATACCAANCAAAGAAAATAAATTAATTGATAGCTTTGGAAGAAAGATTGATTATTTNAGAATATCTGTGACTGATAGATGTAATTTTCGATGTACATATTGCATGCCAGAAAATATGAAATTTCTACCCAAGAAGGATCTTCTTACTTTTGATGAGATGGATTATCTTTGCTCATTATTTATTTCAAGAGGTATAACAAAAATAAGGCTTAGTGGTGGTGAACCATTAGTAAGAAAAGGTTTAATAGATTTTATTTCAAATCTCTCACGCTTCATATCATCAGGCGATTTGAAAGAAATCACTCTAACGACAAATGGTAGCCTTTTAAATAAAATGTCCAAGCAACTATACGACTCTGGCGTTAGAAGAATAAATGTTTCTCTTGATACTTTGATGAAAGATAAATTTTATCAAATAACAAGGAGGGATGATCTTGAAAATGTAATCAAAGGCTTAATGACGGCAAAAGATAATGGCTTAAAAATTAAAATAAATACCGTAATGATAAAAAATAAAAATTTTGATGAAATAAATAATATAATCGAATGGGCGCATAAAAATGATTTTGATATAAGCCTAATTGAAACTATGCCTATGGGCCTTACGGATCAGGACAGGATAGATCAATATATTTCACTTGTTGAAGTAGAAAAAGAAATTAAGAAAAAATATTCACTTGAGGAAACTAACTACAAAACTGCCGGTCCGTCATTTTATAAAAAAACTGATAAAACAAATAATTTAATTGGTTTCATAACACCCTTAAGTAATAACTTTTGTGCAAACTGTAACAGAATTAGACTAACTAGTACTGGCAAACTTTTTATGTGCCTTGGTCAAAATGATAATATTGATTTTAGGTCAATAATAAGAACTGGAAACATTATGCAGCTTAATTCCTCTATTGATAAAGCTATGAAAATTAAACCGAAAGCTCATGATTTTAATATAACAAAAAGAAATCAAAGACCCTCCGTCAGCCGTCATATGTCAGTTACGGGTGGTTAAAATTTAATATAGANATTATTTCCTTTTCAATAAAATGAATTCTATCCTGTCCCCACTGANAATATTCATAATCACTATTTATTTTAGATAATCTTACAGTCGGAACTCCCCAGCAACCCCCTTTGTACATTTCATTTAAATTATTATTTAATAATTTTTTCCAGTCATTATTTTTAAGTTCCTCTTTTATTTCAGACCAAGATAATCCCAAATCAGAAATTGTTTTTTCTAAATATTTCATTTCACCAATATTTTCCCCATAAAAAAAACATGANTCCATTAACTTCTCTAAATAATCAAANCCATAACCTTNATCATTAATTATTGGAAAAAGAGAGTAGGCTCTCTCAGCAGGTTTACCTATTGGTGAATATATTTTTTTAATTATNACACCATNCTTTCGACCTTCTCTAGCCGCATCCGATANAATATATTTTGCTTTAACTGGNGGAATTTTCATATTACGCATAAGCATTGGTANAACTGGCTTTACTTCAAATTTAACAGGNTATTTCTCGAATATTTCTCTAATTCTCTTAAAGCTTATATATGTGTATGGACTATTNAGTGAAGGAAAAAANTCAACNTTTAAGTCAATTTGACCTTGATCTAAATTTTCTAAATTAAAATTATTTTGTGGGTAATTGATAATATAAGGTTGAGAATTTTCTCTACTTAAATTTAATTCGCTTAATCTATCTTCTAAATGATTTAGCCTATCAACCCCCCAATAATTTTCACCTTCATAATGAAAAGAAGAGCCAAAGTAATAACCAAAATCGGATAATTTATTATTCCCCTCCTTTAAAAGAGAGTTTTCTAAAGTATCAAATATTTCTTTTTCCTTTTCACCAAGGCTTGAAATTATATCGTTAAACGTATCAGTTTCATTTAGCCACAAGGATGATGAAATTTTTATTAGCAATTTTATAAAATCAATTTGAGTAATTTCTTTTTGAAAAAAATAAAAGTTAAGGATTTTATAAGCAATTACAATATTTTTTTCTTTTGGTTGGCTGACATTTTCAAATTTTAATCCATGATATTTTGCTATATCTAAGGCATCATTCAAACAATAACCTTCAAACATTTTTCTTTCAGGCGTAAAAACGTTATGTGGATCTGATACGAAAAGTATCTTCAACTCTACATCATACTTGTTAACAAAATTCTCTAATATTTGGCATGTTAGATGTGAATAGGGATCTGTTAAGGAGTGAAAATAGTAAACAATATGAGGTCTTTTTTCTGATAATCTTAATTTTTCTCTTTTAATTCTATTTTCAAAAAATTTTTTTTCACTTGACCAATCCATCATTAATTTATTTCTAATAGATGATGAAATTGTTTTTTTTGAGAAAAAGTTTGATATTTTATTTATTATCTTCATAGCTGATTATAGTAAGCCAAAACAAAATTTTAGTAATAAATTAATACTTAATCTAAATCAGCAACTTTTAATAATTGTTTTCCAAAGTTTTTACCTTCAAACAATCTAGCAAGTGTGGCTGGACAATTTTCTAAACCTTCAGCGATATCCTCTTGATATTTTATTTTACCTTCAGATACCCAGGTTCCTAATTGGATCATTGCTTCACCAAATCTTTCTGCAAAATCTAGTACTATAAAACCTTCCATTCTTCCTCTTTGAATAATAAGATTTGTTAAAGTTGATGGTCCAGGGGGAAGAGATTCGGTAGTATATCCAGAAGAAATACCGCCACACATTACAATTCTTGCATTCTGTGCGATCTGAGCAAGGGAAATTTCTAATATTTTTCCACCAACATTATCAAAATAAATATCAATTCCTTTTGGAGCTAATTCTAATAACTTTGAAGCAACATCATCATTTTTATAGTCAATACATGAGTCAAAACCAGCCTCATTTACCACCCAATCACATTTATCAGGTCCGCCAGCTATACCAATAACATTTTTTGCACCATGAATTCTTGCTATTTGACCAGCTACAGATCCAGTTGCACCGGCAGCTCCAGAAACTAAAACTGTATCACCCTCTTTAGGCTGACCTATATCAATCATACCAAAAAAAGCGGTTAATCCTGTAATTCCATATATACTTAAAGCTGATGTAGGCGGGATACCTTGAGGTAGTTTTTGAATTGGAAGTAAACCAAAAGAGCTATCTACAGCTGCGTATTCTTGCCAACCAAAAGTGCCCATAACAAGATCACCGATTGAAAAATTATCATCTTTTGACTCAATAATTTGACCAACTGAACTAGCTCTCATTATTTCGCCTATTTGAACTGGAGGAACATAAGACTTAACATCATTCAGCCAACCTCTTTGCGTAGGATCAAAGGATAAATACAAAACCTTCACTAAGATTTGACCATCTTTAAGTTCAGGTACTTGTTCCTCTGATAACTCAAAATTATCTGCACTGACTGCACCTTTTGGCCTAGTCTTTAATTTTAGCATTCTATTAGTCAACATGTTTCCCATAACGTTCATCCTCCAGGAGTATAAAATGTTTGTAATTAGTATCACACAAGCTAATATTAATTAACAATATTTCAATATAAATCTAGGCTATAAATTTAATTATGATAAATTTTAATCAAATAAATTTGAAAATGATTTTCTCAATATCAATTTTCTTAGTAATTTTATTTTATCCAAAGCCTGAAGGTTTATCTATTGAGGCATGGAGAGTTGCCGCGGTAGGTGTTTTAATGGCATTGCTATGGGCAACAGAGGCTATACCACTTTTTATAACAGCTCTATTGCCTCTAATTTTTTTTCCAATGTTTGGTGTTTCTTCTTTCTCGGAAGCAGCCTTACCTTTTTCAAATAAGAATATCTTCTTATTTCTAGGAGGTTTTATATTGGCATTAAGTATCCAAAAATCAAATCTTCATGAAAGAATTGCTTTAGGTATATTAAGGTATTCAGGAAGAAATGGCTCAACCTTAATTGCTGGTTTCATGGGTGTTAGTGCATTTTTATCTATGTGGATGATGAACACATCTACTACATTAATGCTTCTTCCTATAGGTATATCTGTAGCAACTATAGCACAACAAAATACAAATAAAGATATAGCTAAGAATAATGGTTTTGCAACGGCCCTAATGTTAGGAATAGCTTACTCGGCAACCATTGGTGGCATGACAACATTAATTGGGACTGCCCCAAATGCTGTTTTTGCTAGTTTTATAGAGGAAAATTATAATGTTCAGATTAGTTTCTTCAGTTGGCTATTGGTAGGGCTTCCTTTAGCCATCTTATTGCTTCCCCTAACTTGGTTTATTTTAACAAAAGTAATTTTTTCAACAAATTTTTCGTCTAACAATGAAGCGATAGAGCTTATTAAACAAAGATATAATAATCTAGGCAAGATGAGCATTGCTGAGAAAAGAGTCTTGATAATTTTTGGCCTAACTGCGGCTTCATGGATTACAAGGGACCTTTTACAAAATATACCTGGTCTTCAAAATTTAACAGATCATGTAATTGCTATAGTAGCATCTGTAGCTCTCTTTTTATTACCAAGTGGAAATAAGAAAGAAAAATTGATGGATTGGGAAACAGCAAAAAATGTACCATGGAATCTTTTAATATTATTTGGGGGAGGCCTAAGCCTTGCCAATGCAGTATCTTATAGTGGTTTATCAGTTTGGCTAGGTGGTAATCTAGAGCCACTTGGATCATTTGGATTAGTAATACTTGTTATTGCATCTGTAGGTTTAATAGTTTTTCTTACTGAATTAACTTCTAACTTAGCTACAACAAGTGTTTTTCTACCTGTTATCGCGTCAATGGCAATTGGTCTTGGAGAGAACCCTCTTATACTGACAGCAGCAATAACACTTGCAGCAAGTTGTGCTTTTATGCTTCCTGTTGCAACTCCACCAAATCTAATAGTTTATGGATCAAATTTATTTAATATTAATCAGATGATGAGAGCTGGTCTAGCATTGAATATCATAGGTATAATTTTGGTGCCAATAATTGCAATAAAGCTAGTACCTTATTTTCTTGGATAATTTTCAATTATAAAATTTGAAATTTGTAAATTTGCTCTTTTTGCTTCTGGTATAGCTAGTAAGCCTTTACAAAAAATATTAAAAACATGAAACATACCATCCCATATTTCTAGTTTAATATTATTGTTACTTGATAATTTATCAAATAGCCTTAATGAGTCATCAAATAGTATCTCTTCTGTACCAACGTGAATTTGCATAGGTGGTAATTTAAAATTCTCACAAAAAATTGAGGAAATTAAAGGATTTTTAGAGTCCTCTCCATTTAAATAAGATCTAACAACATAGTCCATATCCTTACCAGGCATTAACATTGGGTCACGGTCAACTCTTGATACCATTGAGTCTCCGCTTAAAGTTAAATCTGTCCAAGGAGAAATCAATACAGCAGATGATGGCATATCAGAATTTTCTTTATGAAGGATTTGAAGCAAAGCCATAACCAAACCACCTCCAGCCGAATCTCCAACCAATGAAATGTTTTTTGAGTTAACTCCATTACTAACCAAATCTTTATACACCATTAAGCAATCATCTATTGCAGCTGGAAAAGGATTCTTTGGAGCCAATCGATAGTCAGGAAATATTACTTTTGATTTTGTAAACTCTGATAATTGCATTACTAGAGATGCATGTGTCTCCGGACCACATGTTACGTACCCACCTCCATGAAGATATAAAATAATATTATCGTTATCAGAATTATTAGGTACAAATTCAANAACTTTTATTGNATTAAGAATTTTTTCTGAAATTTTGAATTTATTATTATTTTTCCACCTTTGTGAAGCAGCTCTTATTTTCTTTGATTTTGTAACTTTTAGAAGGGACCCTATTCTCCTTCTGATCATGGCCAATAATATAAACCAAACTTTGCCCCTAACGCTTATCATTATCTGACAGCTATAATATGATTTTCAGCAAGTTCATTAATTTTTTCATCGGAAAAACCATTTTCTAATAAAATTTCTTTTGAATGCTCTCCTAAATCTGGCATAAATTTTGGGTTATCAGAGCAAGGAGTTGAACTGTATTGAGCCGGTGACCTAGGACTTTGCATTGAGTTATCATCATCTTTTGAAAGTTTCCTAATTGAGTCATTGTTTTGCACCTGAGGGTCATCAATTACATCANTAAGTTTATTAATTATAGCAGANGGAACATCATTTTTATCCATTCGATTAACTAATTCTTCAGAAGTAAATAAAGTATATGAATGTAAGAGTATTTNTTGCATTTCCATAACATTCATCATTCTGTTTTGCATCGTAGAGAATCTTTCATCTGTTAATAAATCTTCTCGATCGATAGCTCTACATACTCCCTCAAACTCACTATCATTTATTGCAACTAAAGCTATATATCCATCTTTTGTTTTAACTGGTTCATAAAAGTCAGCTATATTTGGAATTGGCTCCCATCCGTCTCCTAACCATGTAAAATTATACATATTATCCGACCACATGAAATACAAAGCTGTGTCTANCATAGATAAGTTAATTTTTTGTCCNTCATTTGTTTTTTCTCTNGCATAAAGAGCTGCGGTTACAGATTGAGCTGCTGTTAAGGAAGTAATTTTATCACACATTAATGTTTTAACAAATTTAGGATTTCCATCTATTGATTGAGCGTTTGCTATACCTGCNGTGGCTTGTATTAAAGGATCATAAACTCGTCTTTTTGAATAAGGTCCATCAACACCATAGCCCGTTATTGATAATTGTATTATTTTAGAATTATGCTTTTTCACATCTTCGTATTCCAGACCAAGTTTCTTTAAAATACCTGGACGAAAATTATCAATTATTACATCAGAGTTTTTAATTAATTGATAAATAATTTCTTTTGACCCATCTTTTTTTAAATCTAANGCAAGGCTTCTCTTTGACCTGTTAGCAGCAGCAAATAATGCACCGCTTTCACCCCTTATAGGACCCATAAATCTTGCATTATCTGGCCTAAGCGGAGATTCAATTTTTATAACATCTGCTCCTTGATCACCAAGTAAAGAACCAGCTAAAGGTCCTGATACAATTGTTGAAAGGTCAATAACTTTTATACCATCTAGAGGTCCATTCATTTTATTCTCCCTAAAATTAATTTATTTAATTAAGTCCCATTTCTAAATTCAAGTTGTTTTTGTATTTCATTATGTTTTTCTGATGTTAGCTCATAGCCGATACAAAATAAAGCAGCACAAAAATATAAAATCATTGGAATAAACGCAAAAACAAATAATAGAATTTCTTTAATTTTATCTGATGCAATTTGATCAGGCTTAAATCCGCTAAATTCTAAATATGTATAAACTAGACCTACTGCGATAGCCGCCCCAACCTTTGAAAAGGTTGTTAAAATTGAATAAAATAAACCAGGTCGTTTTTTTTCACTTCGTANCTCATCTGCATCAACTATGTCAGCCATCATAGCTCTTGTTAATGTAAATGGTGCTCCATAACCTATTCCGTAAAGAACTGTTAGAGTAATTAAGGTTGAAAGAGCATCATTTGTATCAATAAATAAGTAAGTAGCTAAAGTAAGCGAACATAAAATTGTTGAGATGAGTAAGGTTCTTGATTTACCTATTAAGTAAGATATTTTCATCCAAATAGGCATTACCAACAAACCTGCAAAAAAATATAAAAAAAGTATTCTGCTTGAAATATCTTCTAAGTCAAAAACATGTTTTGCTAGATAAATATAAGTAACAGCTGATATTGAAGATGCACTACTGCANAGAAACTCTATCAATAAAGTTCTAACAAGCGGTCTGTTATCTTTTAAAATAAGAGGTAANTCTGATAATTTTGGAAAAGTAGTTCCTTCAGATTTCTGATTATCTGGAATAACCAATAAACCAAATAAAGCTGTAANAGGAAGGGCAATCATAAAAAAATAACCCATGCCCCCCACCATTTCAGAAAAACTTGAGCCAGCATTTTCTAAANTTGCTGGTAAGGCCAAAACAGACATCATTCCAAAAATTGACCCAATTTCTCTCCAACCATAGACCTTTGATCTATCATTNTAGCTTTTTGAAATATCCACTCCCCATGCTTGTTGNGTTAAACCCACAAAAGTAAATGCTAGATATAAAATAAATAACCAAATAATAAGATAAAAAGGAGATTGATTGCCTCCTGGAAAAAAAATAAACCAAGACGCAAGCATTAAAACTGGTACCCCAATAGCAATCCAATGTTTGCGCTTGCCCCATCTACTCGGATAACGATCAACAATCATTCCCATTATAACGTTNATCANTNNNAATATCCCAAAATCTAGCTATCATAAAAATTATTCCTACAGTACCAACCCCTAAGCCGATTGGTCCGGCATAAAAAGGAGGAATATAAACCGCTAAAGGAAGGCCAAGGGCTGCAAGAGGTATAGCAAGACCGCCATAAGCTATCAAAATGGGTGTGGTCAATTTTTTCATATAAACAAACTTTGCAAACGATTTTCATTGCGTCAATGTTTATATTTTAATGTTGAACAAAAGTTTTATAAATGTAATTTTAATGAATGAATAGCGAGAAAAAAATGATAGATTTATATACAGCATCTACTCCAAACGGTTGGAAAGTGTCAATTACCCTAGAAGAATTAAATATTCCTTACAATATTATCCCTATAGACTTAATAAAAGGTGAGCAAAAGGAGCCATCCTTTCTCAAGATCAATCCTAATGGAAGAATACCTGCTATAGTTGATCGAAGTGAAAATGATTTAGCAATTTTTGAATCTGGGGCAATAATGATTTATCTAGCTGAAAAAGAAGGAAAACTTTTACCCAAAGATCCAACAAAAAAAGCAAAAGTTTTACAATGGCTAATGTTCCAAATGGGTGGAATAGGTCCTATGATGGGCCAAGCAAACGTTTTTTATCGATATTTCCCTGAAAAAATTCAATCTGTAATCGATCGTTATCAGAATGAGAGTAAAAGACTTTTTAAAGTTATAAACGATCATCTTGCTGATAATGAATATTTAGCAGGAGATTTTTCGTTAGCTGATATTGCAAATTGGTCTTGGATTAGAATCCATAAATGGTCTGGGGTAGAAATAGATGATTTACCTAATCTAATGAGATGGATGGAGATTGTTGGGGAAAGACCTGCCTGTAAGAAGGGTATTGAAATACCTCATGCACTAGAGTTACCAGAAGATGATAATTCAGAAGAAGTAAAAAAGTTTGAAAAAAATGCCAACAAAATTCTACAAAAATAATTAAATTATTTTTTTTATCTCGAAGGTCATGCCTCCAATTGTACGCGACCCTGTTCTACCTCGTTGAGAGGAAAAATATAACCTTGAACCATCAGGGGAAAAGGCTGGTCCAGTAATTTCAGAAAGCCAATGACCATCCAATCGTACTAAAGGTTTTGCAAAACCATTTTTATCAATAAAACAAAGCTCCATATTATCTCCATCTTCAGCAACAAGAGGGTAGCCATCAGCATTTACTGTCATTTGATCAGGGCTTTTTAATGCATAACCATTGCTATCTTTTCTCCACCTTTTAAAGAAATTAAGAGGATTTATATTACTAGTATTTTCAAAACCATCATAAAAAAGAGAAATTTTATTTGTATCGATTTCGTAAACCCAAACCCGATGATCATGAGTAGTTGTAAAGAAAATTTTTCTATCAAAATAGGCTATACCTTCTCCTCGTTTAAATGAAGTTGCTTCGGGTAACTGCTCAATTATTGATTTTTCTTTAGCAAGCGGATCAGGAACTTTAATCCAGCCAACTGAACCATCGCTATTTACTCTTGCCGCCTGTAATTGACCTTTTGAATAATATTCTTCAGAACCAGCTATTTCATTTGAAATAAATCTATAAAAATAACCATCCATATCATCATGGGTCATATAAATAAAATTTGACTTTGGATCTATTGCTGCACCTTCGTGCCTAAAAGCTCCAAGCATTTCTCTTTTTTTTGGATAATTAGGATCATTCTTTATAGGTGATGTTTCCCATACAATTCCTTTTGAGTGCTCTTCACATGACAACCATGTATTCCATGGCGTTACTCCTCCAGAACAATTTCTTGATGAATTCTCAAGTATAGAATATGAATCCTCAATATCACCATTCTTATTAAATTTTATTACACCTACACCACCATCGTTATTTCCAAGCTCAGAGTTACTTACATATACCCAACCACTATTCTCAGTTGGAAAGACTGATGCCCCGTCAGGAGAACCATGCCAGGTATATGAATTAGACAGTTTTTTTCCTGACTGAGCAATTAATCTACACTGCATTCCTGCAGGTATCATTACACCAAATTCATTGGGATCTTGAAGGGGACCAATATCATTCCAACCAATTAAATTAGGATTCAAAAAACTATGTTTATTAAAATTTCCAATAGTTTCTGAAGCAACTTCTGAATTTACGCCAATCAAATAAGGGGCAACAGAGAGAGAAAGACATCCAAGACTAGCATCTCTTAAAAATTCTCTACGTGATCTTTTAACCATTTTTGTAATTCCTAGTCTTTAAACAATACACTAGAAAAGATACTATTAAAATAATCTAAAATTTATGTGACTGAATGTCTCATTTTTAATTTGGGTTTTCTTCAAAAGCAATCTCTGGGTGGTTTATTTCAAACCAATTTGGTTTGCTTTTTGTCCAACAAACTAAATTAGGTTTAATATTTGGTTGCTCATCCAAAACTCCAGTTTTAATAGCCACAACACCTGGTGCACTTTCTATTCGACTAAAAATTTGAGAGCCGCAAATTTTACAAAAAGACCTAGTAACTTTTGCTTCACACTCATAGCTGCTTGTTGAGCCGTTAACACTAAAATCATCTTCAGGAACAATAATTATCGAGGCTACAGGGCTCCCGGTAGATTTTTGGCAATCTGTACAGTGACACATTAGAAACATTCCTGGTTCTGATTTATAAGTAAAACTAACATCACCACATAAACAACTACCTGTTTTTGACATAGAAAATCTCCAAAATTAAATAAGAACTTTATATATAAAAAAGGGGTATC
Organism: Rhodobiaceae bacterium; assembly: GCA_002683015.1. GTDB lineage: Bacteria > Pseudomonadota > Alphaproteobacteria > MED-G09 > MED-G09 > MED-G09. Next base: position 20,071 of record NYSO01000046.1, read on the forward strand.
AAAAGATACCCCAATTAAAACTATATTTTTAATTTAAGCACGTTGAATTAAGTAAAGAATAATTCCAATTGAAATTAAACCTACTAGACCACCGTCCCCAAGGCTACCAATAAGGCCTGTTAAATTGCCAACAATGTCTCCACCAACAAATGGAACAGCTGAACCAAAAATAACTTGTAGAACAATACCTACAGCTATTAGTAAAAGCCCTAATGATACAACTTCACTTAGAAAGTTTTTTGCAGTATTTAGCATGCTATATCCTCCCTTGCATGTTTAAATGATTTGTTAAAAAACAAACTCATGGTGTGATTCGATATTTTTAATAGTGATTTGTCAACAAATCTTTCCTTTTTTTTGACANAATTTTGACATAATTGTATTNGAAGCATTTATAAATCCNATAAATTAGCCATTATTTTAGTANTTNNAAAAAATTATATGTTTATAATTAAGGCAAATATTTATTTTNAAAAAAAAAATTGATTCTAAAATTAACAGTTAGTTTTAACTAAGAATAAATAACAAATTTTCAAATTTTAGCAAAATAATGATAATATTAACCTTGAGAGATTTTAAGATGGTGCCCACGAAGAGAATTGAACTCTTGGCCTCTCCCTTACCAAGGGAGTGCTCTACCACTGAGCTACGTGGGCTTACTAAATTAAATCAACTAAAGATGTGAGTATGTCAATAAATAATTATCTGTTTAAAGCTAGAGGTTTCTAAAATTATGATTGATAAAGAAAAAGATAAAAATAGAGATCAAAAATTATATGATGCATTAAGAAAGAATCTAAGAAGAAGAAAGCAGCAAATAAAAAAACAAAAATTAAAAAATAAAGAAGATTAAGTATGGATTTAATTCAAATCAAAGGTGGGAATTTTTTAGAAGGTGAAATAAATATTTCTGGATCGAAAAATGCCTCTCTGCCTATGATAATTGCTTCCTTATTAACTAGAGATAAAGTTAAAATTAGGAATATTCCTAATCTTTCAGATGTATCCACTCTACTTAAACTAATAAAATCATTGGGTTCAGAGTTTGAACTAAAAAATGAAGATAATTCTTCATATAAATTAATTGTTCAGACTAAAGAAATTAAAAATAATACAGCTTCTTATGATCTAGTTAGGAAAATGAGAGCAAGTTTTTGGGTCTTAGCTCCTCTAATTTTACGATATGGAGAAGCAAAAGTTTCTCTCCCAGGTGGTTGCGCAATAGGTATTAGACCAATCAATTTTTACTTATCAATATTAGAGAAAATGGGTGCTTCAATAAAAATAAAAGATGGTTATGTACAAGCATCAATTAATAGTAATTTACAGCCGATAAATCATAAATTAGATTTTCCATCTGTTGGGGTTACTCATTTTTTTATGATGATTTCTTCCTTAATTGAGGGAGAGTCAATAATTAGAAATGCAGCAATGGAACCAGAAATTATTTCACTTGCTAGCATGCTAAATAAAATGGGCGCTAAAATTACAGGTCATGGAACTGATAAAATTGTTATTAATGGGTGTTCGAAGTTAAAAGGTACAGATACAAAAATACCACCCGACCGAATTGAAGCAGGGACTTTTGCTTTGGCTGTGGCTACAACAGGTGGAAAATTAAAATTAAAGTCTATAAATATAAAAGAAATTGAAATCTTAAGGGAAGTACTAAAAAATACTGATGTAGAAATAAAATCATCAGATAACTTTATAGAAATTATAAAGAAGAATAGAGTAATTCATCCAACAGACATTGAAACAAGACCATACCCAGGTTTTCCGACAGACTTACAGGCGCAATTCATGGCCCTTATGGCCTATTCAAACGGTAAAAGTAAAATAAAAGAAACTATTTTTGAAAATAGATTCATGCATGTCCAGGAACTTGTAAGACTAGGAGCAAAAATTGAACTTAGTGGTGATACAGCTATTGTAAATGGTGTAAAAAAACTTTATGGAGCACCTTTAATGGCAACCGATTTGAGGGCTTCAGCATCATTGATAATTGGTGCCTTGAGAGCAGAAGGAACTTCAACTATAAGACGAGTATATCATTTAGATAGAGGTTTTGATAAAATAGAACAGAAACTTAGCTCCTGTGGAGCAATAATAGAGAGAAAAAGAGATAACAATGAGTAATACTTTAAAATTAATAGCTCAAGATGATGAACAGCTTACTATTATTTCATCTTTAGCCCAAGACTCTATTATTAAATCTAATGAAATGGGTTATGATAAAAAAACCAAAAGATTTGCACTATTAATGAATAGATATCGACATGAGGAGGAAAATCCATCAAGAATTAGAACAGCCATTCATTTTGATTATGTTGACTCAGTAAAATCGGTTGGTATTGATAAAGAAACTAATGATGATATTCTTGTGCTTCTGGCAATAAGGTTTGAGGCTAAATCAAAACCAAGTGGTTCAATTTTTTTAGAATTTTCCAATAATAAATCTATTACTTTTGATGTAGAAAGTATTGAGGCATTTCTAACGGATATGGGAGAGCCATGGAAAATCCCTAATAAACCTGTCCATGATGAGGGCTGATATGGTTAAAATTATTAAATATAATGAAAAAAGTTTTAATTCTAATCTTGATAGAAGAATTAATTCCAAAAGACTTCAGTCAAATAAAATTGAATTAGCAGTTAAAAAAATTCTTAATGATATAAAAAGAAATAAAGACAAAGCGCTTTTTAAATATGCAAAAAAATTTGATAACATTAAAAATCCAAACAGGGATCTTAAGGTAAAATCGAGTGAAATAAAGAAAGCTAAGAATTTATGTACTAGCGATAGTATCAAAGCCTTAAAGCTGGCAGCCAATCGGATTGAGAAATTTCATAAAAACCAAATGCCTAAAAATGTCATTTATAAAGATAAAGAAGGAATGAGCATAAAAACACGTTGGCTTCCAATTGAAAGAGCAGGTGTTTATGCTCCAGGAGGTAAAGCATCATACCCTAGCTCTGTCCTAATGAGTGCAATTCCAGCAAAGGTAGCAGGTGTTAATGAAATAATAATGACAGTTCCCTCCTCTTCTGGAGAGATCAATCCACTTACATTGGTTGCTGCTGAACTTTGCGGAATTAAAAAGATTTTTCGAGTTGGTGGAGCTCAGGCAATAGGAGCATTAACATATGGAACAGAAACTATAGATCCAGTTGATGTAATTGTTGGTCCTGGAAATCAATGGGTCGCTGAAGCAAAAAAACAAGTTGTCAGAGATGTCAATATTGATATGTTTGCAGGACCAAGTGAAATTCTAATTGTTGCTGATAAATCAAATAATCCTGAGTGGGTAGCTTATGACATGTTAGCACAATCTGAACATGATGAATCTGCTCAATCAATTTTAATAACCGATGATGATTTATTTGCTAAAGAAGTCAGTAATAATATTAAATCAATCATAAAAACATCTGATAGATCAGACATAATAAAAAAGAGCATCAATAGAAATGGATTAATTATAATTATTAACGACCTAAAAAAATCATATGATTTAATTAATAAAATTGCTCCTGAACATCTCTCCCTAATGTTTAAAGATGCTCAAAAAATTGAAGAAAATATAACTAATGCAGGTGTTATCTTTATGGGAAAATGGACACCTGAAGCAATGGGTGATTATATTATGGGACCAAGTCATGTCTTGCCAACAAATGGTGCATCTAAAAATTCATCTGGTTTATCTGTTTATAATTTTATTAAAAAAATATCTTCAATAAAAAATAGTCAAAAAACCATCAAAATACTTGGGCCTTCTGCAAGAATAATTGCTGAGTGTGAGGGTTTAGATGCTCATGCTAAATCTATACAGGTAAGATTAAATGGAAAATAATAAAATTTCTGAAATTGAGATTGGCGATACTGATGAAAATAAATTAAATGAATTTGTTAGCTATGAGAGAGAAGCGGCTATATATGATCTAATTGCTGAAAACTCATTTGAAATAATAAACAATAAAAGTAGCGGACCATTTATTATGAATATCTCTCTTGAGGAGGGAATGCTTACAATAAAATTAAAAAACAAGGATAATGAGAATATTTATCAATTCAATAGTTCCATTAGCAAGTTAAAGAAAATATTTAAAGATTATCATAACGCCTGTTCAAACTATTATGAATCTATAAAAAATGGTTCAGTTGAAAAAATTGAAGGTATAGAAAAAGTTAGAAGAAAAATCCATGATGACGGTGCTAAAGATTTATCATCTATATTAAATAGCGATTTTATTATTGATGAAAATACCTCTCGAAGATTGTTCACGCTTATGTATTCACTGTATATTTAAATTTATTAAAAAAATTCACTGCTTTTATTAGTTATTTATGTTTGCTATAACAGATTTTTATTTAATGGAGACTTTGTGGCTAAAGAAGAACTATTAGAATTTCCTGGTACAGTATTAGAGCTCTTGCCTAATGCAACTTTCAAGGTAAAACTTGATAACGATCATGAAATAATTGCCCATACAGCTGGTAAGATGAGAAAGAATAGAATTCGTGTTCTAGCTGGAGATCAAGTAACGGTTGAAATGACACCATACGATCTTACAAAAGGGCGTATAACATACAGACATAAATAATATAGTACTTATTAATGACTAAATCTAAATGTCCAAATTGTAAGAAAATCGCAATTAAAGATTTCTTCCCTTTTTGCTCAAAGAGATGTTCGCAAGTAGATCTAAATAGATGGCTAGGTGAAAGCTATCACATTGATAACAATCAGAAAAAAATTGATATTTAAATATAGTATATTTAAGCTTGTCTCTTAGTAACGGACGGTTATATTACCTCTATTATATGGTAATATTTATTTATTTGCCCAGGTAGCTCAGTTGGTAGAGCAGCGGACTGAAAATCCGCGTGTCGGTGGTTCAAATCCGCCCCTGGGCACCACTTTTTCCAAGAAAGAGCCAGCTTTTCTCTATTGCCACACAAGTTAATGATAAG
>NYSO01000005.1 GCA_002683015.1 Rhodobiaceae bacterium
TCAAAATTTCGGTTTCTAAATTTTCCATTGTTTTTGCTTCATTGTCATCTTCATGAATATAACCTAAAAGATGAAGAAAGCCGTGAACTGTAAGGTGCGAAATATGTTGCTCAAATGTTTTTTNAGTTCCTGAAAGTTCTTTTATTGCCGTATCTTTAGAAATTACCAAATCACCGAGGATCTGAACCCCTAATTTATCATACTTATTTTTTTGAGAACAAAACGATAAAACGTTAGTTGGAGAGTTTTTATTTCTGTATTTTTTATTTAAATCCATTATTTCTTTATCATCCGTTAATCTCACACTCAACTCAAGATATTCCTTCAAAGACAGAGAGGCATAACAAGACAATAGAACTTTTCGAACTAAGTTAATCTCTTCTTTTTGCCAAATTTTTTTAGCAGAGATATCAATTAATATTTTACTCACTTTGATTTAGGGCCTTATTATTTTTTTCATAGGCTTCGACTATTTTTGTTACTAAGCTATGTCTAGTTATATCGCCTTTCTTAAATAGAACTTTTCCAATTTCTTCTGTTCTCGGCATTATATTTAATATTTCCTTAAGACCAGATTTTTCACCTCTAGGTAAGTCAACTTGTGTTGAGTCACCGGCAATAACCATTTTTGAATTTTTTCCAAGTCTTGTTAAAAACATTTTCATCTGCATAGACGAAGTATTTTGTGCTTCATCAAGAATAATATAGGAATTTTCTAGGGTTCGTCCTCTCATAAATGCTAAAGGAGCAATTTCAATTGTATTGTTTTCTAGATATCTTTCTAATGTCTTTGAAGGAATTAGGTCATTCAGAGCATCATACAATGGCCTAAGATAGGGGTCGATTTTTTCTTTTAAATCACCCGGAAGAAAACCAAGTCTCTCTCCAGCCTCGACTGCTGGTCTTGATAAGATAATTTTAGAAATTTCTTTTTTTAATAAAGCTTCAACTGCACAAGCTACTGCTAAATATGTTTTACCAGTTCCCGCAGGCCCAACACCAAAAACAAGATCTTTTTCTTTAATTAAATTTACAAATTTTAGTTGATTTGAAGACCTTGGATAAATATTTTTTTTCTTAGTTTTGATAAGTATTGTATTTAGATCTTCTGCATCTGACTTTTTAGAGTGTTTTGAAAAATCATCAAATATATCCTCATTAATTTTTTTTCCGTTTACTAACTTCTTATAAACACTTGAAATAAGTTTACTTGCCGAAGAACAAGAATCTTCGTTTCCTCTAAACTCAATTATATTACCTCTGTATGAAATATGAATTCCAAAATTATTTTCAATTTTTGTTAAATTCTCATCATGCTGACCATAAAGTTCGATCAGCACTTTATTGTCCTCTAATTCTAAAATTTGACTCACTTCCTTCAATTGGTTTTTATTTGTTTTCATATTTTATAAAATTATCCCTTCAAGGCTATTATCTCTGGTTTTAATAATTTTTACTTTTAAAATCTCGCCTATAAAAGATGTATCCCCAGTCATATGTACTGGTTGTAAATATGATGAGCGTCCCGTAAGTCTATTTTCTCCGATGCCTTTTTTCTCTATGAGAACATCTATTTCCCTTTCAAGAAAGCCTGCATTAAAGTTTCTAGTTTGTTGCCTAATTAATTCTTGAAGCGTCTTTAATCTATCNCTTTTNACTTCTTCGTCTATTTGATCCTCTTTTAGCGCTGCTGGAGTACCAGGACGAGGTGAATATTTAAAACTATAGGCATGAGCATATTTTACTTTTTTAACAATATCTAAAGTTGCNTCAAAGTCATCGTCAGTTTCCCCAGGAAAACCAACTATGAAATCACCAGAAATAGCTATATCTGGTCTATATTCTCTAGTTTTATAAATTATATCTGTATACTCTTGCGATGTATAATTCCTATTCATTTCTTTAAGTATTTTATCTGAACCAGATTGAACAGGAAGGTGAAGATATGGTTGAAGTTTCGAAACTTCTTTATGTGACTTCATTAGCTCTTCAGTCATGTCTCTAGGGTGGCTGGTTATATACCTTATTCGATCAATATTTAATTCTGATATTTCTTTTATCAGTTGTGGAAAAGTCATTTCTATATNTGAGCCATTGGATTGAGACCATGCATTAACGTTTTGTCCCAATAAAATTATTTCCTTTGCACCAATGCCGATTAATTCCTTGGCTTCACTAATAATTTGTTTTGCTGGTCGAGATATCTCTACTCCTCTTGTATAAGGAACTACACAAAACGAACAAAACTTATCGCAACCTTCTTGAATAGATAGTAAGGAACTAATAGATTTCAAATTTTTCCTAGACCCCTTAAGTTCTAAAAACTTATCTTCATCTGGAACATCAATNTTTACTAATTTTTTATTTGGAGAACCAGGCTTAGACTCTATTTCCTCAAGCATCTCAGGTAGTTGGTGATAGGTTAATGGACCAAAAACTAAATCAACAATAGGCGACCTTTTGATTATCTCATGGCCTTCAGCCTGGCCAACACAACCAGCTACTGCAACCTTAATATCACGCTCAGAATTAAGGTTAATTTTCTTTAGTCTGCCAAGTTCTGAATATATTTTTTCAGCGGCTTTTTCTCTAATATGACAAGTATTCAAGATTATCAAATCAGCTTGATTTGGTTCATCTACTGATGAATAATTATGTTTTTCAAGTATCTCTGTCATTCTCTCAGAATCATACTCATTCATCTGACAGCCATAGCTCTTTATAAAAAGGTTTCTTTTTTTATCTTGGGTAATTTGCATATAAGTTATTATTTTTTGGTATTTTTTGGTCTTCCATAGAGNTCAAGCCTATGGTCAACTAATTCAAAGCCAAGGGAATCAGCTATTTTCTCTTGAATAAGTTCAATTTCTTCATTAGTAAATTCAATAATTTCACCTGTTTCAATATCAATTAAATGGTCATGATGTTCACTTATATCGACATTTTCATAGCGAGATCTGCCATCCTTAAATTCATGACGAACAAGGATACCTGCTTCCTCAAAAAGTCTTACAGTTCTGTAGACTGTTGCAACAGAGATATTATCATCAATTAAACAAGCTCTTTTATGAAGCTCTTCAACATCTGGNTGATCATCAGCATTATCTAAAATCCTAGCAATGACTCTTCTCTGATCCGTCATTCTCATAGACTTTTTTTCACACATTTCTTCAATAGTCATATTTCCACCATATCAATAAAGAAAAAGTTTGTAATCATCAAAAATAAACTTTTGATAGCAGCAAACCGTCCTCATACCCTTTATCAGTTTTATAATAATCTTTTAAAACTTTTATTTTTTTTAGTCCAAAAAATTCATAAAAACAAATTGCAGCATAATTTTCAACNTTAACCTCCAAAAAAATTCTTTGAACATTTTTTCTAATAACAGCTCTCTCAAATTCATAAAATAATTTTGAAGCAAATCCTTGCCTTCTGTTTAATTCTAAAACNCCTAAAGATAATACCTCTTCCTCATCATTCAATGACCTCAGTAAAATATAGCCAATAGATTTATTAAAGTATTTTAATATATAGCCATAACCACTACCTTTGCTTAATAAGTGAAACAATGATGATGATGTCCATACCGGTTCGTTGCAATTTTTTTGTATATCTTGAACAGATAAAATATTGCTTTCATCCAACATTTCAATAGCTAAATTTCTTTCTTTACAAACCAAGATATATCCTTTTTTTCTGCCAATGGATCAGATAGATAAAGTGGAACAATATTACTATATTGATCAGGTTTCTTTATGATTTGTGTAAGCAATTTCTGATAATCAATATGATCTTTCACTTTAATTATTTTATTTTTTATATCTATCAATCCTTTAATTTCATAAGAACCAGGGCCAATTAAAACCAAGTCTCTGTTGCTAAGAAGTTTCTCAATATCAGAAAATTTAGATTTAATAGGCTTAGATAATGGCTCAGATAAGTAATTAAAAACTTGAAAAAAAAATTCATCCTTTACAGCCTTAATTGAAACTAAGTAGCTTTTATTTTTTTTAAAGATTTCCCTCTGGCTTAGAGAAATAGCCTCCAAGGCTGATATACCATAAATAGGCAACGACATGCTTTTTGATAATCCAAGACTAAATGCTATCCCCACCCTTATACTTGTATAATTGCCAGGGCCCAGAATAGTTATTATTCCAGAAATATCACTCATTTTTAATGATGCACTTTTTAGAGACTCTTTAACTAGTATGGAAATAATATCCGATGGAGGGCTGTTTCTATCCTCATTACAAATAATATTTTTTTCTTCGGAAGCTAAATTAATGGAGCAGGTGTTAAATGATGTATTAACGCATAAAAAAGTCAAAATTAAAGAATCTCACATATTTCATCAAACTCAAATCTTGGAGATCTTGTGAATAATTTCGATGCATCTCCATAACCAAGGTTACATAAAAAATTTGATTTAATNTTTGTATCTTTAAAAAATTCATNATCAACNCCTTCTNTATCAAATCCAGACATTGGGCCACAATCAAGCCCAAGAGCTCTTGCNGCAATTAAAAAATAAGCTCCTTGCATTGATCCATTTCTAAAAGCTGTCTCTTCTGCAATATCTAAAGAATGATTGAACCAATTTTGCGCATCTAAATTATGAGGGAACAATCTAGGCAAGTGTTCATGAAAATTAATATCATAACCAATAATTGCGGTTACGGGTGCANTTTTAGTTTTGTCTAAATTAGATTCTATTACGAAGGGTAAAAGCCTGTCTTTTGACTCTAAAGACTTTACAAAAATTATTCTTGCTGGAGAGCAATTAGCGCTAGTAGGACACCATTTCATTAAGTTATAAATTTCGGTCAAAATTTCATCAGATATATCTTTATCTAACCATTCATTATGTGTCCTTGCTTTATTAAAAATTAAATTTTTACTGTCTAAATCAAATACTGACACCTTGAACCTCTGGAATATAATGTTTTAAAAGATTTTCAACGCCATTTTTTAGAGTCATTGTTGATGAAGGACAGCCATCGCAAGATCCTTTCATGCTCACATAAACGATTCCATCTTTAAAATTTTCAAAAACTATATCTCCACCATCTTGAGCAACTGCAGGTCTAATGTGTGAAGATATAATTTCTTTTATTTTTTTAGATACTTCATCCAAATCTTCAGACTGATCAGTCTGATTAAACTCTTCAATGAAAATAGGGCTTTCAGATACATAATGGTTCATAATTATACTAAGAATTGATGGTTTAATATTTTGCCATTCTACTTCCTCAATAGTTATAGTTAAAAAATCATAGCCAAAAAAAACTCCAACAACACCATCTACATCAAATAAAGATAACGCTAAAGGAGAAGAAGAGGCCTCTTCTGAGTTTTTAAAATAGAATGTTTTACCGCTCTCGCCTGTAACGTCTTTTCCTGGNATAAATTTCATAGTAGNAGGGTTTGGGGTTTCTTCAGTTTGAATAAACATAATGTCTCCTTTTATAGGTTGTNAAAACCAGCAAGTTTATCAATATCATTATCAGATAAATTTCCNGGNATTACTACTACAGGGATTGAATANCCGTCGCCAGATATGGTTTCAACCAANATACCAGGATTTTTATCTTTTTTGTTTGATGCTAAAATAAGCAATGAAATAGAATTATCAAGGTTAATTAGATTTTTAACGGCTTCTAATTTTGATCCATGCTCAATAATATAATCACACGATACATCCGAATATGACCTAATATTAACCGAAAGTTCCTCAAGAGCATCTTTTGACTCCTTTTCTATATCATCAATCATTTTATTATTCACACTTAACCAATATGTAAATTCGGCAGTATCTACAGTCGCTACAATCAATAATCCAGCATTATTGATTTTTGCTCTTCTTGCAGCATATCTAACAGCAGATTTACACTCTTCAGTTCCATCAAAAACAGCTAAAAAATTTTCTTTCAATATAACCTCTATANTTTTTCTAACCTAAGCCAACAATNTCTTTAATTTTTTTCATGNTAATATTAGATCTTTTCATTGCCTCATTAGTACCTTTTTCTAAAATCTCTTTCAAAAATACTTGATCATTATCTAACCTTGTTAATTCTTCCCTTATAGGCTCGATATTAGCTATAAGAAGGTCTGACAAATCTTTTTTGAATTGAGANAATTGTTTACCTGAGTAATCATTTAATACATCGATTAGCTTTGAGCCAGATAATGAAGAAAAAATTGATAANAGATTATTTACCTCAGGTCTTTTTTCTAGATCATTAATATTGCTAGGAAGTGGCAATGGATCAGTTTTGGCTTTAGATATTTTTTTTATTATCAGATCATTATCATCTTTAAACTCAATCCTACTCATAACAGAGGGATCTGATTTTGACATTTTTTTTGTTCCGTCCCTTAAGGACATAACCCTAGAAGAATCATTTAATATCAAAGGATCAGGTATAGGGAAAAAATCAGACCCACCAAAGTTTGAGTAATCATTATTAAATTTCTGAGCAATATCACGAGTTAACTCCAAATGTTGCTTTTGATCATCACCAACAGGAACTAGATCAGAGAAATAGAGCAAAATATCTGCTGCCATTAAATTTGGATAAGTATATAGACCAGAAGATACATTTTCTCTATTTTTTCCAGCTTTTTCTTTAAATTGTGTCATCCTATTTAGCCAACCAATCCTAGTAATACAATTAAGAATCCATGCTAGCTCAGCATGGTGAGGAACGGTGGACTGAACAAATATTGAAGATTTTTCTGGGTCTATACCTGCGGCTAAATAAATAGATGCTACATCCATAATATTAGACTTTAAATCATCAGGATTTTGCCAAACTGTAATAGCATGCAGATCCACAATACAATATAAGCAATCATGATCTTCTTGNAGATGNACAAAATTTTTAATTGCTCCTAAATAATTTCCAAGATGAAGNGCACCCGTTGGCTGGACACCTGAAAAAACTACTTTCTTTTTTTTATCTTGCAAATCAATACCTATTTAATTTTGANTAATTTTAATTATATCATTTTTATTAAATACACCTAATACAAACAAAGCTAAAAAATAAATTAAGGCNCCAGATATCACCAAGAATACTANCTGTAAAATAAGGGGCAGATGAATAATGAACTTTGAAATTATTACTATATATAAAGACATAAAGATTACAGATAGGATTATTTTAAACAAATCTCTATAAATTTTTTCTTGCGGAATATTAATATTATATTTTTTTGACCCTNCTATTAGTAGGAATAAATTTAACCATGATGAAATAGATGTTGATAAAGCAATACCAATAATGCCTATAGAATTAAACAGAGCCAAGGCTAGAATTAAATTAATAGATATAGATATTATGCTATAAAATAATGGTGTTTTGGTATCTCCAATAGAATAAAAAATAGGTAAATAAACCTTTATAAGAACAAATGCAGGGAGGCCNAATGAAAAGGCCATAAGGGCTTTTGATACATTAACTGTATTAATTTCACTNAACATTCCATGTTCATAAATTACAGATATTAATGGGACAGATATTACTGAAAGCCCAACAGCGGAGGGTATTATCATAATTAATGAAAACTTAATAATATTTGTAATAACTGAATTAATTTTATCAAAATCTTTTTTAATATCCAAACTACTTAATGTTGGCAAAAGAACAGTTCCAATAGAAATGCCAAACAATGCAAGTGGAAGCTGATATAATCTTTCAGCATAATATAAAATTGATATTCCACCCTCTACAAAAGAAGCAATTATACCCGATAAGACAATATTAGCCTGCATTACGAGNCCAGTAATAATTTGAGGTTTTGCAACGACTGAAAACTTATTTATTAAATTTAAATTTTNTGGTCTCTTTAAGTTTAATATGTATCCGCTTTTATATAAAAAATAAAAAACAAGTAAAAATTGAATTATGCCTGAAATTACAACACCAAACGACATGAAATAGCCTACAGAAGTTATATTATTTATTGGAAGCAATAATATAAAAACCAAAACAGCATTAAAAATAATTGGTGCGAAAGATGATGCGAAATATCTTCCTATAGAATTAAGAATCCCAATTCCAATTGAAGATAAAGATATAAGNAAAATATAAGGTGTTGTAATTCTAGAAAAGTTAATAGCCAAATCAAATTTCACTGGATCATCTGTAAAACCATAGGCAATAAAATAAATAATAAAGGGCATTAAAATTTGAAGAAGAGATGTTATTAAAATCATAACAATCAAAGATACAAAAAGTATATCTTCTGAAAATTTAATAGCAGAAATTTTAGTTGAGGTTAATTTTTTTGAAAACATAGGAATAAAAGCAGAGGAAAAAGCTCCCTCAGCAGTTATTCGTCTAAAAATATTTGGTATTCTTAAAGCAACTATAAATATATCTGTTATATAACTTACGCCAAGAACATTACTAATTAAAACATCTCTTATAAGACCGATTACTCGGCTTACTGAAGTTAAGCCAGCAACTATTATGGTTGATTTAAATAAAGAATTTTTATTAGAGCTATCCTCCATCATTNAGAACCTGTAAAAGCTTTCTTTCAATCAATTTTTTTGAATTATGATGTTCTATTTTTTTATTTTGAGAATCTAAAATGTAAAAAACATCAACAACTCTCTCACCGAAAGTCGCAACTTGTGCTCTAAATAAATTCAGGTCTAGAAAATGTATAGCTTTTGCTAATTCATGCAGAATACTTGGCCTATCTTTACCACTAACCTCAACAACAGTGTAGTCAGAAGAAATATTATTCATAATTTTTACAACAACAGGAACTGTAAAGGCATTAATTCTTTTATTTTTTAATTTTGATTCTTTTGCACTCTGACTCTTTATTTCCGACTTAATATAATTTGAAATTTTTTCTTTAATTCTCTCAATTCTAGAATTATCAGTTATTGGCTTACTGTCTTTATCCTGAATCCAAATAACGTCTACAGCAATATTTGAGGAATTTGTAAATATTTTGGCATTTACAATATTTATTTCCATTGCGGATAATGCACCTGTTAACTTTGCAAAAAGGCCTTTGCTATCCTTAGACATTATTGAAACTTCTGTTGCTTCAGCACCTTCCTTATTATTAATTATAATTGATGGTTTACCATTAAATTTATTTACAAACATTTCTGCTTGGCGAAAAATTATATCATCATCCAGTCCAAGCCAGTATTGATCGCTTTGGCTTTTAATCCAATCATTAAATTTTTTCTTTTTATTAAAATCTGCATTAGAAAAAATTGATNATATTTTATTTTTTGCTCTCAGCGATCGNTCCTCATCCAGAACCTCTCCTGATAATTTTGTATATGTCTCTTTATATAATTGNTCTAGTAATTGACCCTTATGNGCATTCCATACTCCAGGNCCAACAGCTGAAATATCTGCGATAGTAAGAATAAATAAAAGTTTCAGTCTTTCAGGTGTTTGAACTATTTCAGAAAAATCTTCTACAGTTTTTGTATCCATTACATCTCTTGTTTGAGAAAAGTCACTCATAACAAGGTGTTCCTTAACTAACCATGAAATTGTTTCAAGCTCATAATCAGATAAATTAAATCTACTAGAAAATTTTTTAACAATTTTTGCTCCTGCTATTGAATGATCTTCATCACGACCTTTAGCAATGTCATGAAAAAATAGAGCTATTGTTAGAATTTTTTTATTAAGACCGGAATTAATAAGCTCTAAAATAAGTTTTGTAATATTACTATTTTTTTTAGAAAATAATTTATTTAGCTCTCCAATTGCTCTTAATAAATGTTCATCAGCTGTAAAGTGATGGTACATATTAAATTGCATTAAACCTTCGATCTTTCCAAAATCTAGAATAAAGCGTCCAAGAACTCCTGTTTCATTCATCTCTCTTAAGGTTTCCTCAGAATTTTTTTTATTCAATAAAATTTCAAGAAAAATTTCATTTGCTTTTTCATTACCCCTTAAATCTCTGTCAATTAAACTAAGGTTTTTTCTCAAAACCCTAATAGCATTAGGGTGAATTAAAACATCCCTTTTCATAGAGAAATAAAATAATTTTATAATATTCAAAGGATCATTTTTAAAAAAATTATTATTTGGTATATCAATTCTTCCAGAATTTAATATGAAGCTTTCAACCTTTTTTTCAGAAAAAAACGACAGCGCCTTTGAAATTACTGGTATGTGTTTTTTCTCTTTTTCTTCTAATATAGAACAAATTGATCTTGTTAAATCGCCAACTTCTTTAGCAATTAAAAAATAGTGCCGCATAAACCTCTCAACACCTAGAAGACCTTTCCTATCTTCATATCCAAGCTTTTTTGCCATCTCCCTCTGATCATTGAAATTTATAACTTCCTCGGGTCTATTTGCTATATAATGAAGTTGACATCTAACATGCCATAAAAAATTCTCACATTTTAAAAAAGTTTTTGATTCATCTTTGTTTAAAATTCCATTTTTAAGCATTTCGTCTGGACGAGAACAATTATAACAAAAATTTGTCATCCAGCTTAGCATTTCTAAATCCCTAAGGCCTCCCTTACCATTTTTTATATTTGGCTCAACAAGATATCGAGATTGACCTGCTTTATGCTGCCTCTCTTCGCGCTCATCGAGCTTAGCCTGAATAAAATCCGCTGATGACATTTGTTCCAATTTTTCTCTGTAAGAATGATTAAAATCTTTACTCAGCTGTTCATTGCCCCATAAATGCCTGGCATCGAGCATTGAAGTAGTAATTGTCTGGTCTTTTTCTGCTAATAGAATACTTTCTGAAATTGATCTTGTTGCTTGGCCAACTTTTAAACCTAAATCCCATAAAAAATATAAAGTGTTTTCTATAGCTGTTTCAGACCAGGCAGTTTTCTTATATGGCAATAAAAAAAGAAGATCTATATCTGATCCTGGAGCCAAAAGACCTCTTCCATATCCTCCTGTAGCTAAGACCGAAATCTTTTCTGCTTCAGTAGGGTTGTTGAGTGGGTGTAAATATTTGCTCAGAAAATCAATATATTTCACTATAAGTTTATCATGCATAAATGATAATTGTTGAGCGCATTCCTTTCCTTTATATATGTTATTTTCAAGTCGTCTTTGAGCAACTTCATGTGCATTTTTTAATTGCTCCTTAACATATCGTTTTAGAAGATTATTAATTTCAGACGAATAAATTTGTTTTTCACTAAAAACTTCTTCAAAATTAAAATTACAGTCTTCAGCTAGCGCTTTGGTCTTGGACGTCATATATTTCCTTTTAAACAAAGAGGATAATAGTTAAAAATTAATTACTCTTATAAATACCACTTAATAAAAGAAAAACTAAAAATAATTTTTATTAATTAATTACTAATTTATCTATAAAATAGTAATATTAATTTGAAATATTAATTATTTTTATTATTTTATTATAAAATGCTTGACGCTTTTATTAGATTTGTTTATTTGTCATCAAATTATGAAACAATATTATAGGATTGGTAAAAGATCTTGAAAGATAAAAATGACATAAACGAAACCAGCTATGACGAAAAAGAGGCTCTAAAGTTTCACTCTGAAGGCAGNCCTGGAAAAATAGAAATCAATGCAACTAAACCAATGGCAACTCAAANAGATTTGGCTTTAGCTTATTCACCTGGNGTTGCTGCNCCTGTATTGGCAATATCTGATAACCCTGATAGCGCATATGATTATACTGCTAAAGGCAACCTTGTNGCAGTAATATCNAATGGTTCTGCAATCCTTGGATTAGGTGACCTTGGTCCTCTAGCCTCTAAACCAGTAATGGAGGGTAAAGCTGTACTGTTTAAAAGATTTGCNGATGTTGACTCAATTGACATAGAAATAAATGAAAAAGATCCTGATAAAATTTCNGATATAATTGCAAGTCTTGAGCCATCTTTTGGTGGAATTAATCTTGAAGATATAAGNGCTCCNGATTGTTTTATAATTGAGAGCAAATTAAGAGAAAGATTAAANATACCCGTTTTTCATGATGATCAACATGGAACTGCTATTATATCAGCAGCNGGTATAATNAATGCNCTCGACCTTACTGGTAAAAATATNGCTGATATGAAAGTTGTTATAAATGGTGCAGGAGCAGCCGGAATTGCATGTTTAGAATTATTAAAAGCTATGGGGCTTCCTCATGATAATGCAGTACTCTGTGACTCAAAAGGTCCAATTTACATAGGAAGACAGGACAATATTAATCAATGGAAGTCAGCTCATGCTGTTCAAACGAAAGATAGGACCCTTGCAGACGCAGTAAAAGGATCAGATATTTTTCTTGGTCTTTCTGTTAAAGGAGCATTAACGACTGAAATGATTAAAACCATGAATAAAAATCCTATAATATTTGCAATGGCAAACCCAGATCCTGAAATTGATCCAAAAATTGCAAAAGAAATAAGGCCTGATTGTATAATGGCAACTGGAAGATCAGATTATGCAAATCAGGTGAACAATGTTCTAGGATTTCCATATATCTTCAGAGGCGCTCTAGATGTAAGGGCAACAACTATAAATGAAGATATGAAAATCGCATGCGCGGAATCATTAGCAAAATTAGCTCGCGAGGATGTACCGGATGAGGTTGCTGCTGCTTATTCTGGAGCAAGGCCAAGATATGGACCTGACTATATAATTCCAGCACCTTTTGATCCAAGATTAATAAGAGATATACCACCTGCTGTTGCA
>NYSO01000047.1 GCA_002683015.1 Rhodobiaceae bacterium
CCAATTAAAAATTCCTCTTTAAATTATATTGGTAATATTAAGTCAAAACCTGCTGCTATTTTAACTTTTTTAGAGGGAGAGTCAGCTTTAGATATTAAACAAGATCATACTTTTGAAATTGGAAAAGCTCTTGCTGAAATGCACCTTGGTACTTTAGATTTTCCTANGAAAAAAATAAATGATTTATCAATTTCTGGTTGGGAAAGACTACTAAAAAAAAATAAAGATAAAATTAATAAATTAGAAACAAATTTATTTGAAAAAATTGATAATCAAATTGCTGAGATTAAATATAAATGGCCAAAAAATTTACCATCAGGTGTAATTCATGCAGATTTATTTCCAGATAATGTTCTTTTTAAAAAGGGCAAAGTTTCAGGATTAATTGATTTTTATTTCTCGTGTAATGATTTTTTTATATATGATTTATGTATTTGTATAAATGCATGGTGCTTCGATGAGGAAAATAAATTTAAAAAAGATTATTTTGAAAATTTACTTGAAGGTTATCAAACAATAAGAAAATTAGAAGAAGAAGAAATTAATGCAATTCCAGTTCTTTGCCATGCGTCCTCATTACGTTTCTTACTGACTAGAATTGATAATTGGAATAACAAAAATGATCTTGATATTGTTAATTATCAAGACCCTCTAGAATTTCTAAAGAGATTAGAGTTTCATGAATTAAATGAAAATTTAGGAAATTATATCTAAATGGATAAAAAAGCTATAGTTTATACTGATGGAGCATGCTCAGGCAACCCAGGGCCAGGTGGTTGGGGTGCTACCATAAATATAGGAGATGAAACTTTTGAAATTTTTGGAGGAGAAGATAATACAACTAACAATAGAATGGAATTAATTGCTGCTATAAAAGCACTAGAATACTTAAATGAAAATCATAAAATAACTCTATATACGGATTCAAATTATGTAAAAGATGGTATTACAAAGTGGATTTTTAATTGGAAAAAAAATAACTGGAAAACATCAGCTAAAAAGCCCGTGAAAAATAGTGACTTATGGATACAGCTTGATGAAATTCAGAATAAAAGGGAAGTTAAATGGAATTGGGTAAAAGGACACGCAGGAAATTTAGGAAACGAGCGAGCTGATGAGCTCGCTCGAATGGGTATAAAAGAAATATAAAATTTCTAAAGTTGGTTTAAAATAGTTTCAGCACTTGATTCAGATATTTCACCAGGATTAGATTCTAAGTTTAATTTTGAAATAGTATTATCATCAATTATCATTGAATATCTCAAAGATCTTGAACCTAAGCCAAAACCTGATCCATCCATAGTTAATCCAGTTGCTTTAGTAAAATCACCATTACCATCACCAAGCATTAGTATCTTCTCAGCGCCCTTATCTTTTCCCCAAGCATCCATTACAAAAGCATCATTAACTGATAAACATACTATTTGATCAGCTCCTTTATCTAAAATTTCTTGTGAATTGGTTACAAAACCAGGTAAATGTTGCATTGAACAACCTGGGGTAAATGCTCCAGGAACAGCAAAGAGAACTGTTTTTTTACCTCCAAATAACTCACTTGAAGTAATTGGTGTTGGCCCTTTTTCAGTCATATGGTGTAAAGTAACCTCTGGTAATGTATCGCCTTCTTTAATAGTCATGTTAGTCTCCCAATTTAAAAATTTTAATAAGAAATAATTATAATAATTTATTTGAAAAAGAGAAATTATTTAATTTTAAAAAATTAGTTTATTACATTATTTGAAACATTTTTCCAAACTCTTAAAAAATTTTCAGACCAAATTTTATTAACCTCATCTTTAGAATAACCTCTTAATAATAATGAATTTGTTATATTAAAAGTTTGAGATGCATTAGACCACCCTTCTATTCCTCCTCCTCCACCAAAATCTGAGGAAATTCCAACATAATCAATACCTACTAAATCGACTATATGATCTATGTGATCAATAAAACTATCAATACCGGGTAATGGAAATTCTTTATTAATTTTATCCATACCATTTTTATACTCAATTAATTTCATATGCTTTTCTGGAATAAAATTATTGTCACCGGTCATAGTTAGAATTGAGTCTCTTAAATTAATAATAGACTCTGTCCTTTTTTTATTTACTTTCACATAAGATGAAAAGGCTACAACCTGAACAACTCCGCCTTTTTTTGCAATTTCTCTAATAATATTATCAGGAATATTCCTTGGGTGATCAGCTACTGATCTTGCCCCTGAATGAGAAGCGATTACAGGGTGATGTGATAATTTAATAGCCTGCAAAGCCGATTTATCTGAAACATGACTAATATCTATCATCATGCCTAATTCATTCATTTTCTTAACAGTAATTTTTCCAAAATTAGATAACCCTCCGTGCATTTCAATATCATTATTGAGAGATTTTTTTGGTAATGAGCTATCAGATATTTGATTATGTCCAATATGCGAGAGCGTCATATATCTAGCGCCTAGATCATAATAATATTTTAATAATTCAATATCTTCACCTATTACATAGCCATTTTCAATACCTATTGCAGCAAATAATTTTTTATCTCTTTTTGCTTCATAAACTTCTTCAGGACTCTTCACTAGGACAATCTTATTTGGATATTTTTCAACCATTTTATTTATAGCATTGAATTTTATTATGGCTTTTTCCTTTGCCTCCTGATAGCCATTTTTATTTAATTCAGACTGACCGACATAAACAATAAAGAAACCTCCATCAAGATTACCTTCCAGCATTTTTTGAAAATCAACTTGCATATCAGTATTATTTCCAGGGTCATGTTCTGGATTAATCATATAATCAAATGGAATATCAATATGTGAATCTAAAGTTAAATATTCAGCACGTAATTGTTGTGAGTAAGAAATAAAAAAAATAATTACTAAATATCTAACAAAAAGAAATCCCAAATTTACTACTCCTATTTAATATTTTTACTAATAAAGTTTTTTATTTTCTTCAAATCAATTTCCATCTTTGAAAAATTCTCTGATTTATTCATAATTTTTTTCAGCCTTTCTGGTATATCAGGCTTAATATTAATACTATCCTCAACAGCAATAGGAAATTTTGAAGGATGTGCAGTACCAAGAGTAACGATTGAACCACTGCTATCATCCATTAACTTTGACGCTGCGTAACCAACAGCACTGTGTGGATCCAGGATATAACCAGTTTTTTTATAAACATCTGCAATACATTCCTTTGTTTCTTTTTCAGAGATGCTTGTGGCTAAAAAGTCATTTTTAATGAAATTTAATGCATTTTTTTCTATTTTAAACTCTTGAGACTCTTTGAGAGTATCCATTAGTACTTTAATATTAGATGCATTCCTGTTGTAAGCTTCAAAAAGTAATCTTTCAAAATTACTTGAAATTTGAATATCCATACTAGGTGAAATTGTAGCCTTAGCTTTATCAATTGAATAAGTACCAGTTTTTAATGCCCTAGAAAGAATATCATTTTCATTTGTTGCAATCATAAGATTCTTAATTGGGAGACCCATTTTTTTCGCGACCCATCCAGCTAAAATATCGCCAAAATTTCCTGTTGGTACAGAATAGGAAACTGGTCCATTATTTAACAATTTAAAAGATGTAAAATAGTAAACAATTTGTGCAGCTATTCTTCCCCAGTTGATTGAGTTTATAGCCCCGAGCTTTACCTCATTATTAAAGTTTTTATCTTTAAAGAGGTCTTTTACAATATTTTGACAGTCGTCAAAAGTACCATCTATTTCTATCGGAAATACACCTTGTCCATCAGTAGTGGTCATTTGTTTTCTTTGAACCTCAGATACCCTTCCTTTTGGAAAGAAAATGAAAACATTTACATTTTGACTATTCTTGAATGCTTCAATAGCTGCACTTCCTGTGTCACCAGAAGTTGCCCCAATGATAGTTATTTTTTCATTTCTTTTTTTTAAAGAAAGATCAAATAATTCTGCTAGTAAAAGCATTGCAAAGTCTTTAAAGGCCAATGTTGGACCATGAAATAATTCTAATATGTATCTATTTTCTTCAAGTTTTACCAATGGTGCCATTTCTTCGATATCAAATGACCTATATGCATTTTCGGTTAACTTAATAAGGTCATCATAGCTAACAAAGCTATCTAAAAAAGGATATAAAATTTCTGCTGCAATTTTATGATATTTATCATTTTTAAGTTCATTGTGATTTAAAATAGGCCATTCTTTAGGAACATAAAGACCGCCATCAGGCGCTAAACCTGTAAGTAAAACATCCTCAAATTGAAGATTTTGAGATTTTCCTCTTGTAGAAATATATTTCATAGTTAGTAAATATATCGTATTCATACCAAATGGAATATTTTATTATTAAAATCTTTAAACATTTTTTTTAGGAATATGACTTATGCAAAATATTTTTGAAGATATCGATAAAAGTGATGTAGCATTATTAATTGAAAAAGGATTACGTGACTCAGATGAAGGTGAGCTCTTTTTTGAATCAACACCAAGTGAGTCATTTATTTTTGATGATGGTAGACTTAAAAATTCAAGTTTTGATATTAACAGTGGATTTGGTATTAGAATGGTTTCAGGTGAAACCACCGGTTATGCTAATTCAACTATTTTAAATAAAGGGTCTATTGAAAAAGCTCTTGAAACAGTCCAGGCAGCAAAAATAGGAAATAGTGTTATTATCTCAGATAAAACTAAAAAAATAAAAAATTTAAACAATCAATTATATTCAAATGAAAATCCTTTAAATAGCATTTCTTTTAATGAAAAAGTTAAGTTAGTTAAAAATATTGATACCTTTCTGAGGTCTTATGACAATAGAGTTCAGCAGGTAAGTGTCAGCTTATCAGGAAATTTTCAGTCAATAACAATTTTTAATAAGAACGGTGAAATCAATACTGACGAGAGACCTTTGGTGAGATTAAATATATCTGTAATTGTTAACAATGGAAAAAGACAAGAGTCTGGATCTTATGGAACAGGTGGTAGATGGGATTACAAAAAATTAATCTCGAAAGAATTTTATGAAAATGCATCGAAAAAGGCGCTTAAGCAGGCAATAACTAACCTAGACTCAATAGATACTCCTGCTGGAGAAATGACTGTGGTTTTGGGCTCAGGATGGCCTGGGGTTCTTCTGCATGAGGCTATTGGACATGGTTTAGAAGGAGATTTTAATAGAAAAGAAACCTCAGCTTTTACGAACATGGTTGGTCAAAAAGTTGCAGATGAACAAGTGACTGTTATTGATGATGGCAGTTTACCTGATAGGAGAGGATCATTAAATATAGACGATGAAGGAACCCCTACCAGAGAAACTATACTAATTGAAAATGGTATTTTAAAAGGTTACCTCCAGGATAAAATGAATGCTAGATTAATGAATCAGAACCCTACAGGAAATGGAAGAAGAGAAAGTTTCATGCATTTACCAATGCCGAGAATGACTAATACCTTCATGACAAATGGAGAATATGACCCTAATGAAATTATACAATCTGTAAAAAAAGGCTTATATATGGTCAATTTTGGAGGTGGGCAGGTTGATATAACATCAGGGAAATTTGTTTTCTCATGTACTGAGGGTTATCAAATTGAAAATGGCAAAATTGGCGCGCCAATTAAAGGTGCAACACTAATAGGGGATGGACCTCAAGCGTTGAAAAAAATTAAAATGGTTGGAAATGATACATGTCTTGATGATGGTATTGGTACTTGTGGAAAAGCTGGTCAGAGTGTACCTGTTGGAGTTGGTCAGCCAACACTTAGACTTGATGAAATAACAGTAGGCGGAACTTCTTAAATGAGCTCTCTTTCAAATTTTTCTTTTGAATACGGTGCTAGTGATCAAATTACCCCTCTAGTAAAGAGATTAATAGCAAAAAATCCTGGACCTTTTACTTTTACAGGGACCGGAACATTTATCGTAGGAACAAAAGAATTAGCGATAATAGATCCAGGACCAATTGATGACGATCATCTAAAGGCAATAATAAAGACATCAGGAAAAAATAAAATTTCACATATTATTGTGACACATACTCATAATGATCATTCTCCTTTATCAAAACCACTTCAAGAAATAACTGGTGCACCTATATATTCTTATTTTAATGAGGCTATGGATACTAAAACAAATAATCAATTTGAGGAGGGTTATGATAATTCCTTTAAACCTGATGTGATAGTAAAGGACGGAGATCTAATTAAAGGTTTTGATTGGACTTTAGAGGCAATTCATACACCTGGACATACCTCAAACCATATGTGTTATTCCCTACTTGAAGAAAAAATTCTTTTCTCTGGAGATCACGTTATGGGTTGGTCAACAACAGTAATTGTTCCTCCTGATGGTGATATGGATGAATACTTAAAATCTCTAGAAAAACTATTAGATAGAAATGATAATATCTATTTACCCACTCACGGTACTCAAATTGATAACCCTCATGATTTAGTAAATAAATATATTGAACATAGAATAAATAGAGAAGAACAGATAATTAAGGCTATAAAGTCAGGTAACTTCAAAATCAACGAAATGGTTAAAATTATTTATTCTGATGTCGATCCTGGACTTCACCCAGCCGCCTCAATGTCTACATTAGCTCATTTAAATAGGATGGTAAAAAACAAGATTATTAAAGTCGATGGTCAAGGCCTAAAGGCAGATTATAGTATTGTTTAAGGGTATAAAAAAGACTTAACCCATTTTCCTTTTTTAAGTTTAAATAATACTCTTTCATGTAACCTATATGGCTTATTATGCCAAAACTCTATTTCAACAGGTTTAATTATAAATCCACCCCAATGAGGTGGCCTAGGGATATCCATATTTTTATATTTTTTAGAAATTAAATTAAATCTTTTTTCAAGTTCTTTTCTATTCTTCAGCACCTTAGACTGAAGAGATGCCCAAGCTCCAATTTTTGATTTTCTATCTCTCGAAGAAAAATAAGCATCGGANTCAATTTCCGAAATTTTTCTAACCTTACCACGAATTCTTACTTGTTTCTCAATAGATTTCCAATAAAAGCAAGCAGCAATATTTGTATTTGATTCGATTTCCTTTCCTTTAGANCTACTCGAATTTGTAAAAAAAGTAAGNCCATCNTCATTAAAACTTTTCATCAATACAATTCTTACATTAGGTTGTCCTTTTGAATTTACAGTTGATAGAGAAATTGCATTAGGATCAGAAATCTCTTTTTTTGATGCTGANTCAAACCATTTATTAAATAAAATATAAGGATTCCTCTCTTTAATTTTTGATAATCCAATTTTCATAAATCTTACCTTCCATTAATTATATTTTTAATTATACAATTCAGTATTAAGACTGTATTCCTTAAATTTGATTTTTTACAAAAAAATCACTAACAATATTAATATAGATTTATTCAAAAGAAAAAATGGAAATTAAAACAAATATCTTATCAGGAAAAAAAGGTCTTATTATGGGTGTTGCCAATAATAGATCAATTGCTTGGGGAATAGCAAAGGCTTGTGCAAACAATGGAGCAGAATTAGCTTTTACCTATCAAGGAGACGCAATCAAAAAAAGAGTTACACCTCTAGCAGAGGAATTAAATTCCTCAAATGTTTTCGAATGCGATGTNTCAAATCAAGAAAGTATCGATAAAACATTTAACTCTNTTAACTCACTTTGGGGAGAGTTAGATTTTGTAGTACATGCAATAGGTTTTTCTGATAAAAATGAATTAGATGGTAGATATCTAGATACATCTGAAAAAAATTTTTTACAAACCTTAAATATTTCTTGTTTTTCTTTTACCTCCATTGCTCAAAGAGCAGAAAAACTTATGAAAAATGGAGGCTCGCTCCTAACCTTAACNTATTATGGAGCTGAAAAGGTTATGCCACACTATAATGTCATGGGAATTGCTAAGGCTGGCTTAGAAACCAGTGTAAAATANCTTGCTAAAGATCTAGGTTCACAAAATATAAGAGTAAATGCAATTTCAGCAGGTCCTATAAAGACATTAGCAGCATCNGGAATAGGAGATTTTAGGTATATTTTAAAATGGAATGAATATAATTCTCCATTAAAAAGAACTGTATCAATTGATGAGGTTGGAAACTCTGCATTATATCTCCTATCAGATTTNTCCTCTGGGGTAACTGGTGAAATACATCACGTTGACTCTGGTTATAATGTTATTGGAATGAAGTCTGAGGATGCTCCAGATATATCAACTGTTTAGGATTAAAAAATATGTCACATAATTCATTTGGTCACCTTTTTAGATTTACTACGTGGGGTGAATCTCATGGTCCNTCAATAGGATGTGTAATTGATGGAACTCCACCTAGAATTGAATTAAGTGAAAATGATATTCAAAAGTTTTTAGACAAAAGAAAGCCAGGCCAAAGTAAATTTACAAGTCCAAGAAAAGAGAGTGATGAAGTCAAAATACTATCAGGAGTCATTGANGAGGATGGAAGAAAATTAACTACNGGAACACCAATTTCTTTAATAATTGAAAATACTGACCAAAGATCAAAAGACTATTCAGAAATTGAAGAAAAGTTTAGACCTGGACATGCGGATTATACATATTTTTCAAAATACGGAATAAGAGATGTTAGAGGTGGTGGAAGACAATCCGCAAGAGAGACTGCTATGAGGGTTGCTGCTGGAGCAGTAGCTAGAAAAATACTTCCTGAGATAGAAATTAAAGGTGCTCTTGTTCAACTGGGNGAACATAAGATCAACAGAGAAAACTGGGATGATAATTTTATAGAGAAAAATGCATTCTGGTCTCCAGATCCATCTTCTATTGATGTTTGGGAGAAATATATTGAAGATCTTATAAAAGCGGGAGATAGTTGNGGAGCTATAATTGAAATTACTGCAAAAAATNTTCCTGTTGGATTAGGCGCNCCGATTTATGGAAAACTCGACGCTGAAATNGCAAATGGGATTATGAGTATAAATGCTGTTAAGGGTGTAGAAATTGGTAATGGATTTGAAGCTGCAAAAATTAAAGGAAGTGAAAACTCAGACCAGATGTTTATGAAAGGTGATCAGCCTTCATTTGAAACAAATAACTCCGGAGGGATACTTGGTGGAATTAGCTCTGGTCAAGATATAGTAATACGATTTGCAATTAAGCCAACTTCATCAATAAGAAGTAATCAAAAGACAGTTAATAAATCAGGAAAGAATACTGAAATTTCAACCAAAGGAAGACATGATCCTTGTGTTGGTATTAGAGCTGTTCCAGTTGGAGAAGCTATGGTTGCTTGTGTTTTAGCTGATCACTTTTTAAGAGATAGAGCACAAAATAGCTAATGTTATTTTTTAGGATCTACAATCTTTAGATCTGGAGACTTAATATTCATAGTATTCAAAACTTTTTCTACTATTTTATCTCTAACTAGTTCAGCTTCATCGTACATTTCTTCAGGAGTTGCATGAGCAATAAATCTATCGGGTAAGGTTAAAGACCTTATCTTTAAGCCTCTATCTAACTTTGCACTATTTGCTAATAAATTTAGTACAGATGATCCAAAACCTCCTGAGGAACCTTCTTCAATAGTTATAATTACTTCATGATTTTCAGATAATTTTATAATCATACTCTCATCAAGTGGTTTGGCAAAGCGAGCATCTACTACAGTTGTGGATAAACCAAATGTCTCTAAAATATCAGAAGCTTTTTTTACCTCTAANAGTCTTGTTCCTAAACTTAAAATAGCTATCTTACTTCCTTCTGAAATTATTCTGGATTTACCAATTTCTATAGGATCATAGCTTTCTGGAACAATTAAACCTTCTCCTGACCCTCTAGGATATCTAAAAGAAATAGGACCCTCATTATAAATTGATGCAGTCTTAACCATCCTTGCCAGCTCTATTTCATCTGAAGCAGCCATTATAGTAAAATTTGGTAATGTTGAAAGAAATGAAATATCAAAACTACCAGCATGAGTTGGTCCATCCGCTCCAACAAGACCTGCTCTATCAATCGCAAATTTTACTGGTAAGTTTTGAATTGCTACATCATGAACTATTTGATCGTANGCCCTTTGTAAAAATGTTGAATATATTGCAACAAATGGATTCATGCCNTCAATAGCAAGACCTGCCGCAAAAGTCACTGCATGTTGCTCNGCNATACCTACATCAAAAAATCTTTCAGGAAATTTTTTTTGAAAATGATTTAATCCGGTTCCTGAAGGCATTGCAGCAGAAATTGCGATAATATTTTTATCTTTTTCAGCTTCTTTAATTAGAGCATTAGAAAAAATATTAGTGAAAGAAAGATTATTACTTTTTGATTTTTGTTGTTCACCTGTTGTTATATTAAACTTNGATACACCATGAAACTTTTCGTTTGAATTTTCGGCAGGTAAATAACCTTTACCTTTTTTTGTAACTACATGAAGTAAAATTGGACCCTGATNGGTATCCTTAATATTCCTCAAAATAGGTAATAAATGNTCTAAATTATGACCATCTATGGGGCCAACGTAATAAAAACCTAGAGCTTCAAATAATGTACCCTCACCAGAAATAGTCCTTGAAACTTCATCAGCTTTTTTGGCGCCTTTCTCAATAGACTTCGGAAGCTTTTCAACAATTTGTTTGGCAAAATTCCTAAAGCCCAAATATTTTTCNCCTGATATTAATTTTGCTAAATATGCTCTCATTGCTCCGGTGGGCGGAGCTATAGACATATCATTATCATTAAGAATGACTATTAAGCGAGATTTTAATGCACCTGCATTATTCATTGCCTCATAAGCTTGACCAGCGCTAATCGCTCCATCGCCTACAACACATATGATATTATTATTATTATTCTTTAGGTCTCTAGCTATAGACATTCCTAAGCCTGATGAAATTGAAGTTGANCTATGACCTGCGCCAAAAGCATCAAACTTACTTTCATCTATTTTTGCAAAACCAGACAAACCATCCTTTTGCCGTAAGGTACTCATTTTATGACGTCTACCAGTTAATATTTTATGAGGATAACTTTGATGCCCAACATCCCAAATAATTTTATCTTTTGGAGCTTCAAAAATACTATGAAGGGCTACNGTTAATTCTACCACACCAAGNCCTGCNCCTAAATGCCCTCCTGTTTTTGANACAGAGTGTATTGTTTCCTGCCTTAATTCATNAGCAAGATCTTTTAATTCTATATCTGATAGGTTTTTNAAATCATCAGGAGAACTAATATTATCCAACAAAGGTGTTTTTTTTATATTCATAAAATTTTACTAAAATTCTCTTTCTCTAATAAAGTTTACAAGTCCTAATAAAGTTTCAGGGACTGGGCCAAATATCTTTAGAGAAGAAATAGATAAATCGCAATATTTTTTAATCTCTCTTTTTGANTCATCAATATCAAAAAAATTTAAAAAGGTTTTCTTATTGTTTTTTAAATCACTTCCAACCCTTTTTCCAGTAACATTCTCATCACCAATAATATCAAGAATATCATCAGAAATTTGAAAGGCTATCCCAAGATTGTCACCAAAGTTTTTTAATGCATTTACCTTTTTTTGTTCAGCACCGCTTACGATACCTCCTACCTGACAAGAAANACTGATTAAATTTGCAGTTTTTAATTTATACATCTCTAGAAGCTTCTCAATNCTTAAATTATTTTGATTTTTATCAATATCTATTGCTTGGCCTCCTACCATTCCGTCTTGACCAACATATTGTGCAAAAGAGTTTATTAAAATNATTTGATNTGTTTTTTTAATTNTCTTGTAGTTATTAGATAAGATTTCAAATGATAACGCTTGAAGCGCATCCCCAACCAATATAGCTATTGCCTCATCAAAATATTTGTGTGTTGATGGCTTACCTCTTCTTAAATCATCGTTGTCTATGGATGGTAGGTCATCATGAACAAGAGAATAAACATGAAGTAATTCAATAGCCGCTGCTATTTGCATAATTTCATCTTCGTCTGTATCAAAAAACTTTGAGCATTCGGCTACTAAAAAAGGTCTTACTCTTTTGCCACCCCCCAAAACAGAATAACGCATAGCATCATTCAAAGTTTTATTCTTACTTATTTTTTTTTCTAAAATTTTTGATAATATATTTTCTATTTTTAAGGATGAATCTTTAAGAGATTTCTGAAAAACTTTATTCATTAAACTATATTTCGTCTAATGGTTCTGAACTGAAATCACCATCAGGATGAGAAATAATTTTATCAATCTTCATTTTTGCAGTTTTAAGCTTATCTTCACAATGTGCTTTTAAAATTACTCCTTTTTCATAAATAGATATTGAGTCCTCTAATTCAATATCACCTCTCTCTAAATTTTCTACAATTGTCTCAAGCTCGGATAAAGCTTCCTCGAAGGATAATTTTTTAATTTCATCAGTTATTTTTAATTTTTTATTCATAATTAAATACTTTTATAAAACTTTTTTATAATAAATTACACCATTTTTATCTTTGTCTGTATTTATTAAATTTCTCATTAACAAACAATTTAAATGAGCAATACTCTCTCCTGTGGCCATGAGTAATACATCGTCAGATATAGTTCGCTTAAATAAAACAGAAAAAACATCTATTGCTCTTTTTGGCTCCTTACATAATTCTAACAATCTTTCTAAATTTCTTTCATGTCCATTTATAAGATTATCCAATCTCTCATGAAGACCCCTGAAAGGCTCATTGTGAGCTGGCAGAATTAAAACATTGTTGGGAACCCGTTCTTTAATGCTGTGGCAGCTATCTAACCAATCCTCTAAAGGGTTTGACAGCGGTTCGGTAGGAAAAACACTTACATTTGATGAGATTTTAGGTAATACTTGGTCACCTGAAATTAGGAGCTTTAACTCTTTACAGTACAAGCAAACATGCTCTGGGCAATGGCCACTTCCAACAACCACTTCCCAACTATACTTGCCTATTTTAATAATTTCTTTATCTCTTAATCTTCTGTAATTATCAGGCAATTTAGAAACAGCTCTTCCAAAACCTCCAAATCTTTCAGCGTAAGAATCGAGTTGAATTTTGGTAAATCCAGCACCTCTGTATAAATCCATACCTTCCTCAGGGGCCTCTCTACCTGTATCACCAACAAGCACCCTGCACATAAGGTATTCTGATCTAGACATATAAAGTGGTGCAGAAAATTTTCTTGAAATCCATCCTGCCAAACCAACGTGATCAGGGTGAAGATGTGTGACAATAACTTTATTCACTCTTTTAGATTTCATATCTTCATTAAAACATTTTCTCCAATTTGATTTTATTTCTGCAGAAGCAACACCAGTATCAACTACGACCCATTCATCACCATCTTCAAGAACCCATAGATTAATATGGTCTAGTGCAAAAGGTAGACTCATTCTAACCCAATAAACACCATCAGCTACTTTCAGCATTTTTCCTGGGTTAGGTATTTGATCAAAAGGATAAACTAAATTATGAGCCCCCTTATTAATTCTTTCTTTTAATTTCTCCATCAAAAATCCTCTAAAAAATTCTCTAAATTTTGACTACTTGAACAAATAGAACTTGATAAAGCCTTTGAATTAACAAGTATTTGTGTAGAAAAAAATAAAGCTAACTCTTTTCTTGCTGATAAAGATTTACTATTAATATTTTTTTCTGATAAAGCGCCCCTTGAAAGATAGTGAGATCCAGCTGTAATTCCAAATAATTCAAGATAATCTGAAGCAGAAAATAAAACTGAGCGTAATTTATTTTCTTTTGTCCATTTTAATAATTTTTCAGTACAAATTTCAATTTCTGTAATTGCATTATTTAAATTATTAGCAATTATTATAAAATCATTATCGTTTTTTTCAGAACATTTTTTTGATGTTTCTTTTATTTCATCAAGAAAATTTTTAACAGCTAGTCCATCAGATATTTTTAATTTTCTAGTAACAAGATCAATTGCTTGGATTCCATTAGTTCCCTCGTAAATAGGCGCAATTCTTGAATCCCTGTAATATTGGGCAACACCAGTATCTTCAATAAAACCCATACCTCCATGAATTTGAATACCAAGTGAGGTGACCTTAACGCCAATATCTGTNGCCCAAGATTTTGAAATAGGTGTTAGAAGATCAGCCTTTAACTGATATTTTTCTCTAATTTTATTATCTTTATGATTTTGTGCTAAATCAATTGCTATAGCATTATCATAACAAATTGCTCTGGACGCTTGTGTAAGGCTTTCCATTTTAATAAGCATCTTTAAAACATCTGGGTGTTCTATTATATTCACACTATTTTCTGATTTACCGTTATAGTGACGACCTTGCCTTCTTTCTTTTGAGTATTCCAAAGATTGTTGCAATGATCTCTCAGCAATACCTACACCCTGCATTCCAACATTTAATCGAGCATTATTCATCATTGTAAACATGCATGCTAATCCCCTATTTTCTTTACCAAGAAGAAATCCTTTAGCTCCAACATTTTCTCCAAACGACATAACACAAGTTGGTGAAGCGTGAATACCTAATTTATCCTCCAAACCAATACATTGTAGGTCATTCTTTTCAAATTCTTTTGTTTCTTGATTTTTAATAAATTTAGGAACTATAAAAAGTGAAATACCGTTATTACCCTCAGGCGCACCTTCAATTCTTGCAAGAACTAAATGAATAATATTTTCAGCCATATCATGATCGCCATAAGTGATATATATTTTTGTCCCTTTAATACTGTAAGAACCGTCGCAATTCTTTTTTGCACTAGTCTTTAGAGCCCCCACATCAGATCCAGCATGAGGTTCTGTAAGATTCATAGTTCCAGACCACTCCCCTGTGAGTAATCTGGGAAGGTATTCTTTTTTTTGATTTTCTGTACCGTGATGGCTAATAGCCTCAACAGCACCTTGTGTTAACATGGGGCACAAAGAAAAACTCATGCAAGATGTATTCCATAATTCTTGTATCATAACAGCTATTGTTTTAGGCAAGCCCTGGCCGCCATAATCTTTTAAGCCTGAAAGAGTTCCCCATGAGGAATTTACCAACTCTTTATAAGCTTCTTTAAAGCCAGGAGCTGTAGATACATTTCCATTATTTAAAATTGAACCAGCNTTATCTGCNGATTGATTCAATGGAGCAATTGAATTATCAGCAAGNTTAGCAGCTTCATTTAACAATGTTTCAATAAAGTTATCATCCAGATCAGGCCATAATTCTGATTCAATAATTTCTGAGTAATTTGCCATTTCTTTCAAAGCAAAAATCATTTGCTTAACTGGTGATGCAAATGTCATATATACCTCTATATAANTAAAAAAATAATACTTATTATACACAAATTTTTAAAACAATAGGATTATTAAAATTAAAATGAAAAAAATTAAAAAAATTAATAATAAGACTATAAATGAGGCAATAGGATTNCTTCAAAGAGGAAAGCTTNTTGGTTTTCCAACGGAAACTGTTTATGGGTTAGGTGCTGATGCNACTAATAATGAAGCGGTTTTAAAAATTTATAAAAACAAAAATAGNCCAAAATCTAATCCATTAATTGTTCATGTCGCAACGTTAGANCAAGCAAGAAAAATTGGCGTATTTAATGATAAAATTGAAANAATTGTAAANGATTTTTGGCCTGGCCCTCTTACTGTTGTTTTAAGAAGAAAGGATANTTCAAGAATTTGTAAAGAANTCTGCNCTGGCACAGAAACTATTGCAATAAGAATATCTAATAANAAAACTATTTTATCGCTTATNGAGAAATTAGGTAATCCAATTGCAGCACCAAGTGCAAATAAATNTGGAATGCTGAGCCCTACCTCTGCTTCACATGTAGAAAAACAATTTAAAAATAATGATGATATACCTCTAATTTTAGATGGAGGAAAAACTAATATAGGAGTTGAAAGTACTGTAATTGGATTAGAAAATAATAATATTATAATTTATAGGCATGGCGGAATAACAAAAGAGATGCTTGAAAGGAAAATAAATGAAGAAATTTTTGAAAACGTACATGCAAGTGTTTCAGAAAAATCAAATTTATCTCCTGGAATGTTAAAGAAACATTACTCACCAACAGTACCGCTAAGAATTAACATTACAAANCCAGAGAAAGATGAGGTTTTTATTGGATTTGGAGAAAATTTCGAAGAACCAAATTTGAGCAAATCTGGTAATCTGGAGGAAGCAGCTTCAAACCTTTTTTATCTTTTAGAAAAATANGAAGCAAAAGGAAGTAAAATAGCAATTGCCCCAATACCAAGTANAGGAATTGGCGTAGCAATAAATGATAGNCTAAATAGGGCTATCAAATAATTACTTNAGAGATGGAAGAACATAATCTTTAAATTGATCTCTAAGAGTTAATTTTTGAATCTTACCTGTTGCTGTNTGTGGNATCTCATNTACAAAAACAACATCGTCAGGCATCCACCATTTTGCAAGCTTTCCGTCTAAAAAATCTAANACATCTTGTGTAGAAGGACTTTTNCCTTCATTTGCAACACATATTAGCAAAGGTCTTTCATCCCACTTAGGGTGAAGNACACCAATTACCGCTGCTTCAGCAATATCAGGGTGACCAACTGCAACATTTTCGAGCTCAATGGATGAAATCCATTCACCACCTGATTTAATTACATCTTTAGACCTATCAGTTATTTGCATGAAGCCCATTNCATCAATTGTTGCTACATCACCTGTATCAAAAAAACCATCCTCATCAAGAATTTCTCCACCATCGCCCTTCATATATTGGCTAGAAATAAATGGACCNCTTACTTTTAGGTTTCCAAAGTCTTTTCCATTCCAGGGAATTTCATTATTTTCATCATCAGTGATCTTCATCTCAACCATGTATGATGCTCTACCTTGTTTTAGCTTAATATTTACCTTATCTTCAAAACTAAGGTCTTCCATACCATGTTTAAATGCTCCAATTGTTCCTAAAGGTGACATTTCTGTCATACCCCAAGCATGCATAACAGAAACTTCATAATCTCTTTCAAATTTTTCTAGCATTACTCTAGGAACAGCTGANCCACCTATGGCAACTCGNTCAAGGTATGGTAATTGTAAATTATTAGCTTCTAAATACTGNAATANCATAAGCCAAACTGTTGGAACAGCAGCTGTAAAAGTAACTTTTTCTTCNGTTAAAAGTTGNTAAATACTTTCTCCATCCATATTCATTCCTGGCATAACAATCTTGCAGCCGGACATTGGTGCTGTAAAAGATAAACCCCAGGCATTTGCGTGAAACATAGGTACAACTGGCATTACTGAATCTGTTGACTTTATACCCATTGCATCAGCATTATTTGCAACTAATGTATGCAATACATTTGATTTATGAGAATATAAAACTCCTTTTGGATTACCTGTAGTTCCTGANGTATAACAAAGNCCGCAAGCGTCTCCTTCATCAACCTTTATCCAACTAAANTTATCATCTTCAGNATCAATCATTTCCTCATAGCAAAATACATTCTTTAAGGAAGTTTCTGGCATATTTGCTTTATCAGTTAGAAAAATTATACCTTTTACATTTGGTATTTTTTCTTCAAGGCCTTCTAAAATTTTAACAAAACTAATATCGGAAATAATAAATTTATTTTCAGCATGATTAATTATNTATTCTAGTTGCTCTAAAAAAAGCCTAGGATTTAATGTATGATAAACAGCTCCAACACCGGTAATGCCATACCATGACTCAAGATGGCGATGAGTATTCCAAGCTAGAGTCCCTATAACATCTGACTTTTTAACGCCAAGTTTTATTAAAGCTTTTGAAAATTTTCTAGAGCGTGAATGAATTTCACTATAATTAGTTCTATGAATATCACCCTCAACCTTTCTGGTAACAATTTCTCTATCACCATGGTGAATGCTAGCATGATCAATGAATGTATGAACCAATAATGGCCAATCTTGCATTAAACCTTTCATAAACTTCCCCTTTTCTTTTGTGCGAATATAATATTCGGAATTTTTATGTTTTCAATTAATTTAAACTATAAATACAAAACTGAGTATCTCCAATGATCTTTTTATCATTTATAATAAATCCTTCAATAGTTTGAGTCTCATCCTTTGAGGACAATTCAGTTACAATAATCCCATTATCATTAATTAATTTTTTCTTATTTATTCTTTCTATAGCTATTTTTGTTTGAGAAAAATTTTTATATGGAGGATCAGAAAAAATTAAATCTAATGAGCTTTTAAATTTAAAATTAATTTTTGTGGCATCATATTTTTTTACAAAACTCTTTTTCTCAAGACCCAAATACTCTAAATTATTTTTAATAGTGGTGATAGAATTCATATCATTGTCAATAAAAGAACAAAACTTTGCGCCTCTTGATAAAGCCTCTATTCCCAAAGAACCAGATCCAGCAAAGAGGTCCAATACATGCATCTGATCAAAGTTAAATTTTAGTCCATGCACTAGAAAATTAAATAAAGATTCTTTTGCTCTTGCGCTTGTAGGTCTTGTTACTCTTCCCTTAGGTGATTTAATAACTCTACCAGATAAGTTTCCTGAAATAATTTTCATAAAAATTCCGTTAATTATAAATAAAAATAAGTATCAAATTTCTTTTTTAAAAAATTACTTGAAATTTCTCTTAATTCACCTTTTTTCATATCATCTAACTTAAAAGGACCATAGGAAACTCGCAATAATCTGTTTACACTTAAATCAATGTGTTTAAACAGTTTTCTAATTTCCCTATTTTTTCCTTCATTTAAAGTAATTGAAAGCCATGAATTTACTCCAGTTTTTTTTCCAATAGTTATCTTATTCCTAGAATAATTTACTCCATCAATCGTAATTCCTTTTTCAATTAAATTTATTTTATCAATATCAACATCTCCACGAACACGAACTTTATACTGTCTCTCAAAATCATTAATGGGTAATTCTAAATATCTTGAGAATTCACCACTATTAGTCAAAAGAATTAAACCCTCACTATTTATATCCAATCGACCAATGGAAATTACATTTTTTAAATTTTTTGGTAGAATA